>PLUJ01000224.1 GCA_003165455.1 Acidobacteriaceae bacterium | reverse complement strand
GCTCCGTAAGCAGGACGCGGCCGTGGGCCCTCGCATTCTGAATGATTTGCCCGACCTGGTTGCTGGATGCGATCTCCAATTCAGAGTGTTCAGTGAGTGTGGGAGTTTCGTATAGTCCGCGCAGGTTGTAGGAGTATCGCCACATGTAGGTGAAGGCCCGCGCCGCAGTATCGGGATAAGCAAATGTGGGGATGANNACAGGACCACCAGCAGCCCATCACTGTTTGGATCTTGGGAAGCAATTTCGAGCGCGCGAGCATAGCGCTCAGAGTCAGCATCGCCGAGAATGTCAATAGGATTGTTATGACTCCAATGGGCTGGAAGGAACTCATTCAGGCGGTTCAGGCTCTCGGGGGAAAGCTCAGCCAGCTCTCCGCCGTTGGCCACCAGCGAGTCGGTGGCCAGGACTGCCGGTCCGCCAGCGTTGGTGAGAATCGTAAGCCGAGGTCCCTTGGGGCGGGGTTGCCTTCCCAGCACTTCCGCCATGTAGAAGAGGTCCGCGATGCTGTGTACCCGCAAAACTCCTGAGCGGCGGAAGGCCGCGTCCAGCACTTCGTCGCTGCCCGTCAGCGCCCCCGTGTGCGACGCCGCCGCCTTGGCCGCCGCCGCCGTCACGCTCGCCAGGCTCGCGTCGATGAACACGCCAGAGGAGTTCTTCACCTTCCCATAAGTCATCTTGTTCTGGATTGCGTAGATCAGTTCGACGTAGCCGATCGCTCCCTGCAACTGTCGAATCGACCCTGCGACCCCTTCATTGCCTTTCCCGCCCAGCCCGATCGGCCATTTGACGCTAGTGTTGCTGCCCACCTCGCTCTTCCAATCTGGGCTGACCTTCGACAGATAGTCGGTCCAGATGAAGGTGGTCCCGCTGCCGTCGGAGCGGTGAATCACGATGATATCTTTGTCGGGGAAATTGACGCCCGGATTCACGTTGGTGATGGCTTTATCATTCCATTTTGTAATCTTTCCCAGAAAGATTTCCGCCAGCGCATCGGGAGTGAACTTCACCTCCCCGCTTACTCCCGGAATGTTGTAGGCTGGCACCACCGCGCCCAGCACGCTGGGAATGTTGAGAATNNGGCATATCGCTGGCGCCGAAATCTACCGTGCCTTCCGTCACCTGGCGAATGCCGCCGCCGCTGCCGATCGATTGATAGTTGACCTGAACGTCAGAGTGCAGCTTGTGGTATTCGCTGAACCACTTCGAGTAAATGGGATTCGGGAACGTGGCCCCCGCCCCGTTCAGCGTGGTCTGGCTGATTGCCGGCAGAGCTAGAAATGCACACACCAAAAGCAATACGATTCGTCGCATCACTCGATGATTCCTCCTTAGAATGGACATTTCTAGTTTCTATCGGCGCTCTGTTAAAGGACAGTTACAACCGAGTGAATTTCTGATGAATGGGCTGGATAAGGATTTCAAGGATGAGTGGCCGACTGGCTGCTCTGAATATTCAGTTGCAGACGTGCAATCTCCCGCGGAAACAGCGTATTGCCGGGAAACTGTGTGCGCAATGCGGTAAGCAATTCGAGAGCGCGGGGTTTGTCTTTGTCTCGCACATAAGCAATGGCCAGCAGAACGCGAGCAAATGGAGCCAGATAATGCCCGTGTTGGGCTGTTGTCTGCAAGTCGGCAATGCCAGCCTGTTTGTCGCCGGGTAATCCACCCATGCGCAGCAGCCAGCGCACTGGTGCGGACATACTGCCGATGATGTACTTGCTGAATCCAGTCGCCACCAAAACGTCGGAGCAGTTGTTGCAAACCGCGAGCAACTGTTGAGCCCAGGCGGACGCCTCTTTAGTGTAGTGCAAGGAAGCCAGGTTTTTCTTTTCAATCAGCGCCGCGTAATCTGCCTGCAACCCGGAGGCCAGGGTCAAAGCAAATAACGCGTCCTGGTCCTTGGCATCTTTGGCTAAGCGGACATGAGCGAGCGCTTGGGCATGGTCCACCGCAGTCTGAAAATGGTCGTGCACTTCCGGGTCCGGGCTGAGTTTCGAGCGTGCGGCAAAGCTGTCGTCATTATCGTAGAACTGTCCTTCCAGCACGCCAAGGCGGTTGAACTCCGAGAAAAGATATCCCGCAGCCTGGCTGACCGGCCCCACCGGATCGTCGGGATGTTGAGTCTCCCACGCGGAAAAATCCTTCTGCGCGCCCGCGAAATCCAGGTTGTAGAGCCCGAGGAAACCACGGTCCAGAGCCGTGATTGGGACGACGTCGGGTGGCGCCACGACGCCGGCCGCAGCGCGCGTCCCCAGGCCCAGCCACAAGGCTGCTACCATGACGAGGATCACGCATTTGCGAAATCGGACGATGGCTGGAATGCGCATAAAGTTAAGGTCCCTCATTATCACGCGTTTTTGCAGCCGCGCAACGTTACTTTCCGGCGACCTTGCTTCGATGCAACTAATTAGCGTTGCGCCCATCCTATTTTCATGGATCGAGCGATTCCGGAAGGTTCCCGCTCCACAAATAAGCTTCCACTCGGTTGTACTTAGGACGAAAACCTCATGAGCGATTCCCCCGTACGCTATGCCCCGGGCTGGCCCGGCATTCCACCCCGCTGGACCTCAAGCGCCAAGACCGGAGCCGGCACCGCCCTAAACCAGCACAGCAAAGTCTGGTTCACCATCAGTCACGGCATTCTAAATGAAGTTTACTTTCCCCGAGTAGATCAGGCGTGTACTCGCGACCTGGGATTCATCGTGACCAGCGGCAACGATTTCTTCTCCGAGGAAAAACGTCATTGCTCCTTTGAGAACAAACCTTTCGAGGCTGGCGTTCCAAGCTATGAACTTATCAACACTGAACTGAAGGGCCGCTATCGCATACGGAAAGAAATCCTTACCGATCCCTACCGCAACGTTGTTCTGCAAAAGATTCGTTTCGAACCCCTTCAAGGTCAACTCAGCGACTATCGCCTTTACGCTCTTCTCTCCCCCCACCTTGCCAACTGCGGCTATGACAATACTGCGTGGGTGGGCGATTACAAAGGTGTGCCGATGTTCCTGGCGGATCACGATGGAACCGCTCTGGCTCTCGGCTCGTCCGCTGCCTGGAAAAAAATGTCGGTTGGATTCGTTGGCTACTCCGACGGCTGGCAGGATCTTTCGCAACATTTCGAAATGCAGTGGGAGTATCAGCGCGCGGAAAAAGGCAATGTCGCCTGCACCGGCGAGATCGATCTGGCTGCCTGCAATGGAGAATTCGTCTTGGCGCTCGGATTTGGCGGCATCGTCACCGAAGCGGGTCAGCAAGTTCGCTCCAGCCTGCTCGAGAATTTCGACGAATTGCGCCAGCTTTATGTCTCGCAGTGGAAGGAGTGGCAGGACACATTAATAAGGCTCGATGAGCCGCCGCGTGAGTACGACCTGTATCGAGCCTCCACTGCCGTTCTCCGCACTCACGAGTCCAAGGATTTTCTCGGCGGCATCATCGCCAGCCTTTCCATACCCTGGGGATTCAGCAAAGGCGACGAAGATCTCGGCGGATACCACCTGGTCTGGCCTCGCGATTTGGTCGAAACTGCGGGCGCTTTGCTGGCGGCTGGTGCCGTCACCGATGCGGTCAGGGTGCTTCAGTATCTGGAAGCCACCCAGGAAGCCGATGGAAATTGGGCGCAAAATCTGTGGCTGGACGGCCGCCCCTATTGGGGCGGAGTTCAGATGGATGAAACAGCCTTCCCCATCCTGCTGCTCGATTTGTTGCGCCGCGAAGCGGCCAATGAATTGGGAAAGCTTGATCGCTGGTGGCCCATGGTGCGCAGCGCGGCCAGCTTTATTCTGCGCAACGGACCGGTCACGCAACAGGATCGATGGGAGGAAGACGGCGGGTACTCACCTTTCACTTTGGCGGTCGAAATTTCCGCCCTGCTTGCAGCGGCGGATATTGCCGAACTCACCGGACACACCGACGTGGCGCCCACCCTTCGCGATGCCGCGGACGCCTGGAATGACAATATCGAACGCTGGGTGTATGCCACTGGCGGCGATCTTGCCCAGCAAGTAGGAGTCGAAGGATACTACGTCCGGATTTCGCCAGCGGACGCCGCAACCGCCGCTTCCCCTACCCAAGGATTCGTTCCCATCAAGAACCGCCCTCCCGGAGAGGGTGACAATGAAGCATTCCGCGTAATCAGTCCAGACTCTTTGGCGCTTGTGAGATTTGGACTACGCGCACCCGATGACCCGCGCATTCTGAATACGATTCGCATGATCGATGCCTTGTTGCGAACGCAATTGCCCCAAGGGCCTTGCTGGTACCGCTATAACGGCGATGGCTACGGAGAGCACAAAGATGGTGCGCCATTCAACGGAACAGGGATCGGACGCGCCTGGCCGCTACTCGCCGGAGAACGCGGTCACTACGAATTGGCAGCCGGACGATCCCATGAGGCCGAAGCCTTGCTCACGATGATGGAAAGCTGTACCGCAGGCGCCAGTCGCCTGCTCCCCGAACAAGTCTGGGACACCGATGACATCGCCGCGCTGGAACTGTTTCGCGGAAAACCGTCCGGCTCCGCGTGCCCGCTAGTCTGGGCTCACTCCGAATACATCAAGCTTCGGCGCTCCCTGCGAGATGGAAAAATCTTCGACCAGCCTCCGCAAACCGTTCAACGCTACCAGGTGGAAAAACCCTCGCGGCAAATTTTCGGCTGGCGATTCAACAATAAGTGCCGCTCTTTGCCGCGGCACAAGACGCTGCGCCTGGTGCTTCTTAGTCCCGCCCGGGTTCACTGGAGCATTGACAATTGGAAAACTTCGCAAGACACGAATACCCGCGATACGGGCCTCGGCATTTACACCCTGGATTTGCCGACAGCCTCACTGCCATCGGGAAATCACATTTTATTTACGTTTTACTGGCCCGAGGAAAGTCGCTGGGAGGGTGAAACTTATGAGGTCGTCGTGGAATAGGCAGCACATTTTTCAGGCTTCTAAGCCTCCGCTGCAACGTTCGAATAAATGATTTCGACCACAGTGCAGTCGTCATTGAGCGGATTTCCCGCGCAAAACTCCGATACCGCTGAGAAAATTCCTTCCAGCGTGGGAGACTTGGATGCAGCCGCCTCCAGCCTGAAGTCTTCAAAGAAATCGCCCATGGCATTCTCCGCTTCGGTCACCCCGTCGGTCACAAGAATGAAGCGATCGCCGGAATTCATCTGGCAGCGGGCACTTTCAAAGGTCGCATCGGCCAGCAACCCCACCGGAACATTGCCGTGCGGCGGACGCATCACCTCGCCACCACACACCAGCAAAGGCTGCACGTGGCCGCAGTTTACGTACTCCAGATCGCCGTCCTTTCGCAGTCGCGCCAAAAGAACCGTGGCGTATTTTTCTCCCACCAACTTTTCTGTAAAGAAACGATTGACGGCGCTAACCACTTCAAGCAACGGCATCCCGGAACTCAGGTGCGAGTAAATCATTCCCTGCAACGTGGAAGCCAGCAGCGCGGCCGAGACCCCCTTGCCGCTCACGTCCGCCAGCACCACTGCCAGACCCTCTTTGGTATTTACGGCGTCGAAAAAGTCGCCGCCGATTTCTTTACAGGAGAGATTCTTGCCGCGCAGTTTGGCAAACGGCACCTCGGGAATTTTCACCTGCATCAGACGCTGCTGAATGCTGGCCGCAATGGTGAGTTCCTGCTGGTAGCGGCGTGATTCCTCTTCGGCCTGCACCAGTCGCGCATTCTCAATCAACGAGGCCGCTTCCGTCGCGATCGCTCGCAGAATGTCGTGACCTACCCCGGAAAATTCTCGAGAGGCAAACCTCGAATCCACATACAAAACCCCGGTCACTTCCGAAGCCGCATTGGGCGCCGGAGTCTGCTGATCCCGCGTGGCCTGTACCTGACGCTTGCGCAACGGGATGCAGATCACAGTTCGAAGGTCGTAGGCCACAATACTCTGGCGTCCGGCCAAATCCGCGGAACTGCCGGTATCGGTCAGCAGGAATTCTGAGTTCGACCGCAGGGATTCATCCAGTGCCGAATGCGAAATTGTCTTGTCATCCAGCAGCGACTCGCCCTTGCTGTTGCGGCCCGCTCCCAGCCTGAGCTTGCCTTCTTCATCCTTGAGAAAGACGTAACCACGTTCGGCGCGCGTAAGCCGGAGCGTGACCTCCAGCATGGTCATCAGAATTTCATCGAGAACGCCCGCCGTATTCAGCTTGCGGGCAGCTTCCAGAAACAACGTAAGTTTCTCAAGGTCAGTGGCCTCTTGAGAAATGTTGATGCCCGAAATCTGGCTTAAAAATTCTCGGGCAGTGTTCGAAGTGCCATGGGCCGGATTGAAAATTGCATACGTCGAATCCCGCGCGCCAAATTCCAGCCGGTCATTGCGCTCCAGCTTTTGCCGCTGAACTCGTTCTCCGTTGACGAAGGTTCCGTGTTTACTGCCCTGATCGACAAGAATAAATCCACCTTCTTCCAGGACGATCAGCGCGTGATCGCGCGACACTCGCGGGTCCGCGATGACCAGATCCTTATCGACCTTCCGTCCGACGCTAAATGGGCTGCGGTTGAGCACGATATTGCGTTGCTCATTTCCCTGCACCAGCACCAGCGCCGGAAACACTCCGGAACCTGAAGATGGCGACCGCCCTATTGCATTCAATCCCATATCTTCTAGACTAGCTCCGCTAACGGCCAATTATGCCATTATTCACGAAAGCCATCATACCTCTAGGCGCGGGAGTGCGCTGATTCGTGCTCGATTTTACGTCGCTTTTTGCGAAGCGGAGCGCGTTGCAATACGCACCTCTATAAATATCAGCGCGAAGATCAACACCGGTATTGCGAACGTTGAAAAGAATGGCCACTTCCAGCCCCTGGATGCCAAAGCTGGCGACCAAAATAAATAAACTGCGCTCAGCCCAATACTGGCAATCCACTGCCATGCTATCGCGAAACCAGCTGCCAGATAGAGGAAGCGGAGCCCGGTTGAGCGCGAAAGGAATTTACTCCGATCCCGCGCCAGAACCAGCACCGCAGGCAGTAACAAAATCTGGTTATAAGGCGCAAACATAGGAACGACGAGCACGGTTAGTGCCATGATCATCGCAGTAGCCGAGCCGAACCCCACCGCGTCGGCCGGTTCATCGCGAACCTGCCACAACACCCAGGCGCAGCCAATCACCGCTATCGCTGCCACGACCTTCCCCGCAGAGCCCCACGGAAGCAATTGATCCAGCACGGACTGGTTCTGCGTGTAGCGATGGTAACGTCCGAGAGCTTCGGCAAACATCCTCAACCAGCCGGGTAGAATCATTTCCGCCCCGCCGAGCAGGCCTACCATAACAATGCCAAATCCAAAGATGAGGTTCCGTCTCGCACCCCATTTGCTAAACGCCCAACCCATCAGCCAAGCCACCAGAGGCCACGCCAACTGCGGCTTGATCGTAGCCAGCGCCAACAATGCCCCGGCAAGAAGCAGATACCCACTCACCACGCATGCGGCAGATCCCGCCAGCAACCCGGCCACCAGCAAACTCAATTGCTGCAACTTGATTCCCTGCACTGCGGGAAAGGTTCCAAGCGTGACTAACGCAATCCCGGCGATCGCCAAGGGTCGTAAACGCCAGCGTAGCGAGCGCAGCCAAAGCCATGCAGTTCCTGCAGTCAACGCAGCCAGAAACCAATAAAAAAATATCCGGACTACGCCGAACGGAAAGGCGAGCAGTGGGGCCAATAAAAATACTACATAGACCGGATAGGCGAAGCCCTGCTTATCCTTCGGATCATCCGCGCGCGAAGGATCCAACGGTCGTCCGTAGTAACCTTCTTGGATTCTAACGGTGACCTCGTCGGAGTAAGGACTGCGTCCATGCAGCAGTAATTCCCGCGCTCCCAACCAGCGCGGATATAAATCGGATAAATTTCCACGCGGTCGCTGATGTGCCGCAGCGTCCATTCGTTCATAGGGGATCAGCACCTTCTCTACATAAAACCACATGCTGCCCGCGCACAATAGTGCGATCAGTAGTGACAGTTTTAAGTTCTTTCGCAAGTTGATGAAAAAACCGCCCCCACCGCGTCTCTGACAAGCCGATACGAGATGTCCCGGCAGTTCATGTTACAACTAAATGCTTCAGCCTAACGATCTTGCAACGAACCACTAATCGTTATCATGAAACTGCGCCTCGTAGTTTCCATTTTGATCGGTCTGGCCAGCGGCACCTTCTGCTGGTACCTGATGAGGCATTTCCATCAGGACGCCGCCGATTTTCGGTGGGCCCTCCATCTCGCGCAGCGAATCATGGCTCGACAAAATCCTTACGACACTCCGCTCGAACAATATCCACTCACCGCCGGGCTCTTCGCATTGCCCTTTGTCCGGCTGCGTCCTGAGATTGCCGCCGGCCTGTTCTACGGAATCAGTTCTGCGGCACTCGCGTTTGGTTTAACGCGTTCCAACTTTCGCGGCCTCCTGATCTTTCTTGCCTACCCTTACTGGGCCGGACTGCTCACCGTTCAGTGGTCTCCCATCATCGCCGCCGCCGCTTTTTTTCCGATTTTATTGCCCGTTACCATGGCGAAACCGCAGATTGGGATTCCCATCTTCCTCACACGAATGACACGCCGCGGTTTCGTCGCATGCCTGATAGTTGCCGCAATAAGTCTTGCGGTCATGCCGCGATGGCCGCTGCTTTGGATCGCTCAGATGAAAAATTACGAACACTTCATTCCGCTTCTGGTTTTGCCCGGCCCGCTATTGGTACTCGCTCTGTGGCGCTATCGTGACCGCGACGCCATTCTGCTGCTCTTGGCCGCCTGCATGCCCCAGCGCTGGTTCTTCGATAGCTTCATTTTGTGGCTCATCCCCAAATCACGCCGTGAAATCGTCTGGACGGTTTTCCTGAGCTGGGGCGCCGGCATATGGCGCTGGTACCATTTTCCGCATAGCCTGAATGAAGTAGGAAGATGGACGGTGATATTTATCTACCTGCCGATGCTAGCCCTCGTCTTGCTTCGAAAGGCCGACTCGTCGACTAATCAGATCGATGCTGAAATTTGAGGCGCTGCGATCGACTCCCTATTGCGTTTCAGCTCGTGCGTGATCGACCAGACCCATCCTAAAAGAGGGATCGCCATAAAGCTCACTTTCCCCTTTACCAGCCACGGAATCATCCATAGAGGACTGATTAGAAGCGGCAGCGCGGGTGCCAGCAAGGCGAATGCATTCCACGATCTTTTCCCGTTCTTTTGTGTTGAAGCGCACAGTGCGTAGTCAGCGGTTAACGCCAGGGGCAATACCAGTAAGCTCAGGTCATGCATGTTCGTTTGCCAGGCGACTAGTCCGCAGACGACGATGGCAAGCGAAAACTTCAATCCAAAACTTCCTGATTTCGATCTGTTCCCCCATTTTGTGGCTGCGAAAAGAAACAAAGCTACAGAACTGAGCAAGCCAACCGCGACCCCGATTGCGTGCGGCAAATGCAGCGGCCAACCCAGCGCTAATCCCCGTAAGTTTGGCACGAATTCCGCAGCAGTTCCTCCCAGGCCCGGAGAGTTTCCTATCTCCACAGCAACTGCCGGATAATGCAACACATTGTGCCACCCGACCAGTGCCGCTGAAGCCAGTACCAGAAGGCAAGACACCGTTACAAACCCCGCTGCCGCGCGTCGCCGCCTCCAAATATGCAGGACCACCACCAGCGGCAGAATGAACTGAAACTTGAACATACCTAAGCCAAACCAACATCCTGCCGCTAAATCATCCTCATTCTCCAAGGCGTTAAAACCCAGTGCACCAAGCAGCAGAAGCAGGATGGAGTCCTGACCTTGCAAGAAGCATACGAAGACCGGAAAAAAGGCCATGCACGCAACAACGAACTCCCACAGAGGAATAAGCCGGAGGGCGCTCAATGACCTTCGCAACACGCAACCCAACCCGAAAAGCATGCAAATGTTTAGGAGATCCCATACCGCAAAGGCTTCAGGATACGGAAGATAAGTAAGCGGCAAGAAAATAATCGCTTCAAATGGCGGATGGATGTAGGGCAGCGGACCGTGGCGCGAGGGAATGCTGCCTACGTAGTTTTTCTGAACCTGATATTGTGAGCGCAGATTGTAAAGTTGACCACCAAGGCCGACGCGGAACATTTTCGCCGCAGTGTAATAGACCGTGAAATCGGGGTACCCTCGCTTGATACGACCCGTAAGGCTAAAGAAAAGAAATAAGTGCAACCCTAGAATACCCAATACAAATACGCGCACCGAGGCACGCCTCGATACGATCCAATTCTTTCCTACATCTGATTTTGCTCTCGAATTCAAGCTGGAAGGCGATTGTACCTCCTGGGGTCCCATTGGCGAGGACCCAACTCATTGCGTCGCTGCCTCGAATTTCACTATTTACACCAGTATGCAATTTATTACACTCTTTGGTAACTTCGGCGCTATTATGGTTTATATTCTGGTCTATCCTCCGTAAACTGAGTGTAATGAGGGGAACTTGATCCCCGGAGGTTGCGGCCGTTCTGTCCGAGCATTAGCGTAAGCAAGTTCATTCAGGAGGGGAAAGACTATGCAGCATCTCTACAGACTTTGGCATGACGATGAGGGGCAGGACATCGCGGAATACGCCGTCATGCTCGCTGTCATTCTTGTTATCGTTGTCGGCACAATCAAGCTAATCGGAACTAACGCAAATACCGTCTTTTCAAACGTGGCCAGTTCCATTCAATAGTAATTTGGGCGAGTCGCGCGCACCATTCTGCGGAATGTCGCGGGCAGGTTTCTGCCTGTTTAACGGAGTGCTATGAATCGTACGCGTTTGTTGATGATTGGGGCGGTGGCTCTGGCTTTGGGAGCTTTTGTCAGCCTCTTCGTCTACAAAAATCTGCAGGGGCGCAGTTCGTCCACCGGAGAACCCGGCGTGGATGTAGTTGTGGCCGCGAACGATATCCAGGTCGGCGCCAGAATCGAAGAGCACGATGTTCGCCTCGTCAAATACCCCGCGTCCTCTTTGCCCTCAGGAACGCCGAGTAAACGGTCTCAGGTGATGGGCCGCGGCGTCATTCTGCCGATCGCCAAGGGCGAATTCATTTTGCCCAGCAAGTTGGCCCCGGAGAATGCCGGCTCCGGACTACCTTCTCTGATTCCTCCTGGAATGCGGGCGGTTTCCGTCCGTGTGAATGAAGTCGTTTCCGTCGCCGGGTTCGTCGGCCCCGGAACCCGCGTCGACGTGCTCCTTACCGGGACGCCCAATGGCAGCACCGAGAGCCAAACCACCACAGTCCTGCAGAATGTTGCCGTCATAGCGTCCGGCCATACCTTGGAGCGCAATGCTGCAGGAGAAGCACAAACCACTCCTGTGATTACGCTTCTGGTATCGCCCGACGATGCCGAACGCCTTACTCTGGCCAGCAACGAAGGTCACATTCAACTCGCCTTGCGGAATCCTCTCGATACTCAGCAGGACGAAGTGACTGCCGCAAATGCCAAGGGTTTATACAAAGGGGGCACTCCGGTTGCCGCGCCGCCGGTGCATGTGCACCCAGTCAAGCAGCAGAAAATCCAGCCGTCGGCTCCTCCGCCTTCGGTGCTCAGTGTCGAGGTTTATCAGGGCGACAAAAAGCCTGACACGGTCAAGTGCACGGATCAGGGTTGCGAAGATTCAAAATAGTTAGGAAAGTCGACCTTCACGTCTCACACTACTAGAATTTGCAAGTTTCCTCATTTGGAGAGGAATCACACGATGAAGTTTTGCACCAGGCTCTTAATCGCGGTTGCACTGCCGCTCTTGGCGACCGTTGTTTTTTCGGCCAATTCGTTTGTTCAGGAACCCGTCGCCCCGCTCACCATACTTGCTCAAGTTCAAAGTGCAGATGCGACCAAAGACCAGGCACTTGCCGGTCCTCAAACCACACTCCCGGTTCAAAATGCGCAGCCAGAGGGCGCGGCCCCACTGCGCGTGATGGTCGACAAGTCTCTTCTGATCAACACCACAGAGCGCCTAAAGCGTATTTCAGTTACGGACCCATCGGTTGCTTATGCGACTGTAATTACGCCCACGCAGATTCTCGTCCATGGACGGGCGCCGGGCGAAGTTTCTTTACTCATCTGGGACGAGAACGAACGTTCTCGCAGCTTCGACCTTAGAGTCGATGTCGATGTCAGCGCCTGCGCCCAGGAAGAGCATCGCGTTTTCCCGGAAGAACAAATCTCCGTTACCCCATCCCGGTCGGCCATCGTCCTCTCGGGCCACGTCACTACCGAAGATGTTGCAAAAAGAGCTGGAGAACTCGCTTCCGCATATTCCAAGAATGTCGTGAACGTTCTCACGTTCGGGCCCGTCGGCTCCCAGGAAGTTTTGCTTGAAGTGAAGTTTGCCGAAGTCGATCGCACCGCCCTCACTCAGCTGGGCGCCAATCTATTCTCTACGGGCGCCGGCAATACCATTGGAAGCACCACCACCGGCCAATATGGCGGATTCGGCTCGGAAAGCATTAGCCAGACCACAGGAGCGAGTGGCCCTTTTTCGGCGAACCAAACAGTTAGCAACGTCCTTAATCTTTTCTTATTTCGTCCAGACATCCACATGGGTGCGGTAATCGAGGCCTTGCAGAACAAAAGCCTTTTGCAGATTTTGGCCGAGCCAAACCTCGTTGCCGTGAATGGAAAGAAAGCCAGTTTTCTCGCCGGCGGGCAGTTCCCTTTTCCGATCGTACAACCGGGACAGGGATTCACCGCCGTCACTATCTCCTTCAAGGATTACGGAGTGAAACTCGACTTCACCCCTGTGATCATGCCAAACGGAAATATTCATCTGCTGGTGGCGCCGGAGGTTAGCACCCTCGATTATTCAAACGCGCTCACGATTTCCGGATTCACCGTACCCGCACTGAGCACGCGAAAAGCGGAGACCGAGTTCGAATTGGTTGACGGGCAAAGCTTCGTCATTGCCGGCTTAATCGACAATCGCGTCACCGACATTTGGAACAAAGTTCCAGGGCTGGGCGATATTCCGATCTTAGGCGCCTTTTTCAAGAGCAAGAGCACTCAAAAAAGCAACTCCGAACTGATGGTGCTTTGCACAGTTCATCGGATTTCGCCCAGCAGCCAAGAGCCGGCGGGACCGAAAAATCCGCAGCCGTTTATGGACAAAGACAAGTTTGACGGCAATAAATCCGGAATAAAACCTTCGGGTAAGTAAACCCCGCGGCAGCAGCCGGAGGCGGTACACTCAGCCTATAGCGCTCCGATTCGCCCGGCGATGTTCGGAGCCAGGATCGTATTGGATCAGCAGGAGAAGTAACGGTTATGCCCGAGCTTTCGGTGGTAATCGTAGCAACAGATAGCGAGCAGCGCACCATGCTCCAGGTGCTGGTCGATGGCACCAGCGTAGCGCGCACCGTCCATAGCTGCGCCACTTTCCCCGTGGCCGCCGCGGACCCCGTCATGCGCCGGGTGCAAGCCGCAGCCCCTGAAGTTTTGCTGGTTGATATCCCTTCCGATAGCCACAGTCCGGCCATGCGCGCCATTGAACTGCTTCGCCAGGAATTGCCGGATTCGGCCGTGTTCGCCATTGGTAGCTTGAGCCAGCCGCAATTAATCGTCAGCGTCATGCGTGCCGGGGCCCGTGAATTCATAGAGAGGCCCACCACCACCACAGATCTGCTCGAAGCCTTTGTCCGCCTCAGCACCTCCCAACGCCGAGTTCAAAAAGAGGGTTCCCGAGGTAAGATTTTCTCCGTGGTCAACGCGAAGGGCGGCAGTGGGGCAACCACGGTAGCCGTCAATCTCGCCCTCGCATTGCAATCGGCCTACGGACAGACTGCGCTGGTTGATCTTGCTCCGCTTGGCCATACCTCGCTTCATCTCAACCTTAAGCCTTTGTTTAACATCTCCGACGCGACCCGCAATTTGCACCGTATGGACAGTTCGTTGCTCGAGAGTTTCATGACCCGCCATAGCGGCGGATTGCAACTGCTTGCCGGAACAAACGCGCCTGCGTCGATTGAACCCTCAAATACTGAATTCGTCCGCTTGTTCGACATGCTGGTCGGCCATTACAAATATGTGGTCGTCGACAACTCCTCTCGGCTTGACGCTGCCAGCCGCCTGGTGGCGAATTTGTCGGAATGCGTGCTATTAGTCGCCTGCACTGACGTCGCATCCCTATGGAGCGCGGCTCGCGTCCAACATTATCTGGGAGAATCCGGAAACCGTGAACGATTGCGTCTCGTCCTTAATCGCTTTCGAAAAGTTCCCGGTTTTAGCGAGTCCGATGCGGAGACTGCCGCTGGCGTAAAATTGCTTTGGCGTGTTCCCAATCAATACTTCGCTATCTCTTCCGCCATCGACCGGGGATCACCCGTGATGGAGCAGAGCCATACTGAGATTGCTCGTTGCTTTTCGGGTTTGGCGCAAGAACTCACTCGCAATGACGTCGATGTAAAACGCGCTGCCTGGTCATTGTTTAAGACCGTGTAACGCGAGAGCCGTATAACGATTTATGGCGAATCTACAAGCCTTCGAGCGTAGCGAATACCAGCAGGTAAAGTCCGACCTGCATCGCAAGATCCTCGACCGCCTCGACCTCGAAAAACTCGGCCGCTCCAATGGCGACAGCGCGCGCGAAGAAGTTCTTATTCTCATTCGCAATTCGGTTAACAATGAGATTGTCCCACTCAGCTTTGCCGAACGCGAACGCCTTTCTCGCGAAATCCTCGATGAGATCTTCGGCCTCGGCCCGCTCGAGCCTCTGCTGAAAGATCACACCATCTCCGACATTCTGGTGAATCGTTTCGACAAAGTCTATATCGAGCGCGCGGGCAAGCTCGAACTTACAGGACTCTCCTTTAAAGATAATCAGCACCTCATGCAGATCATCGAGCGCATCGTCTCCCGCGTGGGACGCCGCGTCGATGAATCTTCGCCCATGGTGGACGCCCGCCTGCCTGACGGCTCGCGCGTCAACGCAATCATTCCTCCGCTCGCCCTTGACGGCGCTTGCCTCTCGATTCGTCGATTCGGACGTGATCCGGTCACTGCCCGAAACATGATCGAGAATCAAACCTTGACCGAACCCATGCTCGAACTGCTCTCGACCATGGTGAAGGGACGCTTGAATCTTCTCATCTCTGGGGGCACCGGCGCAGGCAAAACCACGCTTCTCAATGTGCTCTCCGGGTACATTCCCAACGTCGAACGCATTGTCACTATCGAAGATGCCGCCGAACTTCAACTCAAGCAAGAGCACATCGTCCGCCTCGAGACCCGCGCGCCAAACATTGAAGGTAAAGGCGCGGTCCGCATGCGGCAGTTAGTCATCAATAGTTTGCGCATGCGCCCTGACCGCATCATCGTGGGTGAAGTCCGCGGCGAAGAAGCCTTCGATATGCTCCAGGCCATGAACACGGGCCACGAGGGCTCATTGACCACGGTTCACGCAAATTCCGCCCGCGATGCGCTGGCTCGAGTCGAGAACATGGTTTCCATGGCGAATTTGAACATTCCCGAGCGCGCCGTACGCCATCAGATCGCCTCCGCGATTCATGCGGTTGTGCAGATCGCACGCTTGTCAGACGGCACCCGAAAAGTAATTGCCGTTTCGGAAGTTACCGGCATGGAAGGCGATGTCATTATGATGCAGGATATTTTTGTGTTCGAGCGGCGCGGCATCGACGAGGCCGGAAAGGTTCGCGGCACCTTCCGTGCCACGGGAATTCGACCCAAGTTCGCGGAACGTCTAGCGACCTATGGTGGCCGCTTGCGCGCGGCTTTGTTCGATTCGAGGACCGAGATCTGAACCAAGGCTTTTGCGGATTTGTGATAGTTGGACGAGTTGCTTCAGCGGAAGAAGTCAGTCGCATAGAAAATAAAAGGCCTTCACCATGTCGGCGTTGATCGCACTTATCGTGTTCCTCGTCGTAGCGCTGGCGGCATTTGCCGCGGGTTCGCTGTTCGATCAGCGGAACGCCCGCGCCCGCCTGATCAAAGATCGCCTTGCCAACGTCCAAAAGGCTCCCGAGCGAGACCCTGAGGCCGAACTTGCCCTTCTTCGCGACGAGCAACTCAGCAAGANNAGCAAGATTCCCGCCTTCGATAATCTTCTGCGGCGTTCCGCCCGCGTTTCCGCCATTCAGGAAGCTTTAACCCAAGCCGGCATGAAGTATCGGGCGGGCAACTTCCTGCTTTTGTGCACGCTGTGCGGCATCGTCTTCGCCCTTTTCGCGGTTCTTTATACCCACAATCCGGCAATCGGATGGGCCGCCCTTATTCTTGGCGCTTTCCTTCCCTTTTCGGTTATCTCGTATCGGAGGCAAAAGCGCTTCGAAAAATTCGAAGCACTTTTTCCCGAAGCCATCGATACCTTGGCCCGCGCCGTCCGCGCCGGGCACG
>PLUJ01000226.1:22094-25634 GCA_003165455.1 Acidobacteriaceae bacterium | reverse complement strand
CGGGCTGGGAAATCGCGGAGGATGGATGGCAGTTCACCCTGTAGACACCGAAACCACAGTGCAAGCCGCCCGCCTGCTTTCTCTCGAAGAGTTGCGCGCGCAATTACAAGCCACAGGCGAGGAGCGCTACCATCACAAGCATCCTTTTCATTTGTTGATGCACGAAGGCAAGCTCACCCGCGGACAATTGCAGGCCTGGGCATTAAATCGTTACTACTATCAAAGCATCATCCCCATCAAAGATTCGATCATTCTTTCACGCGGCCCTGATCCGGTCTTCCGCCGCGCGTGGCGCAAGCGCGTGGTCGACCACGATGGCGATGCCACCAGCGAAGGCGGCATCAAGCGCTGGGTAAAGTTAGCGGAGGCGACGGGCCTCGATCCACAACAAGTTCGCGCTGGCCAAGGCATTCTTCCGGCAACCCGCTTCGCGGTCAATGAATACTTGAACATCGTTCGCAGCCGGACTCTGCTGGAGGCAGTTGCTTCCTCGCTGACAGAATTGTTTTCCACCAAGCTGATCACCCTGCGCGTCGAGAAGTTGCGACAACACTATCCATGGCTCTCTGGAGGTCTCGATTATTTCGAAGCCAGACTTTATCAGGCGCCAGAAGATTCGCAGTTCGCCGTTAACTATGTCTACGACAACGCGAAGACGCGTGCCGAACAGGAGTTGGCCATCCAGGCCCTGCGCGACAAATGCGACATTCTATGGGCCCAGCTCGACGCCCTCTACTTCGCCTACGTGCAGCCGGGATGGCCGCCGCCGGGCGCGTTTCGGATCGAGGGCGTTTAGCATGAGGAAAGAAACCTTGTCATTCCGAGCGGAGCGAGGAACCTGCTTATTGCTAGGAGCTGACGGCTGAGAGCTGATAGCTGCTTTCAACGACGCCATCTCCACCGCAGCCAGCGCCGCCTCGAATCCTTTATTCCCCATCTTGAGCCCAGCGCGATCGATGGCTTGCTCCAAGTTTTCGCAAGTTAGAACGCCGAATGCATGTGGAACTCCGGTTTCCTGCGCCGACTGCCCAATCCCGCGCGTCACTTCGTTCACGATTACGTCGTAATGCGCCGTATCGCCGCGCAGCAGGCAACCGATGCAAATGATCGCGTCGTACTTTTTCGTCTCGGCGAACTGCCTCGCCACAATCGGAATTTCAAACGCACCCGGGACACGGACCAGCTGGATATTCGTTTTGTTCGCACCCGAGCGCGTCAATCCATCGAGTGCGCTCGCCAACAGTCTTTCGGTAATGAACGCGTTGAAACGTGAAACTACGATAGCGAAGCGCATACCCTCCGCGTTTAGGGTACCCTCCAACGCAGGCATCGCTGTCGCGGGAAGAGGCTCTACAACAAAGTGACGACTGCTTTTCTTTCCCGAAGCTCTCCGATTCCGTGAGTTCGTTCTCAATTTGTGTACCTCTGCGGCCGCTATGCTCGAGAGGGTTGGAATTCACTTCCCGGTGAACGCTGCGGCTCGCTTCTCAAGAAACGCCGTAGTTCCTTCCTTCTTATCTTCACTCGAGCAGGCCACGGCGAACAGTACAGCCTCCAGATATAATCCCTCGCTCAATGTCATCTCCATGCCCTTGTTCACGGCCTCCATGGCATATTGCACCGCCAACGGGCCATTGGCGATGATCTTGGCCGCAATCGCTTCTGCGCGCGGAATCAGCTCGGCTGCGACAGTCACCTCATTCACCAACCCGATGCGATGCGCTTCTTGCGCGCCGATCATCTCGCCCGCCAGCACCAGTTGCATGGCAATTCCTTTGCCTACCAGCCGCGGCAACCGCTGAGTGCCGCCATAGCCGGGAATAATTCCGAGCTTCACTTCTGGTTGCCCCAGTTTGGCATTCTCGCTCGCCAGGCGCATGGTGCAAGCCATCGCAATCTCGCATCCGCCGCCTAGGCAGAATCCATTAATGCACGCAATCACCGGCTTGCCCAGATTCTCAATCAAACTCAAAACGTTCTGCCCGCGGTGCGTGTACTCCTTGCCGGAAACCGCGTCCTGCTTGGCCAGTTCGGCAATGTCCGCGCCGGCGATGAATGCCTTCTCACCCGCGCCGGTAAAAATGATCACGCGAATCGCCGTATCATTCTTGATGTCATGAAACGCGGCGCGCAACTCTTCCATGGTCGCCATGTTCAGTGCGTTCAGAACCTTTGGACGATTCACGGTGACGTAAGCAATCGAGTTTTTCTTTTCGAGCAGTATGTTTTCGAAGTTCATAAATTCGAACCTTAATGATTGGATTTACTCAAAACATGAGGAGTTAGGAACGAAGGAAACGAGCTTTAGCGAAGTTCCCAGCCTGCGTGACGGCCTTGATCCATACCGAGATCCATACTGACACAAACTTATTTTCTCCGCATCACCGTTGCCACGTCTTCCTTGCTCAATCCGCAACTGATGCAGCGCTGCGTCCACAGCCGGTTGGCGAATATCTTTCCACATCGCGGACACCTCCATTCCGTAAGCCACCAGGCCCCCGCCAGATATACGCAGATCCAGCCAACGAGAATCGAGAAGTCTTTCAATTCGTCAAGCCTAAGCCGCGCCAACATAAAACCCACAAATACGAAACTGACGAATAACACGATGACGAGATTTCGCCGCGCCACGTAGCTGTGCCAGGCGCGGCGATATATTTCCGCATCTTGTGCGCTGCCTTCGCCCGGCAACCGGTCGGTTTTTCTTCGTCTCTCCATCAGGTTTTTAGCTTCGACGCTGCGGTCGAAACTTAAGACTCTAAAACTTGGCTCCTAGAGTTTATTCGCCTTTGGGTTATTCGGATCAGAATAATCGTAGAACCCTTTACCACTCTTGCGACCGTACCACCCCGCCATTACTAGCCGCTTCAGGAGCGGAGGCGACGCGAATCGACGCTCCTTGAACTCGTCATACATCACGTGCGTAATGTAATAAGTCGTATCGAGGCCAACAAAATCCAGAAGAATAAACGGCCCCATGGGGTAGCCGCAGCCAAGCTTCATCGCGTTGTCGATATCTTCGATCGACCCAACGCCTTCTTCATACGCTCGAACCGCATCGAGCAAATACGGCACCAGCAGCCGGTTTACGATGAACCCCGTCTTGTCCGACGTGCGCACCGGAACCTTGCCCAGCTTTTTTCCGAACTCATACGCCGTCTGGTAAACGTCTTCGGCAGTGGCGATCGTGCGGACAACTTCCACCAACTTCATCAGCGGGACGGGATTAAAGAAATGCAAGCCGATGAAGCGCTCCGGCCGCTTCACCGAAGTCAACAACTCGGTCACCGAAATCGAAGACGTATTCGATGCGAAGATCGCATCTTTCTTCACGATGCCATCGAGCGACGCGTACATCTTTTTCTTCTCTTCCACATTCTCGATGATGGCCTCGACGACGATGTCGCAATCGGCAAGATCGGATTTGTTCGTAGTCCCCTTCAGCCGCGCGCGGATCGCGTCTTTCTGCTCCGCCGTGATGCCGCCCTTCTCGACTGGTCGCTCGGCAAACTTCGCCAAAGATTTCTCGATCCCGGCAAA
>PLUJ01000226.1:0-22070 GCA_003165455.1 Acidobacteriaceae bacterium | reverse complement strand
TTAGTTCGGATTCTTCGCACGCCCGACTTTTTTATAGCCGTGGCAGGACAAAAAAAGGCTTGGTTCCATATTTATGGCACATATGGGATAATAACCCTATATGACGCAGGAGAGCATTCGCACTACGGTCGATATCCCCGCGCCGCTCTACCGCAGGCTCAAAGCGCAGGCGGCCGCAAATGGGCGCTCGGTGCGCGAACTGGTTCTCGCCGGCGTTCACAGCGTCCTTCTTCAAGCGCGGCGGCCGCGCCAGAAACGAGTGCAATTCCCGCTCATCGTCTCTCACGGTCCCAAGGTCGATCTCACCAACGAACAAATGTATGAACACGTTGAATTTCCTTGATTCTAACGTTTGGCTGGCTCTGATTTGGAACCGCCACATTCATTCCGAAAAGGCTCTCTCCTGGTTTGCAGAAGCTGCGGAGCAACAATTCTTCTTCTGCCGTTTCACTCAGCTCACCGTCCTCCGCTTGCTCACCACTGAATCGGTCATGGCAAGAGAAACCAAAACCATGCCCGAAGCCTGGGCCTTGTGGGACCGCGTTTGGGCCGACCCACGCATCGCCTTTCTGCCCGAGCCCGACCATCTCGAAAAGGAATTCCGTTCGCGTTCGAAGATTTCGAGCCGATCCCCCAAGCTTTGGGCCGACGCCTACCTTCTCGCCTTCGCAGCCGCCTCAGGCTTGAAATTCGTCACCTTCGACCGGGCCCTTCGCGCCCGAGGTGACGAAGTACTTGTCTTATAGTGCAGTATGACGATTTGATTATGCTTTAAAAGGCCTTCGCGCAAACCTGCGCAATGCCAGAACCCGTCAACCCACAACGCCAACTTTCTTGATTTCTACAGCGATTATCTTTGCTCCTGCCGCCGCGTTCTAAGCCGAAGGGCGACATACCCCTGACGACCTAGGAAAAATATCATCAAACAAATCAGAAGAAAGAATAGTAGATACAGCGCCGCCACTGCCCAAAAGGGGACAGTATTAGACACTCTCGATGCCACCGCCATGACGAAGAAACACCCTAATGCAAGGCCTCCGAATGCAATGACTTTACTTTTTCTCCGCCTCGCCATTCGCCAAAATACAAACGCGTACACGCCACACACGCCAAAGAAGCTAATGACACTCTGAACAACATTATTTCCGGCTGTGCCCATTTCACCTGCTCAAAGGACCGACATGAAGGAACAATCAGGCCTCAGTTCAAGCTCTCCACAATCATCGCAATCCCCTGCCCGCCGCCGATGCAAGCCGTNNGTCCCGGTCGCCCCCAGCGGATGCCCCAGCGCGATCGCTCCGCCATTCACATTCACCTTCTCGCGGTCTAGACCCAATTCCTTCTCAACTGCCAAGTACTGCGCAGCGAACGCCTCATTCACTTCAATCAAATCGATGTAATCCAGTGACAGCCCAGCCTTCTGCAGCGCCACCTTCGTCGCCGGCACCGGACCGCGCCCCATCAGCTTGGGCTCGACTCCGGCAATCCCCCAGCTCACAATCCGTCCCAGAGGCTGAATGCTCCGCTTACGGGCTTCTTCCAGCGACATCAACACCACGGCTGCACCGCCGTCAACAATACCGCTCGCGTTCCCGGCGGTCACAGTGCCGTTTCTTCCGAATGCGGCTTTCAGCTTCGCCAACCCTTCCATCGTAGTCTGAGGACGCCGGTGATCGTCTTCCGTCAGAGACTCGCCGCTCGCCTCGCCCTTATGATTTCTCAGCGGCACCGGGACCAACTCTTCCTGGATTCGTCCGGCTTTGTAAGCTTCGTCGGCGCATTTCTGCGAGCGCAACGCGAATTCATCCTGGTGCTGTCGCGTAATGCCCTGCTGCTCGCCGTACAACTCCGCCGTGTTCGCCATGTACAGCCCACAATAACTATCCAGCAACGCCACCATCAGCGAATCTTCCAACTTACCGCCCGGCGACAAAGTAAATCCGTCGCGCCCGCGAATCACAAATGGAGCCTGCGACATCGCCTCCATCCCGCCCGCGAGAACAATCTTCGCTTCATCCAACTGAATCATCTGCGCGCCGCTAACGATCGACTGCATTCCCGACCCGCACAGCCGGTTCACAGTCAGCCCCGGAGTCTCAATCGGTAGCCCGGCCCGCAAGCCTACATGCCGCGCACCATAGAGCGCATCACCCGAAGTCTGCTGCGCGTTGCCAAACACCGCGTGATCGAATTCCTTGGCATCGATTCCCGACCGCTCAATCGCGCCCTTGGCCGCAACCGCTCCCAATTCCTGCGCGGAAAAATCCTTCAGCTTCCCGCAGTACCGCCCAAAAGGCGTTCGAGCCCCACTGACAATCGCAATATCCCCTGGTTTCAACATGATTTCCTTGCGGACCCCGCCCTCAGAGCGAATCAAATTTGGCAGTCAAACTGGTTAGTGTAGCAGCGGGTGGCGAGCTTTGACTACACCCGCGCTTCGACCACATGAAAGGATGCAACTTGTCCGAATCGCGAAGAAAACCCTTCTATCGCCCGAGTTGTGAGGAAGTCGGAGGTGAAACCTACGCCACTAAAACCAGGCAGTCCCTACTACGCCACGGCTACTGCAGCCATCGCAGCTTTCAGCGCCACAATCTTGCCGGGCCCTTGCGCCATCGAACTCGCCAGCGCGAATTCTGCGCGATTGATCACTTCCGTCACAATGTCCAGCGGATCATAATTCTCCTGAACCACTGCTTCCGCCATTCCAGCAGAGAACTCCATCGCCGGACCTTTTTCGGAGCCTTCTTTCGCGGGCAGTCGTACCCCGGCGATTGTTCTGCGCAACTTCTCGACCGCCATCAGCCCTTCTTTCTCGGCCGTATCCCCGAGGATGATCGCGATCGTAGTGGTGTCATAGCGAAATGCCAGATCATTGGTCCGGATGTTGGCTGCGAACTGTTGACCAATCTTCTCCATCACAGCTTCGATCGCAGCCTCGCCGTGCTCCTTGAGTAGCGCGGCGCTCCGTCCAAACTGCAACAACAGTACGGAAAGCGGCGCGGAATTTTGCACTGCGCGTTTGCTCTCGGCCAATAGCAAATCAAGATAAGATCCACGCTTCAACAGTCCCGATTTCTCATCGGTGACGGAAAGATTCTTCACCAGCCTGCGCAAACCGGCATTATTCAAGGCGATCACCATCTGATCCGCCAGCGTCTTGAGCATTACCGCATCTGTCTGCGGCCAGACTCGAGTCTTGTTATGCAAAAGTGCCAGAACCCCAACCGAGTCCTCGCCGTTACTCAGCGGAAGAGCCATCACCGCCGTAGCCCCCAACTCAACCAGCGAATTGCGAACTCCTTCGAGCTCTCCGGCTTTTTGCGCATTCGCAATTACGACCGGCTCGCTCGATGACGTAAACAAACACAAATCGTGAAGAGCGCACATTACCTCTTTTAAAGCGGCGGTGCTACCCGCCTTCACTTCCTTACCGCAAAACTCCTGCACTGCGGTTGGGGACGAACCAGGGGTTCGCATTGCCGCTACACACCGTGAAACGTCCCAATGCCCGCCAATCTCAGTGACGGCCGCTGTCAGCACCGCAGCAGCGCTTGTCTGGTGGTAGAGCTTGCGCGTGATTTCCGCTACTTTCGTTACATTGCGCATTTCCGACGCCGGATCAGCGATCGGCCCCGCCGTGGGTGAATTCGAAGTTACAGTCGCCGCCGAAGGCACCATAGCAGCAGCGGACAGCGCCGCCGCTCCGGAACTTGGACTTATGCCGGCGGATAGATAAAGGCGTTGCAAATCTTCGTTTCGCTCTTCTTCGCGCGGAAATAATTCCTGAATCCGTTGCAGCCGCTCGACAGCCTTATTCCGCATGCCGTACTGCACCAGAATTTCCGCCTGTAACATCAAGTCCTGTAGTGTAGATGCCCCGAGCGTGGCCTCGCTCTCCTCCGCGGATTCCGGTGCCACCGCACCTACCGGAGTGAATCGGGAGGCGATCGCATTGAACTTATTCTGGTCGATTTTTCCCTTTAGCATTTCCAGCCGTTTGGTATGGCCGGCTTCGTATGGGTCAACTTCCGCCGCCCGCTCTAGAACTTCAGCTGCTTTGACAAAATTTCCGGTGTGGCAGTAAACGTCAAAAAGCTTCAGCAGAGTCTGGCAGTAATCGCCCTCGCGGTTACACGCGTTAAATAATTCGCTTAAGAACTCCAACATCCCCGACGATGATTTCCGGGTTGCGGCAATCTCTTGCATGACGCCCATGAATTGACGCCGCTCACCACGCTTGGCTTGGAATTGGCCTAATCTGCGGGCCAACGCGACGCCCGCCTCATCCTGGCCGCTATCCACCAACTGCCCAATCAACGCCGTTACTTGCGACATGCGATTTGGATTTTGCTCGAAGAGCTGCCAGACTAATGGTTCCGCATCGGCATACCGTCCCGCCGCCAGCAAAGCCTCCGCATAAATGTCGCGCAGCCCTGGCGAAGGGCTTCCCGCGTTCACTTGTGGTTCCAAGATAAAGATGGCAGCGCCGATCTGACCTTGTTCTAGCAGGCTTTTCCCGTAGGCCAGCGCAATCTCTCCATCGGAAGAATCTTCCTGATACGCACGTTCATACCAATGTGCCGGATCTCCCCCATCTTCCGCCGTGACCTGCGCCAGGCGCTTGAATGCCCCCGCTGCGGCTATGCTGTCTCGCATTTCCGAAGAAAGTTCAGCGATACGCTGGAGATTCGGCAATGTTGGTTCAAAGGCAACGATTCGTTTCAGAATCAGCAGCGTATCTTTCTTGTTTTCCTGTTTCGCCAAGTCGGCCAATGCGGATTCGTACGTGCCAATGGCTAACTTTTTATTGGATCCTTCGAGCAACTGTCCGAAGCGAAATTTCTGTTCCCAGGTTGGGTTGCCATGTCGTGCCAGCTTCTTGTAAGTCAGGCTGGCGCGAGTGGCGTCCCCGGCACCAACCTGGCGTTCGAACAGATCGCCGAGTAACCGAATGGCATCCTGCCCTCGATTTTGTGACAGGCACAAATCGGCGCTTAGTTCCCGGATCTTATCGTTGCCTGGGTCGTCACGCAGGAGTAGCAGATATTCTTCCAGGGCTTCGGCAGCTTTGCCCTTCTGAAGAAGTTTTCCGGCGCGCTCCACGCGGCGTGCCAGTTCAGTTCGGTCCGCTCGTGATGTGATCTCAGCCATGGATGGTTATGGGCAGACTACCGCTCCTTCGATTCTAGGAGCGACCCACAGTGCCAGCAATCCGCAGCGGACTGCATGCGATTACGAAAGTCACCAGAACTGCCTTCCCATAAGCGAAATGAACCAAAAAGCTATGACTTTTGGAGAAGCGATGCCGATTTGTTATCGTGCCGAATGCCTTCCGGCACCTCCTATCAATCCATGGCACGAGAAACGGTTCACAAAGAGTCTCCTGAAGAAGGTCTCCTCCATCAACTTACCGTCGGTCAAATGACCATGGTGGCTGTAGGCGGTTCCATCGGAACCGGTCTTCTGCTCGGCTCGGCGGCCGCACTTGAAATTGCTGGCCCCAGCGTGATCATTAGCTACATCATCGCCGCTTTCATCGCATACACAGTGGCGATGGCTCTGGGAGAATTGGCCAGCGTTCATCCCGCTGCCGGATCGTTTGGCGTCTACGGCGAGCTCTACCTCAACCCGTATCTCGGATTCTTATGCCGAGCGGGTTACTGGGCTTCGATTGCCTTCTCCATCGGCGCCGAACTTGTTGCCTCGGCGACCTACATGAGCTACTGGCTTCCTGCGGTGCCCGGAGAGATCTGGGTGGCGATCTTTTCCGCCTTGCTTTTGCTCGTTAACCTCCGCAGCGTTGGGTCGTTCGGGCGTTTCGAATTCTGGTTCGCCATGATCAAGTTGGCGACCATCGCCGCCTTCATCCTGGCGGGCGCTGCTCTCTTATCGAGCGGACATGTGCCGCAGCAGTACACAACACAGGGTGGATTTTTTCCTAAGGGCACAGTCGCGCCACTCGTGGCGGTCTTCCTTGCGATTTATGCCTTTGGCGGCATTGAAATGCTGGCCGTTACTACGGGCGAAACTCGTTTCGTCGGGGAAATCCCGCGGGCTGCACGTCTCACGTTCTTTCTGCTCGCTGGACTTTACCTTGGGGCCATCGTAGTGCTTGCAGGAGTGATGCCATGGAACCACGCTGGCGTTGGGGAAAGTCCATTCGTCAGCGTGTTCCGCTTTGCCCGAATTCCTGCTGCGGCGTTCTTCATGAATTTTGTGGTTCTCACTGCCGCATTATCCGGGGCTAACGCCAAACTCTACGTTGCCTCCCGCCTGCTCTTCTCCATGGGCCGTACCGGATGGGCACCGAAAAGAGTTGGCGAACTGAATGCCGCAGGATCCCCGCGAATCGCTTTGTTTGTCTCCTCCTATGGGATCGTCACTGCGCTCATCATCGAGAATTGGGCGCCAAAACAAGCTTTCCTGTACATCATGGGAGCCGCATTCTCTGGGCTCATTCTCTCTTGGGCAGTCTCGCTGGCGGCTCATATCAGCTTTCGCGCACGTCTCAGTCCCGAACAAGTCACCGCGCTGCCGATGCGATCCCCGGTGGGAATGTGGGGATCGATCATTGGATTCGTCCTGGTGGTGGCCGCCATTGTACAGACGCTTTGCTCCGCACGTGTGAATGCGGTCGGGGGACTCGTACTCTTTCTATTGCTCACCACGGCGTATCTTTTNNTTTCCTGATGCGCAGGCGGAAAACTTCTTGAGCTCGTTACCGACGTAAGCGCATCTACCGCTTTTCTGCTGCCTGCCGTTAACCAACTCCTTTAGCCTTGAATGGCCCTCACACTCATACAACAGACTCTTGAAAAGTGATCCTACTCACTCTACTGTTCCTCGCTACCGATGCCAGCCGTTCTATCGCCGGATGTACAGTTGGAATCGGGCTGGGAATCTACGCTTTCTACCGGGGTTTCCGTCTCTTGCAGCGGCGGCAACTCATCTTGGATACACCCGTCTCGAAAATCCGCAGCGCTTCCATGGGCATGGTCGAAGTCAGCGGCCTCGCCGTCGGGCCGTATACCGTGGTTGCGCCCGTCACTTCGAGAGTTTGCTATTACCACCGCACACTGGTGTGGGAATTGAAGCAATGCGGCAGGAGCAAGCAATGGGTCAAAGTGGCGGCTGAATCCATGCACGTTCCTTTCTTTCTCGATGACAATACCGGCAAAGTCATGGTCGACCCGCGTGGTGCCGAGCTCGACCTGCATTGCGATTTCCATCGGGAATTCTGCGACTCATTCTTCACGATAAGAGACGAAGTACCGGACAATGTGCGCGTCCTTTTATCTCGGCACGGCGTCAATACCACCAACAAAATAAAAGTTGAAGAGTTCTGCATCAAGCCAAAGAATGCGCTCTTTATATTAGGAACCCTCGGCGACAACCCTGACCTTGAACTCGCTCCGCAGCCCATTCACGATGAGGAATACAACACGTTGACGTTCGGCAAATCGCTTTGGGAGAACTGGGTTGCACCGAACTTGCTGGCGCGAAGCAATAATGACGACGTGCCAGCCGAGGAAGAGCTGTCGGTTGCGCAGAGGCTGTTCGGAGGATTAAGTAAACATCGGCCGAGCGATTGCCTGCCTTACGACGGACCCTCCGCAATGCATTCGCCCGCTACGGAAAATCCTGAACTGATCCGCCTTTCAACCAACAATGGCCCAACCTTGGTCGCCGAGATGACGCAGCAGGAAAAGGTTGCGGCGGCTTTGATGAAGGCCGGAATTCGTAATCCAGCCGCTTGGGCCGCAGCTGGCGCTGACGGGGCAGCAGGGGTGGACAATCCAGACCACTCTTCGGTTGCAATGGGTTCCAACGAAGGCTTCGAAACGCATCCGCCGGTTGTTCTGACGAAAGGCGCTAATAATCCAACCTTCCTAATCTCATGGCGCAGTCAACGCGAACTCGCAACGTCATTAGGCTGGAAGTGCGCGCTGATGATCTGGGGCGGTCCAGCCCTCGCGTTGCTTTGTTTATATGGCCTACTCGCCGTCGCGCACACGAACTAACCTGACCTCTCAGACATCCGCACCTCTAGTACAATGCTCGCGTGAGTAATGCGGTTCGCATCGCAATTCTCGGCGACTTCAATCCGTCTTTTCCTTCTCACCCCGCCACTGTCAACTCTTTGCAGCACGCGGCCCGAAAGCTAGACTTCACGGTTCACTCCGAGTGGATTCCAACATCCTCTCTCGCGACCCCCGACGCCGAAACGATGTTGGAGGGTTTCGATGGCCTCTGGGCTTCGCCCGGAAGTCCCTACAAAAGCTTTGATGGCATGCTTAAGGGCATTGAGTTTGCCCGCCGCCGCGACTGGCCGTTCCTGGGAACTTGTGGAGGCTTTCAGTATGCCCTCATTGAATTCGCGCGCAACGTACTCGATATCACAGACGCCGACAGCGCCGAAAATAATTCGGGATCCAAAAACATCATCATCCATCCAGTGGCCTGCGCCGTGCCGGGGAAATTGGGAGATGCTCCAAAGTTGTCTGGGACTGTGCCTGAAATTCGTCTCCGGCCTGGGTCCTATCTGCAATCGTTTTACGGAAAGAAGGTTGAAGTTGTCACCGAAGAATTCTTCTGTAATTTTGAAGTTAATCCTGAATACGAGTGGGCGACCATGGAGGCGGGATTCCCAGTGGTCGCCCGTGGAATGAAGGGTGAGATTCGCGCCATTGAATCGCCCGCGCACCGCTTCTTTATCGCCACTCTTTTCCAGCCGCAGCTTTCCTCGACTGAACAAAAACCGCACCCTGTAGTTTTGGCGTTTGTTCAGGCAGCGGCGGATTGGGGTAGAAAAAAGCTGGACGATAGCGTGCTCGAGTGATCGCGAACATTCGCGTGTCTGGGTTTCGCGTGCTTAAGCGAAAGATAATCGCATCCCCTAAAGCCTCTAAGGATTCTGCCGATGTGTATTTCATGGTCAATCCCGTCAGCAGCGCAAATGCCACCTATTCGAATGAAACCGTAAAGCCCGTGTCCACGGCCAAATCGCAGTCGCAGCCGAGCAGTTCGCAGCCTTCGGATACCGTGACACTCAAGAGCGTCGGCGAGGCGGACCAGGACGGCAACAACCACTAGAACCCTTAACCACCCCTTCGCGGCTTGAAACAAGAAAAGAATGGCTTCAATCGTGTTAATCGTTCGTGCCTTACACTGCCTTCGCAAAGCGCATGGAGGCGGAATTCATGCAATAGCGCAATCCAGTTGGTTTTGGACCATCGTTAAACACATGACCGAGGTGTGCGTCACATTCGGTGCACGATACTGCTGTGCGCTCGATTCCGATGCTGCTGTCGGAAATTTCTCGCACATTCTCCTTCGCAATCGGCGCCCAGAAACTTGGCCAGCCGGTTCCGGAATCGAACTTAGTCGACGAACTGAAAAGCGCGTTGTCACAGCAGATACAACGGAAAACGCCATTGTCGTGAACATTTAGCAGCTTTCCGCTAAATGGCATCTCCGTATCCGCGCGCCGCGTAATCTCATACACTCCGGATCCCAACTGTTTCTTCCACTCGTCGTCCGACTTCACCACACGCGCAATTTTGACCGAGGCGAGCCGCTTGCCCGCATCGGTGAATTGCACCACCGTCACTTCCGCCGGCAGCATCTTCGCCGCTTCCACCACCATCGAAGGCCGTCGCAGCGAAAATAATGCCGCTCCTCCCACCGCCGCGCCCACTCCCGATATAAACAATCGCCGTCCCAAATTTACTTCACCCTCGTTGCCGTCTGATTCAAACATATTTCCTCCAAACTAGTTCTGAACTTACTTTCCAGGTTCCCCGAAAAACTCGCGCAAACCTCAGAACCGCATCACTTTCCGCTATAAAGGTCTGGAAACTCCTTGCGCAAGCTCGCAACCTTCGGCGCATCGTTATAAACGATGTAGGGGTTATCCGGATGCAAGGTCGCATAATTCTGGTGATAGCTTTCCGCCATATAGAACGCCTTCAGCGGCACTACCTGCGTGGCGATTGGCTTGCGGAAGATTTTCGCAGCGTCCAACTGCGCAATATACGCCTCGGCAATTCGCTTCTGCTCATCGTTGCCAAAAAAGATCACTGAACGATACTGCGTGCCAGAATCCGGTCCCTGCCGGTTCACTTCCGTGGGGTCGAGAGCGACCGAGAAAAACACCCGCAACAACTGCCCATACGTCACTTTGGACGGATCATAAACAACTTGGACCGATTCCGCGTGGCCCGTTTGGCCGCTGCTGACTGTTTCGTAGTCTGGATTCTTTACTGAACCGCCCGCGTAGCCCGAAGTTGCACTGATCACGCCCTTCACATGCTGAAACACCGCCTGGACGCCCCAGAAACATCCCCCTGCGACTACCGCAGTCTCCTTTGCTGGAGCGCTTGCCGCCGTCTCATCCGCCGAGGGAGGCGGTACCGCCGTACCACTGCCCGCGCGGCACGCCACCGCAGCCGCCAGAACTGTAAACATCATTGCTACTAAACGCGTTGAAGCCTTCGCCATGCCGATCCTCCTACGACTCTATCTTGCCATACCGTACTTCTATTAGAGTTACGAGTCTCGAGGAAGTTTCGGATGTCTTTGCAGGGCAGGATCTGGGTGCTTTTCGAACTAAAACAAAAAACGGGCGTGCGCCTCGTAGACCAGCGTCACGCCCATGTTGATAAGAATTTAGGTCGTTAGGCCAGTTTCTTCACCTTGTCTAACACTCCTTCTGATTTGCGGGACCCGGATTTCTTAGCACCGCCTTTTGAGCCGGCGACGCTCTCGATATTTTCCACTCCCTTTTCCAACTGCCCTCAGCGTACAATCGTTTTCCGCTTGACATTTCGCCTTATATTCGCCAACAATGGCGGCATGGCGATCACGCGAAGGCAACGCGAAGTCTATGACTTCATCTCCCGATTTGTGGCGGAGCACGGTTATTCTCCGTCTTTCGAGGAAATCGGCACGGGACTTGAATTGACGTCTCTAGCCACCGTGCATAAGCACATCACGAACCTGGAAAAAAAGGGATTGCTCACGCGCGACTACAACCGCAGCCGGTCGATAGATCTGCTGCCCCCCAAAGGGCGGCTTAAGCAGGCTATGAGCGTGAATACTGGTCTCGTGCTGCCCTTACTCGGGCGCATCGCAGCCGGCCAGCCGATCGAAGCCATGCAAACCAACGAGACGATCTCCCTTGCCGACTTCGTCCGCTCGAAGGAAGTATTCGTTCTCGAGGTACGCGGCGATTCCATGCAGGATGAGGCTATCCTCGACGGCGATTACGTGCTGGTAGAGAAGCTGAAAACCGCGCACAACGGAGACATCGTGGTCGCACTCGTTGACCAGAGCGACGCAACCTTGAAGCGTTTCTACCGGGAAGGCGACAACATCAGGCTGCAGCCCTCAAACGCGACCATGAAGCCCATTCTTGTTCCGGCGGCGTCGGTGGAAGTGCAGGGGCGGGTGATTGGGGTGCTCAGGAAGTACTGAAGAACGTTCCGAATACCAACTTCTAAGTCACACGACAGCGAAGACAGGCATTGAAATGGGAATCATGAGTCGCTTCCGAGTTCGATTGCTCGCCACAAGTTGCCTAATGTTGGCGCTGGCAGCTTACGAAGGCGTACAAAACCAGGCAGCGTCGCAGGCGCCCCCCGCGAAGGAGAAGGTTATGACGGGTCATGCAAGTGGGACGTTTGAAGTGAAGCTGACCCCACAAGCGGCCGAGGATGGCGCCGATGCGACATTGGGAAGAATGTCGATCGACAAGCAGTTTCACGGCGATCTGGAAGGAACCAGCAAGGGATACATGCTTTCCTCGGCGCCCACCGTGGTCAAGGGTTCCGGGGGATACGTCGCGATGGAGCGGGTCACGGGCACGCTGAAGGGTCACGCGGGCAGTTTCGTTCTGCAACATAGTGGGACGATGACACGAGGCAGACCGCAATTGAGTGTCACGGTTGTGCCCGATTCCGGCACGGGCCAGCTCACCGGAATTACAGGAACATTTTCCATAAAGATCGACGCCGGAAAGCACTCTTACGATTTCGAGTATGCTCTGCCGGAAACACCGTGAGGCAATCGTCCTCCCAATTTTAGGGTATGAAGATAAAACGCACGCTACTCATTCGAGTCAGCGTGCGTTTGTTATCAGTTATTGGAAAGTGCTTACCCGACGTGCTTGTCGATTGCTTGCGCGAGCGCATCTTTCGGCCGATAGCCCACAAGTTGCTCAACCACTTGTCCGCCTTTGAAGATCAGCAACGTGGGAATACCGGTGACTTTGTAGCGCATCGGCGTAGAGCTGTTGGCGTCGACATCCATCTTGCCGACTTTCAGCTTGCCCTGATAGTCCTTGGCCAGCTCATCCACAATCGGGGCGAGGGCGCGGCAAGGGCCACACCATGTTGCCCAAAAGTCCACCAGTACGGGCGTATCCGATTTCAAAACATCCTGGTCGAAGTTAGCGTCAGTAACTTCGACAATTCCATTTCCTGCCATTTGCTTTTCTCCTCGTCGTAACGCCGCGCTGTCGGCGGACGCTCCATCGAGCTATCGTGCCGGTTCCGGCGATCTAAATCAGAATAAGTGCTCACCCAATTGGGCTTATGTATTATCTCACTTCACTTTGATGCCGGTCGGTGTGCGGAAGTCGCAAAACGGCTGGTCACGGGATATGCGATGGGAAGGGACTCCAATCGGATCGCAAAAACAAATCGTTCACCTTCAGGTCAAATCCGATTCAGCCGACAAAAAAAAGCGCCTCGGACTATTCAGTCCAAGACGCCTCGGCAGCCCTCCCCCAGAACTGCCAAACCACTTCTGGATAGTAGGATTTGCCGTTTTTCTTGTAAACGTCACTATGGTAATCACGGAAAGCCGCGTAATTACTGCTGTTTCTTCCACGTCTGTCCTGCGTCGGATGTGGACCAGAGATCGGCATTCACCGTGGAGATTGTCCCATGCTGGGGGTCCGGGAACTTGATAGTCGTGATGTCGCTGGTGAGTACGGCCTCGCCGTCGGAAGGCGACACGCGAGCCCAGTGAATCCCGCCATCGGCGCTATGGTAGAGCGCTCCCGCCGAACCGCCAGCCCACACTTCAGGCCCAACGGCCGACACTGTCCGGAACGTAGCACTCGAACTCTGCGATGAGCCTGCCGAACCGGAATTTAAGTTGGCGTTGGAGGCTCTGGGGTCAGAGGCTCCAATCTCGAGAACCTTCGGCTCAATCGTCTCCCAAGTGTTGCCTCCATCAAAAGATCGCTGCAACTTGCCAGCCGCCGTAACGGTCCAGCGCGGTGATGCCCGCAGCATCATGCTCGGAGAAGTTTGCAGGGGAAGAGCGGGCGAGGACACTTGCGGACCAGACCCAACCCCAGACCCAACCGAAGATACTGGGGCTTTGGCCTTAACAATGTCAGAATTATCCTCGCTGCCCGGTTTCGGCTGTGCGTGGTTCATAGCCACCAATGAAGAGTCGCCGACGACCGTCGTCGGTTTCGGAGTTTCGCGTAATGGAAAATGCCGCCGAAGCTGTTGGTGGGTTGGCGCACTGGCAACGACATCACTAGACTGACCCCTCACCGACTGTGGCAGCGACGACTGCGCCTTCATCGCAGTCGATGGCTGGACCGGCGATTCTTGAGGTAACGTACCCTGCGCTGGGGCAATCGTTTCCGCCAAGGGCGAAATCCGATCACGGTGCAAGGAATGACGGCCGTATTGAATTCCGACGGTGGTAACGACGAGCAGTGCTGCCGCCAGAGCTGCCCAGCGAACCGATGGCCAATGAAGCCAACCAGCCCCGACCGTGCCAGCTTTGCCTACAGAAGTTGAAAGACTTTGTATCTCCGGATCAGGCATCGCCAGCACGACAACTTCTCTGCAATCCGCACAGAAGGCGAGGTGGTCGATCACGGATCGCCGCTCACGCTCTCCGAGCAACTGTTCGGTGAAAGCCGTAAGAACATTGGGCTCGGGGTGCCCGGTCGTTTCAGTCATTCTCCGAAAACGGCTACCCACGAATTTGTCGAAGCTATCCATCGAATTTTACTTCCGCCATTCCGCTTTCTATCACTTTGGCCAGCTCTCAGACTCAACCCGGCTTGCGGCCTTCACTTATGGGTTTCCTTTACCTTTTCGACTCTATGATCGGAGAACGCTTTTCCCGGTGATTCTTGCGACAAACTACGACGAATGTCCAATTGCAGGTCCCGGACGTCGCTTTCCATAGCCTCTTCCGCTTGACGCCGGCTCATTCCCTGCTGAATCAAGTGGGCCAAGATCCTCTTTCGCAAGGATTTGGCCAACTTATCCACCTTTCGGCTGATCGTGGATTCATGTACGCCAAGGATTCGCGCTATCTCGGCGAGCGTCCGTCCGTCCAGATAGTAGGTGGCCAGAACCATCCGGTCTTCGCTCGAAAGCTGAGCTAAACCAGCGTCGGTGGCAAGCTCAAGGCGCGAATCCGAGGATGGAAGTGGTTCGGGCTCCGGTGCGGGGAATTGGGATCCCTCCTCCCCTTCTTCGTCGAGACTAACCATTCGTTTGGTACGACGATAGCGATTGACGAATTCCTGGGCCAGCACCGTACGAAGCCAACCTTCCAAAGACCCTCGTCCGGTGAATGATGCTAATTTGGAGAAGCGTTTACCGTCTCGAGTGGTGGTCCCGTACAGCTCCGCATATAGGCTATCGGCAAGGTCGCGTGCCGCCGAGTCTTCGCGTGCAATGCGAAGCGCCGCTTGATACAGCTTTTCGCGGTAGCGGGTGAGGAATATTTCCCATGCCGTGTTGTGACCGGCCGCGCAGGCTCTGGCCAGAGCCAGTTCTTCCACCCGCAAGCTCAAAAGGAAATTGCGCGTTTCAGCGGCGCTACTCGCAGCTGGCAGATACTTCACCGCCACTTCGCATAAAATCGCGGCGAAATCCGGTGGTGCAAGGCCAATCCGTTCGCATCCGCTGCTGGCATGGAGTTCAGCCAGCAACTCCGAAACTACCGACTGGATGGAAGCGGAAATCGTTTTCGTGGCGCACATGCAGTGAAGAAGAGAGTACGACGAGCACAGGCTTGGATGCTAATAAATCTTAGACGCGTATCGCGACGATTTTGCCGCAAGAATCAATTACATTTTCGTTCTGAACCGCTTCAATTCCCCAATGCTAAAGTTTTTTGTAGCGCCGGAGATTTGTGTTAGACCGACCTTCGCATCAGAATGATCAAAATAGTAGGATAAAGTTACATCCGGGACGCCCAACGACTTTGGATGCCGGGCTGAGCGCAGGCGTTCTTGACGTCAAATTGATGCTCGCGGGCTCACCGATTAGGAGAAGGCATGTTCAAGCAAGGAAATGCTTTGCGTTCTTGGTTCCGCACAACATCCGTTCTGGCGCTGGTCGCTCTTGGGACCGCTGCCGCTCCGGCAGCGGAGAATCCGGGATATAAAGTCATACAAACTTACAAGATCGGCGGCGACGGAGGCTGGGATTACCTAACCGCAGATGCGGCCACCCGCAGACTGTTTATTTCGCGCGCCACTCACGTTATAGTCCTGGACCTGGATTCCGGAAAGAAAGTGGGCGATATTGCGGAAACGCCCGGAGTCCACGGCATCGCTCTGGCAACGGATTTAGACCGCGGATTTGTCAGCAATGGCCGCGAGGGTACGGTCACCATTTTCGATTTGAAAACGCTTGCCACCACCGGCAAAGTAAAAGTGGGCGAAAATCCCGACGCCATTCTCTACGACCCGTCGACGAAACGGGTTTTCACATTTAACGGAAAAAGCCAGGACGCGACCGCCGTGGATGCGGAAAAAGGAGCGGTGCTGGGCACGATCAGGCTTGACGGCAAACCGGAGTTCGCCGCCAGCGACGGCAAAGGGGAAGTGTTCGTCAACATCGAAGACAAGAACGAATTGGTCGCGATCGATCCCGATAAGCTTTTGGTTAAAGCGAAGTGGCCGCTCGCGCCTTGCGAATCGCCTTCCGGCTTGTCCATGGATCGCAAGCACCGCCGGTTGTTCGTTGGCTGCGATAATAAGATGATGGCAGTCGTAAATGCGGATACAGGCAAAGTTATGGCGACTCTGCCGATTGGCGACGGTGTGGATGCCACCACCTTCGATGAGGAGACTAGCCTGGCCTTCGCGTCTTGCGGAGAAGGCGTCTTGAACGTGATCCGCGAAGCTTCCAGCGACCAGTTCAGCGTGGCGGAAAATGTTCCCACTCAGCCGGGCGCGCGCACTCTGGCACTCGATTCCAAAACACACAACGTGTATGTAGTAACTGCCAAATTCGGGCCGCCCCCTGCGCCGACCGCCGATAACCCTCATCCGCGGCGCAGCATCCTACCCGATACCTTTGTCGTACTCGTGTTAGGAAAATGATGCGCATTAACACGTGGCGGTCTCGGCTAGACTTTGCTTTGGTGATTGTGCTGATGCAAGCCTGCGTGGTGCAGCCCTGCGCGGCATACTCCGTTCTTACGCATGAAGAGATCGTAGATTTGGCCTGGAAGGATAAAATCGTTCCGTTGTTGAAAAAACGATTTCCTCAGGCGACCGATGACGACCTGAAAAAAGCTCATGCCTTCGCGTATGGCGGTTCGCTGATCCAGGATATGGGATATTACCCCTTCGGGAACAAGTATTTCAGCGATCTCACGCATTACGTGCGAAGCGGAGACTTCGTGGTAAATCTGCTAAAGGAAGCCTCCGATCTTGACGAATATGCATTCGCGCTGGGCGCTCTCGCGCACTATTCTGCAGATAATATTGGGCATCCTACGGTCAACCAGGCGGTCGGAATCGAGTTCCCGAAGCTCGGAAGAAAATATGGAGCGATGGTGACCTATGAGGACAACCCCAAAGCGCACATCCGAATGGAATTTGGCTTCGATGTAACGCAGGTCGCGAAGAATCGATATACCTCGGACAGCTACCACGATTTCATTGGTTTCGAGATTTCGAAGCCGGTGCTCGAACGCGGATTTCTCGACACCTACGGCATTCCTTTGACCGATGTAATTTCCAAGGAAGATCTGGCAATCGGCACCTTCCGCAGGGCCATCAGCACTGTAATTCCAGAGATGACCCGTGTGGCGCTGATCACTCGCCGCCAGGAGATCGTATTGGAGACGCCCAATTTTCGAGCGCGGCAATTCCGTTATTACCTCTCCCGCGCCAGCTACCAGAAGGAGTGGGGAAAAGGCTATCAACGAGCGGGGTTCGGCACGCAGGTGCTTGGGTTCCTAGTGCGATTCATTCCCAAGGTCGGTCCGCTGAAAGCTCTCGCTTTTAAGATTCCGACTCAAAAGACTGAAGACTTTTACATCGCGAGTGTCGACAAGACTGTCGAGAACTATACCGAACTGATTCATGCCACCGAAGCAGGCACCCTGCAGCTCCCGAATACTGACTTCGATACCGGTCTCGACACGCGGGCTGGCGAGTACTGGCTTACCGACAACTCGTATGCTCATCTGCTGGATCAGCTCGCCGACCACAATTTCGACAAGATCACGCCGGAACTGCGCGCCAACATTCTCGCCTTTTACAGCGATCCCGGTGCGCCGATCGCTACCAAGAAAAAACCCAAAGCCTGGCAGAAGACGCAGGACCAGCTTTTGAAATTGCGGGGCACGTCTAGCTAGCAGAGTAGAGATAGCGCGTTCAAAGGTGGGTTCGGAACGACGTTCTGAATTCCGATAGCCGATTCGAGGAACTCACTGGATTTGCGCTTTACTGTCTGCCAGGTCAGAATTCATCTCGTTAAGAAGGCGCGTGTTGTTGTCTAACGCCTGGCGCAGGATTTCTGCTTGCTGTTGGGCAGTAAGCCAGTCTTGTTTTTCCACCGCCTCCGTCAATCCTGGAAGCTCCAGGTGCGCGTAAGTGAAGCGTGCGCCGTAGAGCATGTGCTTGAACCAGGGGCGACCGGGAATGCCCTCGGGATTCAGCCAGTTGCGTTCAACCTCCATGGTCCCATGATTAATTGTGCTGGCAAGGTTGGGCCTGATTGAAGTCTCCGCAAGAGCGCGACTCGTCGACTCATTCAAATTCTTACCCGCGGACTCAAACTGGTCGATGGCAGCGAGCAACGGTTTGAAGTCGAGTCCATTCATGTTTTTGCCCTTACTCAATTCAACTACGAATTCTCGAATATTGGCAGCGTAAACGGCAAAGTCGAAAGGCAAGAGGTCAGCATTTGCCAAGCGCAAAGCGAGCACTCCCCACAATTGCGACATCAGGGTGTGATAGCGGTAGCCGGGATCGCCGAAGTGGTTCATCCAGAAAAAATCGTCATAGGCGGAATGGTACACACCGTAAGGACCTTCGAAGCCCAAGTTAAGTACAGGCATGCCAATAAAGTTGAGGAAGACGGTATGGTCGGATCCGCTGCCGATGCGAGTATCGGCGAGATTTAAGTCCGTCACTTCCTCGGGTTGTTTGGATTCGGCTCGTTCGCGCACCGACGATTCTTTCCACGCTTCGTACAAAGACTTGCCGCCGGGATCTTGCAAAGTGTGTGCGGCTTCTACCAGCATGGGAGCGAGCGAAGCTACGGCTTGGCCGTGGAAATCGGGGCCGGAGGTGGCTTCGTCCACGTTGAGATAGGCAACCGCTTTCTTTCGGAGTTCGTCGGCGAACTGTTCGCCCCATTCGGTGGAACCGGTGAGACCCATCTCTTCGCCATCCCAACTACAGACTACGATGGTGCGGCGCGGGCGCATTCCGGTCCTCGCTAATTTTCCTAGCGCGCGAGTGAGTTCCATCATGGAAGCGGTGCCACTTGAGGGATCCACGCCGCCGAAGACCCAGGCATCGCGGTGGTTGCCGAGCACGACCCATTCGTCGGGCAACTCCGAGCCACGAATGCGGCCTTCGACCACATAGTAGGGCTGCGTGGAGTTATCCATATCGATTTTCACATGGACGCGCACGCGATCGCCGCCGAGGTGATATTTGATCGGCAATCCGCCTTGCCAGTCTTGTCCTTGCCAATCAGTGGGTGCGATGGGGCCATCCATGTGGGCGAGAAGAGGTTTGGCGTCGTGCCACGAAAGCGGAAGTGCCATGATCTTGGGAATGGAGACAGCTTCCTCGATCGGAATTCTTTTTGCGCCGGGAACAGAGGCCCATCCCGGCGTGAGCGGATCGCCAGGAACCAGGAAATCGTAGGTGATGGAGCCGCGCTGGATGTGATACTCCGGACCCCATGGACCGTTGGGGACTACTTTGCCTTTCTGGTATCCATCTTCGGCAGGATCGCTGTAAATGAGAATGGCAGCTGCGCCTTCGCGCTGGGCGGTGAGTGCTTTGAATCCGCGATAGCTGTAAGGATTCGAGTAGCGGACGAGGACGACTTTTCCTTTAACGTCGATGCCTTGCTTGCGCAGAAGGTCGTAATCTTCCGGATTGCCGCTGTGGGCGTAGACGAGCGGGGCGGTGACTTCTCCCGAGGCGGACATGCCGCTCCAGGCGGAGCTGATGGCTTTGTTTTTGAGATCGGGATCGCCAGGGACGGGAAGTTCCCGGAGCAGGGCGCGATAGTGGATCGGCGCGATCATTTCCAGCGAGGTGAATTTTGGATTGCTGCCGTAAACGTCATACCGGCGGATGATGACGTCTTCAAGTCCTTCGTTTCGCCACTGGTCGGCAATGTAGCGCGCGAGCTCATTGTTTCGTACAGAGCCGGCAACGTGGGGCTCTGCGGTGAAAATTTTGTGCTGGCGGCGTTCTTCGTCGGGGGTGGGAATGGACTTGAATTTTTCTTCAATTGAGGATTCGTGGGCAGCGGAGGTGGGGGTGAACCCGAGGATGGAAGTTTGAGCGTGAAGTTGGATGAAGGAAGAAAGTACGAGCGAGGAGAGGATTAGGGTTTTCTTCTGAATACGCAAAGGAACCGTAAACACAGAGGATGCAGAAGAACACAGAGAAGCATAGATACAATCGTGACGCATTTGCTCTCCTCAGCCGCGTTTCATTTTGCTTTGTATATCTCCGTCAGCAAGTCGGGCTTCGATTCGTCGCGCACCAGGTGCGGGTAGCGTTCGCCTCCGTGGTAATCCAGTTTGTAAGTCTTGTAGTAGTCGGTGTTCTCAATGAGCAGTTCGAGAGGGGTCGTGCTGGTCTTACCAGCCTTAAGCGAGTCCCGCATAACTTGCGGAGTGTAGCGTCGGCCGTTGACCGCAATGAGCTTCATGCCAGGGCCAACTCCAGCAAGGGCCGCGGGCATGTTCTCGATGGTATCGACAATGACACCGTCATCGCGAAGTTCGAGGCCGATGGAATAGGTTCCGCTGGCGACGTGACCGTTCGTTTCCGCACCCCGAAGCATGTCAGATTGCGTGTCGTCGTAAACCACCTTCCACCCGCTGCCTTCGATTCCGCCCAGCGGCGCTCCCGGGCCGTGATTGGTGAGGCGCTCGGTCCAAAATCCGCGCCAATCATAGGGGACGATCTGGCTGAGAGCGTTGACGACATCGTCAAAAGTATAAGTTTTCACCATAGGACCGGTGCTTGGCGGTCCGTGAAAAAGGTGGCAGAAGTCATCGATCGTTTTTGCTCCCTTGCTTTGCTGGCGAATAATAACGTCAACCCAGAGCCAGTCGAGCGTGCCCTCATCGTAGAAATCCGTGCTACGACGCCAGGATTCCCATGCGCGCGGAGAAAAGTAGAGTTCGGGGGCAGCGTCTGCCGTGTCTTGCAGGTTGCGCCAGGTTCGGCCGGGAGTGTGATCCATTTGAGCTGCGGTTAAAGCCAGGTCGTCGCGAGCGTCCGCATTCGTAAGCAATCCGCTGCGGGCCGTCAAGACAGTGCCGAGATAATTGGTGAGACCTTCGTAGACCCAGAGCAGATCGTCCTGCATCGGATCTTCATAGTTGGGGGTGGTCAAATCGGCTGGACGCCGATATTTGCCGTTCCACGAATGAACGTACTCGTGGGGGAGCAGGTCTGCTTCCGATTTGCGCGCACTCTCATCGACCAGTCCGCGCTCGTCGACACGGCTGTCATCGGATTCGTGGTGCTCCAGCCCGAAGTGCGCGACGTGGTCGCTAAGGCTTAGAAGAAAATGGTAATCCCGATAGTGATGAGCGCCGAAAAGTTTATTCGCCTGATCCACCAGGCTCTTATAGTGGTCCCAGACTTCCTGCGGGGCGTCGAGGGCCGCGGCACTGTCGGCGGCAATGTCCATTTCGGTCAGGGGATCTTGCGCCAGGGAAACGACTTTCAGGAACTCTCCGGCGATTACGGGCGAGTCGACCAGAGTATTCAGCGGCGCGGGCTGGAATGCCAGCTGCGTTTCACCGTTACTGACAGACGTGGACGCGATCGGGAGCGCCGTGCCGTACTTCCAACCCGTCGGAAGTTTCAAGCTGGCAATGTAGGTGATTTCGTTAGAGTTGAAACCTTTGGGATACAGCAACACCTGATTCCAGCTAATGACGGCCATTTTGTCGGTGGCGGAAGATCCGGCGGAGAAGCCGCCTTCGAAGGTCGCAGGGGAAAGAAAATCAAGTTCGGCATCGATCTCGGTCACGCCTGCAGGCACGTCCACGTGCAGCGTGAAACCATCGAGCAGATCGCGGCGCCACTTCAACGGATTGCCGCTGGCGAAGAATTTTAATCCGGCCAGATCGATCACGGGCCCATCGGGTGCGTGTTCGCCCGGAATCCACTTCGCGTACAGCAGCGTCAGCGGACCGGGGATCACAGGAATCGTCATCTGCGCATGAATGATCTTGCGCGGCGCGTCGGTCAGATCGGCAGTAATTGGGATCGGATTCGAAGCAGTCTGGGCGTGAATGGGAAGGCTGAAACAAAATACGGCAGCGGACATCAGCCCCAACATCGGGCGCAGGCGAAAATGCATACTCCTCCTGATTGAAAGTGCAAACCCTTAGTGTAAACACGCAATGGCGAACCCAGAAATCAACCTTGCCAACGCGCATCTTCGGCGTAAACTTTCGAGCCAGAGATACGCACATGTTTACTTCGACGCTCCACTGGAACTTCGGCCTGGCGTGGATCGCCTTCGCCGTCGCAATCGCGCTGCATGTTGCCGACGCAGCCCGCCACG
>PLUJ01000187.1 GCA_003165455.1 Acidobacteriaceae bacterium | reverse complement strand
AGGGACTCAAACGCCGTCCCTTGCCCCTCGCGCTCCCCCATCCCGGCTCACACCGGACAGGGAGTAGCTCAAAGTTGTCGTATTCTTATGTGAACGAAAATTGGGGGCAGGTCAATGGCGGACCGCGCCGGAGTAGAGTTTAGGCCCTGTCCAGCCCTTCCAGGTTGGAACGCAACAAGGATAAGGATAATGATGGGGACGATACAGCGAACGAAACGGCTCATGACCGTTCTTTACCGGGCGCGTGGTTGGATACAGTTCGGTATCTTAGCCAGGCACATAAAGAGTGTTGCACATAATCGACGCGAACTCTTGCAGAATCCTGCTCGCTGACGAGAATCGCGCCCGGCATTCCTCCGGCCTCCTCCCCGGCAAGGATCTGCGCTCGCAGAAGGAAAGAAATTCCTCTTCGGATGGCTGACTCGACTTTACCTCGCAAGTCGCCGGTCGGCAGGAACTCCAGCGCAGCTAACAGACCTTCCAATCGCGTAGCAGTTGGCGCTGTGCGCCCAGCCGGATCGAACGCCCCATCCAAACCTGTCGCGGTTGAACCCTGGAATTGATCGTACAGAATCGACTCGCAAACCTGAACGGCATGCCGCACTAGTTCTTCACGTGGAGCAGCGCACCCAACGCGGTCACAATAGGGAAGAAATTCGGCAGTGGCGATGAGTGCCCAATGGTCCGCCGGAACCATCGTAAGCCCGGCACGGCTCCTCGCGAGATAAGTAAGGGCCTTACCCGCTGCTATTAGCCATTCGCGAGAATGGTCCGCTTCATACAGCGCAATGAACCCCAAAGCGGCCTCGCCAGGATAATAAAGACTTTGCCAATTCGCTACAGCGCCGCTCTGCGCGAGATATCTATGAACAAAGCTCCCGTCATCCCTTTGCAGAAACACCGCGAAGCGGCCAAGCGCCTGTAGCTGTTCGAGCGGTACCGATTGCGGATCAACTCGCCTCGCCTCGGCCAGGGCTACTAATCCCAGGCCGGTCCCGCCCAACTCAGCATAACGCTCCGGAACCGTGCCGCGACTATGGGCACTCTCCACCAGCGGTTGAGACCAAACCGCTTCCTGCCCCGGACGAACACCCGGCCCAATGTAATTCTCCCGAAGGAATTTTGCCGCTCGGATCAACGCAGCAGCAGCTTGTGGGGCGGGATGGGAGCGATTCGCCATCGCGAGAGCGTACATCGCCCCGGCATGCCGGATGATGTCATACGAAGAGTCTTGCCGCCCCGAACGAATGTCAACTTGATAGGCAAACTTTCCATCTGGACCACAAGCCCGCTCCAGGTAGCCGGTCGCAAGGCTAATGGCGTGGTTGACCTCGGCAGACGGGGGGGCTAACGTGCTGCCCTCTTTGGCAACGCCTTCCTGGGCGGAGATCGTACCGGTGACCAGAGCAACTAGGAAAGAACGAGAAAGCACATCGCACAACCGGTTGGCACTTAGCTGTTGCCTTATTCGTGTTAACTGCCATTTCGTCATAACTCTCGTTTGTGCATACGGAAGCAGAGAAGTGAACCATGAGGAACGGCTAAGCTTACACCCAAGCAGTGAATACTTGTCTGCGAGGCCACGCTAACTTTAGCTTTGTTTAAATTAAAGTTAAAAGAGTTAAAGCGAATGAAAGGTCTATCCATTGCGTTTTGCAGTTATCATACACTGGCGTATGTCACTTGAAACAGCACAGCTCCGCAAATTCTTAACTATCCGATATGACTAAATTGCAAGTTTTAACCTTCTTCGCACAGAACAACCGTGTCCTTAAACCGGACGAGATTCTAAACAGATTACAGGGTGCGCCAGACCGCCGTTCTTTCTACAGTTATCTTGGAAGACTGCGAAGTCAAGGATTGCTGGAGCGACATCCGAACTCTAGGCGGGGACAATTGGCCTACCGGCTGACGGAAAGAGGAAGGGCAAGAATGGAATACTTGCGCCGGACCACCTGAACTGCTCGCAACGCTCTTGGTGGGCGGGCGAGGATTCGAGGCTCTAACGTTACGTACGTACGTAACGTTAGGCCGGGTTCGATTTCTTGGATTTTTTCATGTTTTCCCGCGAATTCTGATCCGCGATCAAGACCAGCGACGCTGCAATCAATAGTCTTCTTTCAGACGCAAATCCCAAGACAATTCACCACTGCCGCAATTGCGGCAACCTCCATCCCGAGCTGGTCCTTCAAAGCCGCATGAGCACTCAATGTAATATTCACGCCGGACAATGACGTGCCTCACCTTGCTTCTCTCTTCCGCACATATTTCTCGGGACCGGCGCGGCGTTACAAATCCTTGGCCTCCCAGAGAATCAGCCAGGAAGTGAATCTGCGATTTCGCCCTAGTACGTGGGAATTTCGGATCACGCAAGACTTTCAGTATCAGGTCCGCAAATTGAACCATACTCCCGCTAATGCCGACTGCTTCCTCGCGAACGGCGGAAACGATCTCCTTGGCAGATTGAACGACTAAAAGTCTCGGACCCAGTTTTGGCCAGAATTGCTGCAACACGATGCGGTAGTGGTCAGCTTGCCCAAGTACAATCGAACGCGGTATAAGAACGGGCCTACCGCGCCGTCGTTTTTCTGCGTTTTTCTGCGAGTTTTTTGATCCAGCCATGTAATTCCTACTTTTTCCGGAAGCTGCCGTTGCACGCAATGCTTCCGCTTCTTCCGCCGAATCATCAATCCCGCCTCCCGATACACGCGATGCACGCGCTTGTGGTTCACACGCTCTCCCGCGCGGCCCAACAGAACATGCAGCCGCCGATATCCGAAACGCGGCTTCTCCCGCGCCAACTCCACCAGCTTCGTCCGCAGCGGTTCATCGCTGCGCTGGCTCCGGTAGCGATAACTCGCTACCACCATCCCCATCAGCCCGCAAACCCGGCGCTCGCTCGCTGCATATTCGCTCCGCAGCCAGTCCGCGTCCGCCCGCTGGTTTACGAGCTCCATCCGTTTTTTGCGATCACCGCCTTCAGCATCTCTTTGTCCAGACTGAGATCGACCACCAGCTTTTTCAGCTTCGTGTTCTCATCCCGCAACTGCTTTGCTTCCTGTGCTTCGCTCACATCCACCCCGCCGTACTTCGCCTTCCAGGCGTAGATTGTGTGCTTCGACACTCCCACTTCCCGCGCCACATCCTCTGCCTTGCGACCCGCTTCCAACTGCTTCAGTGCCCCGATCATCTGCGCCTCCGTGTGCCTGCTCTTCGACATGCTTCTTTCCCCTTTCCTTCGACGAAATCATACTCAGATTCGTGTGGAAAACGGGGGGCAGGTCACCATCACCTCGCCGTCGAGCGCGAATCCCCCTTCCGAATTTGAAACGCTGCTCACGCGATACCGCTTTGAGAATGATGGCACAATAAGACCTAGCCCTCACCGTGCCCGAATCGCCACACTGCCGGGGTCAGGAATCGACGGACGTACGCATCGCGGTCCCAGGACTGCGGATTGCTCAGTGTCACTGCACCCACGCCGATCTTAATCAATATAGAGGCGCCCCCTCCACTGTGTAGGGGACGACCACTTCACCCGCCGCGTTTTCAGCCGCTCGCCGGGCCGGAAGCATGGAAGGATTTCTCGGATAAGTGTTGCCATCAAACGGAAGGTCGGCCTCGTAGCCAGGTTGAATACCTCCTCCCCTCACCTGCACACCTATATCATGCCAGCCGTTCGACTTCGTATCTAAAATGCGAATTGGGGGCCGTGTTACTGTAATCCTCGTAACAACCCTGTAAGAGGGACCTTCGGGAGCCAGGATCAGCGTAGTACAACCGCCAGTTCCACACCAGGCCTTGGATGTGAGGTAAACAATAATTTCCCGTGCTCCATCGCCCCGCAGATCAACGAATGCGGCGGAGTATCGTGTCATTTTGTTTTCGTCGGTCGGGACTCCAACGTAACCCTGAAGAAACTTCCTTAGGGCATTGTCCTGGGTAGCACTCTGTTGATGTTGTGGCTGTGCAAGGCAGCTAGCCACCAGCAATATAAAACCGGCTACTGCCGCTGAGAGCAGCATGAGATGGGAGCCGAGAAGGACTCTTCGCATAACTATCCTCACTTACTCAATCAAAAACAGTCCATAATCGAAGCGACGCTTTCGCCGTAGTTGCCACCGGTCGTGCCCACATCGATGGTGTTCGGATTGCCGCTTATATTGCCGGTTCCAAAATTGTAGGAAGCAGCCGTCGCTTGCAAAAGCTGATTCTGGTTCAGATTTGGGTAAGCTGCCGCGAGCGTGTCCATATTCGTGTCCAACATGTTCGCTGCAAAGTTAGCAGCCCACGCTGGGTTAAATGCCTGTTGTGAAGTGACATTGGGGTTTTGCCCTAGATCGATCTGGAAAATTCCGGCTCCCTGACCTCCGCCAGACTGCGGAATGTTTTGAAATCCGGTTTCGCGAATCCCGATAGCAGCCAATAAAGCGGGATCGACATTGTTAGCGTCGGCGGCCGTTTGTAGCATGTCCCACGACGCGTTAGCTCTGTCAACGGCAGCCATAGTCTGGCCCGCTTCTTGAAGTCCATCGGCACAGTTCTGCTGCTTATCTTGCTGGCACTGCGCGTCGCAAGTCTGATCTGGATTTCCGCTATTGTCATCCCCACTGTTGTCGTCTCCCCCTCCTCCACCGCCTCCACCCCCGCCGCACACATCATCATCGTCGTCGTCATCNNGTATCCTGATCCTGCCCGGTAAATGACGCATCTGCCGTGCCCGAGGTCTGAGCCGCCTGTGACTCCCCGAAGGGCGCGTAGGCCGTGCTGGAATACATGGAAGTTGGCTTCGTGGCCGTCGAAGTCAGCCGCGAACTGCCCAGCCAATCCGAGTGGCGGAAGTATGCCAGCGTACCGGAAGAATTATAAATGGCCTTCGCCCCGCCCGGCAGCGCGACGAATGCCTTGATCAGCGTCGTGCCATTTACCTGTGCCAGCTTGACTCCCGTCGGTCCGTACACGAACTCCGAGTACGCTCCTCCAGCATTGTTCTCAACCATACGCCCCAGCCCATCGTAGGTTGCGGTCACCGTGGCCGAGCCGGTTGTGACTGTGCTCATGCGGCCGTATACGTCCCAAGTGTAAGTATTGAGGTTGTCAGTGAGCAGGTTTCCATTGCCGTCGTAGCTGACGCTTACGCCAGGAATAGACGTGAACTGGTTTTGCGTGACTGAATAACTTGGATCGAAGGCGCTACTGCCCGATTTTGTTATGTTGCCAAAGGAATCGTAGGTGAAGTTCTGCGTCCAAAGCGCTCCGCAATTCGCCGAAGAAACGCGCTGCAAGTCATCGTAAAGGTAGTTACAAGTCTGGCTGTCGGAAGTTCCTGTGATGCTGTCGGTAATCTTCATCTGATTCAGCGTGCCGTTGGTGTTCCAAGTGAGCGCGCCGATGTCGGTCTGGCTGTTCACAGTAAAAGTGTACCCTGTCATGCGGCCTGTGTTGGGATCGTAGGTGAAGCTGTCGCTGTCGGCAGAGCCGAAGGTGATTCCGGTGAGCGATCCCAGNNGCGTCAAGACCGGCTCCGCTGGCTCCGTAGTTGATCGTGGGTACGCTGGGAATGCCGCTCAAGGTTTCCAATGTCCCGGACGGCCAGTAGGAAGCGGTGGTGTGGTAGTAGACACTCGAATGTGGCGTGAATTCGTAAACATCCGTTAGCTCTCCACGTGGCGAGTAGCTGAACCATTCGTCGGTGACCTTCGTGCTGTTGCTGCCGACCTCAGTGGTTACCTCCGCTACTCGCCCAAGCGAGTTGCTGACGGTCACGCCAGGAGGAATCGAGCCGTAATATCCTTGACTATTGTCGTAGCGGAATCGCTTACAGGCGTTCGTCATACAATTATCGCTACCACCCTCATCGGTTAGACGGTGCAACGCATCGTGGATATAGCAGACCGATGCGCCGCTGGGCTTGGTCATCAACATTAAATCGCCCGGTTCGCTGGTCTGTCCACCACAAGTACCGGGGGCATAGGAATCGTATGTGTAGGAGGTCGTGCCGTTTTGACCCGTATTTGCAGTTTCCGGGTTGGATTCTGAAGTCATACGGCCAAGCCAATCGTAAGTAAATGAGCGCGGCTGCCGCTTGGCAGCAGTAGCCTGCGCGTTCTGGGTCACAGTCAATAGGTGCCCGAGCGCATCGTAAGTGTATTTGGTCCAAAAACCGTTCTGCGTTGTTCCCTGACCACACGTACCATAGCCGGTGAGAATTGACGAGATTTCGCAGACTGAAGTCAGGCGTCCCAATCCATCATATTCAAACTGCTTCTGGAAGGACTGGCTTCCCGTAACCGATTGCAGCACATCGTTGTTCGTATAGGTGTAGGAGACGGTGCCTCCATCCGCATCTTGGATCGTGAGCACGCGACCAAGAGCGTCGTATGTGGTATTTTTACCGGGAGCTGTGGTGTTAGAACTCGTCGGACTGGCGGTGGTGCTATAGGGCATTGTGGACCGGGAAGGTTGTCCTACGTTGTCGTAATCGATTTCGCTCGTGTCGTAATTAGTTGCGGTCGGTCCCTGNNGAATCGAACGTCCAAAGCCATCTACAGTTGTTCGAGAATCTGAGGAAGAACTGCCTCCGTTGAAGTTTTGCAACGCGGCTTCCACGGCAGTTTCGCCAACATAGGTAATTGTAGTTTCGTTGTTTTCCTGGTCATAGAGATTCGCCGGTCGCCAGAAATCCGGGTCGGTATACCCGCTCTTTACAACTTTACTATTTTCGTCCGTCACCTGTTCGGCGATTCCGCCAATGCAGTTCCACTGCATGGAGCGGGAAAGACTGAGCGGCTCGTCGACGGTCGTAGCAAAAGAATTGCCGCATGAGGCGGTTAACGCGCTGTTGTACGGGTTGGCAGCCGAGCTATAAACATAGGTGGTTTGCGCGCCATTAACGTCTGTCGCAACATGCGGATTGCCCGTATCGTAATAAGTGAATGACTTTGTCAGGGACGTTGCGCTGCCGCTTGACGTGGTGAGAGTAGTTAGATTCCCGCGTGAGCCGCTTATTGAGGTGTGCTGCGGCGTTCCGCTGGTGGCAGTAACCGCTGTGCCGTCGTATGCGAATGTTGTGGATGAAACGGTCACCGCCTTACTGCTGGTCCAATCCGAAACAATCACTGACGAAGGTTTGTTGACAATTCCATTACCTAGACTCGCGTAAGAAATGGCTGTCTCGCGGACGAGGTCTGTTTTACCCGGTGCTTTTCCGGTGACCACTCCATAGTTGAACTCCTTGTCGTCGTACACGAGGCCGTAGGCGTTATAGAGAACCTCGGATAGCCGCGAAACGCCATTAGGTTCTGTCGTACTATAGACATCGGTTTGGGTAATCGGGGACGAAACGACGGTGGAATTGCAAGTTGCGTAATTGTCGTTGTAACAGCGAGTACTCATGGCGAGTAGGCTGCCAGACGATGAACTACCTTGATAAACCTGCCTCTGCGTTTCGTAGAAATTATACGTGCCGCTTGTGTCTTCCGAGAAATCGATGACGGTTTGGTTGCTATTGGGGTCCGTAACGATGGTCTCAAACAGATTCGCCCCGAGTAACCCGCGATCATACTCCCATGTCTGACTCGGGGCTGTGGTGGTTGACGAAAGCACACGGGTCAGGGCCCCAGTAGTGCCGTCCTGATTGATATAATTAACACCATTCGAGCCTCCACGAAAAGTGTAGGAAATCTTTCCTCCCGTGGGCAGCGTAACCACATTAATGCGACCGGTAATGCACGGTCCGTTCGTGCCTGCCAGCGCAGTACAGCTGCCCGAAGTAGCCTCGTAAGAGAAGGAATAACTGTTTCCATCCGGCAGGTCGATACTGCTGACCAACGGAACGCTTGTTGGCGGATATTCCGCAATATTCCCCCAACCGAAGTCCGTTGCTACTGTGTATTGCGTGTAGTTCATGGTGAAGGACGCGTTTCCGCCCGATGGGGCAGTATATGTGAAGGTTGTTGGCGTTGGGGGGGCGGCGGAAGAAACCGTGAGGGCCGGGGTTGTGCCTGAAAGCGTGTCAAAGAACTGACCGCTGCTGTTCACATTGATCTGGTTCCCGTTGGCGTCTGTTGCCGTGGCGCTGCCGCTATTTATATTGATTGGCGGATTTATAATTTTTCCGCTCCTACTGGTGATAGCGGTCCCGTTGATTGAATAGCCCGAGCCGTCTCCCGTCGTGGCACTAATAGTGTTGTCTGCGCCAAGCGGACAACTGCCGTCCCCGCCGTTTCCCGTCCAGGTATTCGTCTCCCCAGCGAAATAGTGCGACTGTCCCCACGGGTCATGATAAACAAAGTTGCTCAGAGTGATGTGAATGCTACCAAGTAATTGGATAAGTCCGTCTTTGTAATAGCAATCGGCTGTATTTTCTGAAAATGAAAGATATCCCATCATTACTTCTGTTTGTCCCCGCCAGCCCCAGTTGTAAACAGGCTCCCACTGCGTGACACCGTTGGCGCTTACCGCTGTCCAAATTGAGCTGTCGTAACTAAGGTCGTAGGTAAATGGCGTGCCACGACCAGCCTTGTGCAGCACGGGTATCGAAAAGTGGGTATTCAGATTTCCGAGATTGACGGTATCAAACGGTCCGCCTCCGAAGCTCCCAAATGCCGGCGTTCCAGTAGCTACCTTCCCTACCACTTGCGCGTCGGAGTCCAAAACAGCAAAGGTTACGATTCCAATTAAAACAAGACCTCGCATGCAACTTACGATTCGCGCCATCGGTTTTCCTCGCTGTTCTCTTGAAAGCCGTCGATTTCCGAAAAGACTTAGGACGGTTATTGAATTAGGAATTCATCGTCTCTTACGCCGGTATTGAATGATGCGCCGGTAACCGTAATGTCCAGCATCACAGCGCCGCTCTGTAGGCGCTGAACGTGAAGCGGAACCTGGATGCCATGCACTGGCCTGAAGTCGGCGAATCGAATCTCCGCTGGAAGGTCCACGTTCATGTTGCTGTCGGGATGCGTTTTGTACGCTATTCCTAACACCACCAGCGAAGTAGGGTCGAGGTAGAAATCCATCGCGCTGAGCTGCTGCGCCTGCTTGAAATCGTTTTGCGCTTGATAGACGCGCAGGTGCTGAGTAGATAGCCCATTCCAGGTTTCTTGGCCGACGTACGAGAAAATAAATCGAGGATCACTGCTATTCGCCAGTGAAGAAAGCTCCGGAAGGAACCAGACCTCATCGGTCCAACAGTTGTGAGAGGCGTAGTTTCCGGACTTACCGTCAGCATTGATCCACTGCCCTGCTGGCCCATTGAAACTGTTACGGATTTCGGTTCTCTTGCCGGTGCTATTCAGAGACAGGTCGATCCGACTTTCGGAATTTCCTTTGGCAAGGAAAATTCCCGTGCCTGGCTCAGGCTTCGGACCGGCGATCCACTCGATATTTGCAGTCAGCCTGACATCACTGATAGCCGATCCGCTCGTTAACGCCGTGATGGCCTTGGTCGCTAGGTTGATGGCTCTAGGATCGCTCTGCGGATTCTGGGAAAAAACAGGAGTTGAGAAAGCAAGAACAAGCAAAAGGCTAACACTGAAACGAGTGGACATCTTTCTTCCTCCATCAGCAATGAACAGGCTAGTAGGACATCGTTTAGCGATGCCCATACCGCAGAATCAATAAACTCCGCACTAATGCGTCCCCGTGAAGATTCACGGTTGGCATCTGTTCAACACTTCTGGGGAAAGCAGGGAAAACATCCCAACGGAACGACGAAACCCGTTCGCTAGGAAATTCATCTCCCTGAATTGTGCGAAACCTTAATTGTTTGGGTCGATATAAGTCAATAACAATTTCGATTCCCGGCGACATTTACAACAATGATGGTGATTAGCGCGATAACCGTTCTTATAATTTTGAGTATGTGAGACCAAAGAAATTAAGAGCGAAAAAGAGCTCTAGACAAAATAGCCATGAGCTTCGGTTCTATATATTCGGGAGGCTGATACCAGTGATACCGTAAAAAGCGAAAATTGAGTCTACGAGAGAGACTACAGAAACTGGAAGTGAGAATGAGATAGGCTTGTAAGTGTAGTGCACCCCTCCAAACTAGACACCTGGGGCCATGTTTGAAGTAAGGGTTAGGGCGAACCGGGCACGGGCATCGTGCGGGGTTCGTCCGTGGAGTCCGCGATGCGGACGGTCGTGATTGTACTCCTCGATCCAGCTTGCGATGCTCTGCTGGGCGTGATCGAAGTTCTGGTATTCGTTGAGCCACACCTCCTCTTCTTTTAAGCTGCGATGGAACCGTTCGATGTAGCTGTTGCCCTCGGGATGGTTGTAGGCCGTGCGCCGATGCGTGATGCCCAGGCGATTCAGGGTTTCGATATAACGGGCCGACGTAAACTGGGTGCCATTGTCGGTCGTCAAAGTCAAACCCGTTCCACGAGAACCGAAAGGCAGCACCTCCAGAACCGCACGGTTGAGCGCCGCCAGAGCTTCTTCGGTGCGACAGCGCAGACTCAAGTCCCAGCCGATGATTTCCCGTGTGCAGCAGTCGATCACCGAAACCAGATACGCCCAGCCCACACTCGGTCCCGCCCAGACCTTGGTCATGTCCGACTGCCACACGTGATTGGGATACAGTGCTTCCACCTTGCCCCAGTCCTTTCGGCGCGAGACCTGAAAACGGCGCTGGCGCACGAGCAACCCGCGTTCTCGCATGACACGCAGCGCCCGCTTGCCGTTGACCACCAACCCGTGATGACGCCCCAACCACCAGACCACCCGACGATACCCGTAAGCCGGCTTCTCACCACAGGCCAAGACGATCTCTTGGTCGCGCGAACGATCCGCACGGCTGGCACGTGGCTGCCGCCGATAGTAGAGGCTCGACCGGCTGATGGCGAGCGTCTCGGCCACCAGCTTCGCTTCGTTCCCTTGGGCCACAAGCTCCCGTGCCGACGAATGGGCTGGCCCGCAGCTCACTCGCCCAGCACGTTTTTTAAGATCTCGATCTGCAAATGCGACCGGCCCAGCGCCCGCTCCAGTTGCTTGATCCGTTTTTCCTGCTCGGCATCGGGCCGCGCGGCTGCGCTTCTCCCCCCAAGCGCAGCCTTGGCTCCCGCTTCCACTTCGTCCTTCCAACGGTAATAGAGATTGGGAGCGATCTCGTACTTGCGGCAGGTCTCAGCCACGTTGCCGCTCTTCAGAACTTCCAACACAATCTGCCACTTCTCTTCCGGGGTTCTCTGGACTCTCGGCTTTCTCGACATTCTCGCCTCCTGGCGGAGGCCCCAAGCCTAACTAACTTCCGTGTCCAGTTCTAGCGGGGTGCACTACAACTCCATAAGCGAGACAATATCATTCTCCTTCGGAGCCCCGTCCGCGATAAGCGAAAACTCCTCCACCACAATCACACAACCGTGGTCGGACAGGTGGCTGATTGTGTTCGAAAGCGCCTTCGGTTTGTCCGAGAAATACTGATACGACTCTACCATCAGCGCTGCGTCATACTTTTGCGGGACGGTAAACTGCTCCGCAGTGCTCTTCAGAAAGGAAAGGTTAGGGAATTTCTTTCTCCCGATCTTGATGATCGCTTCGTCTGGAACGATACATAGCGTCTTGTAGCCGTCCTTCGTGAGCTGATTCGAGACTCCGCCGATCCCTCCTCCGATATCGAGAATGGTTTTAGCGCTCGACGGAATCATGGGCTTTATCTTGTTCTGATATAAGTTTTCCTGTGCGCCATTCATGTCTGGCGTGCCGTTCTCCCAGCAGCCGTAGTGGATGTGGTCCAATCCCCGGTCCGCCACAAAGTTGGCATAGACCCGGATGTCTCGATAGCGCGTTACGATTGGGACTAACTTGCGGTAGACTTTGCGGGCAAATTTTCTAACGCTCATGATCTACTTTTGGTTCCCCAATTGGGTGGGGCTCTCCCTAGAGTTGCTCGACCGACAGAGCTTCTGGCGGGCCGAGTTGCTTTTCGCAATCCCGCCAGCGTCCTCTCGAGTATATTACAGGGCAATCGTCAAAAAGTCTTCGTGGGCGAATCCAAGGTCGTCGTCGG
>PLUJ01000168.1:7288-7492 GCA_003165455.1 Acidobacteriaceae bacterium | reverse complement strand
AATTCCCCGCATAAGCGAAGGCGGGAGTCGCGAGCGAGGCAAAGGATGTAGGAGAAAGCGGGGAGATGAACAGAGAATCCTGCCCGGCAATCACGGAAGTATGTTCCCAGTCGAGGTGCAAGCTGGCCGTCTGCAGGCGCACGAGACCGAAGTTGACGCCATTGGGAGTCGATGGGAAGCCACCGGCAAAATCGAACTGCACAT
>PLUJ01000168.1:0-7206 GCA_003165455.1 Acidobacteriaceae bacterium | reverse complement strand
ATTCCGGAAAGCCGGGCGCGATATTTGGCGGCGGTTTCCACCTTGGTCTGGTATTGCTCGTCAACTTTCGAGTTCAGCAACTGAGTCGATTCTTCCAGCCTTTGAAGTCGGGCTCCCAGGTCCGCAGCCATTGGTGTGTCGGATGTATTGCGCGTAGCGGATGCCGGCGTTTCGGACGCGCTGGAATTCTCGCTGGACGCCGTGGACTCCGCCGTCGGGACGGAGTTGGTTGTGGAAGAAGCGAGCGGCGCCAGAAGCTTGCGGGTATCCTGTAACTCGTGTCGCAATTCCTGCATTTCGGCGCGCGACTGTGCGTTCTCAGTGCGCATCTGTTCGATCAGCGTACGCAATTCGCGCACCTGCGAAGCCAGATCATTCACCGAGCCATCCCCGGCTTCAGATGCCGGTGTGGGTGTGCTTTGCTGCGCCAGGCAGCCGGCGCTTAAGAGAACAAAAGCGGCTGCCGCTATGGCGTTTGAACGAAGCGCAAGGGTCGAAGTCCAAAGGCTGTTCACACATCCTCCTGCGTGACACGCGGATCACTGTGAAATCGATGGGACCGGGCACTACGTGTCCGAATGCCGAATTGAGTTTTCACTCGCTTGATTGCTGGTCACGGGCAAAACATGACGGGGCATCGGCTTGTCGTCGCTTTCTTCCAGAGAGCCTGGCGAAGAGCGGCCGGGAAGCGTAATCCGAAAAACCGTTTGAGCGTCCGAGGTACGTTCCATCAGGACTTTGCCCCCGTGATCCTGCACAATCTTCTGCACGACAGTAAGTCCCAGACCGGTTCCGTTTTCTTTGCCGTAACTTACAAAAGGATGAAACAGTTGGTCTCGAATTGGCTCCGCGATCCCCGGACCATTGTCGGAAACCTGGATAATAAGAGCAGCAGCAGTAGAGTTAACCGTGACCCGAACTCGTCCGTCAACAGGGGGAGCGGCTTCGCACGCATTCAGCAACAGGTTGTAAAGGACGCGTTCTAGTTTTCGCGGATCGAACCACGCAAGTTCCGCGGCAGAAAAGTTTGAACCGGGCAGACCCAAATCAACGGCTGCACCAAGATTATGAACTTCAATGAGCGTTCCCTGATGACGTGGATGCAAGCGTACCGCCTGGGTCGCACGTCGTACGGTTTCGGTCACGCTGGCGTAGCTGGGATTCAGTGACTCTCTGGTCCGGGCGAACTCGAGCAGAGAGTCGATAAGGTCTGTCATTTGGTTCACGCCGGTGCGCACCTCCTGATATAACTCTTCGCGGCGGGCAGCCGTAAGGCGACCGTCACAAAGAAATTCAGAATTCGCGACGATCGCGGCAAGGGAATGGCGGAGATCGTGGGTGATAGAACTCGCCATTCTCCCGATGGTGGCCAGTTGCTCGGATTCAAGCAGAGCCTGTTGGGTTTTGAGCAAACTGGAACGCATCCGATCGAAAGCCGAGGTTAACTCCGCAACTTCGTCGCTCCCTCGAGCGTCGACGGGATGATGAAAGTCTCCGTGCTCGAGTGCTCGCACTCCCTCCACCAGACTCGCCAGGGGACGGGTGAAAGTATGAGAAATCAAAAAAACCAGGCAGCTACCGACTAACACGGCCGTGAGGCCAAGCAGTAGCAAGAGTCGGTTCAGCTTGCCGAGGAAGAGCGCGGCTTGATCATAGGAGCCGAGTACGATTAAGCGCACCCGTGGATTTTCTCCTCCCGTCAGATCTAACGATGTGGCGAGAAAGTGTTCATGGCCGACTTCAACGTCGCGAGGTGTGTTCTGCGAAGATGTCGCCGATAACGCCTGTACAGAGGGACTCTGGGATTGGGCGGGCGCTAAAGTGGTGGCGACGATCTCATCGTCGCAAGAGAAAGCTAGCTGGCTGGAAGAGACTTTGCTTACCTCGCGGGCTAATTTGTCATCTATCTCGTATCCGATGATTAGGAATCCTAGAAGCGGGCCCTCGGTTCTGGAACCGAAGTAAACCGGCTGCACGAAGACTTGATAAAGATGATGGTTACCGAACCACCATCGACCGGAATCCTCTTCGTTCAAAGACCGCTGGAAATACTGCTGGGCGGTTTGGCGAGTGAATCCCTCCGATTTGGTGTGGAGCGCGACCACCGACCCATTACGGTCCGCGAGTACCAGAAGATCGCTTCCGGTCAGTTGCCATACGTCTTTGGAAGCATCCTGAATGGTGGCGGGGTCGTGGGCGGTCATGATGGCCCGCGTGATGGGAAGGTCGGCTACTAGCTCCGCAGAGTGAGTTAGCATGATTTCGCGATCGTGCTGAAAATTGCGAAATGTTGTGACTGAGTTTTGCAAATCCTGAACGATTCCTTCGCGTACATGGCGCTGAACGCTCTGGCGTACCACCAGGAGGCTCATCGCCGTCAGCCCGGCAGTGATGAGCAGCATCGATAAAAGAAAACGAGTCCGCAGGCGGGTTCGCGGCAGGAAAGGGGTACTAGCAGGAACCAAAAGCGTTTGTGACGCGGGTTCTGGTGTGGGTTCCAATGGATTTCAGCGAACGAACTTATAGCCCATTCCGTGCACGGTGCGAAAGTGCACCGGACTAGCGGGGTCGCGCTCCAATTTTTGCCGCAGTTTAAGAATGTGATTGTCCACGGTTCGAGTGGAAGGATAATTCTGATATCCCCACACTTCGTTCAGTAGTTCGTCACGGCCAATCACGCGATCAGGATTTTGGACGAGGAATTGAAGCGTTTTGAACTCTTGCGCAGTCAACACGGCAACCTCGCCATCGCGGAGCACTTCCATTTTCTTAAAATCGACAGAGATATTATCGAAACTGATCAGGCTGGCGCTTGGGACTCTCAGGGTGTGCCGAAGAGCTGCGCGTACACGGGCTAATAGTTCGCGAGGGCTGAATGGCTTGGTGACGTAGTCGTCAGCGCCCAATTCCAACAACAAGACTTTGTCCGAGACATCGCTGGTAGCGCTTAACACCACAATCGGCAAAGTGGGCGCCTGAGCCTTAACCTCCTTACAGAGATCTCGTCCCGAAAGCTTAGGCAAGCGAAGGTCGAGAACGATGACGGCGGGAGGTAAGGCATAAAAGCTCTCCAGCGCCGACTGTCCGTTGGATTGAATTTCCACGGCGTAACCTTCGGTCTCGAACAAGTGCTTTAAAACTTTTTGAACGGACGGATCGTCCTCAACCACTAGAACCCTGCCCACATTGGAAGCAAAACTCGATGGATCCGGAGATGTCGTAGCGCCCGGGGTTGTGATCTTACCCATTCCGTTTGGTCCCATATTAGTTGAACCCATACCGCTTTGCGACATGCTGATTTGACCCATGGAAAAAGATCCTCGGTCGGGTGGCGCGATACAGGCCATATTCTGAGGTACCGCTGGCCGCGACTAGTGAAGCTTACATCGGTTCTTACGGGATTTCGGTCCAAAGGGTATCGTTTGACAATTTTTTTACAATTACACGCTTCATGGGGATATTTACGGTAAGCCGCTTGCGAAGGAATTGCACGACTGGCCAGGTACCCCGCGAATGCTTTGAACTCGCGGTCCCGTAGAATAGCAACTGCTTGTCTGACTTCGGCGAATTCGATGCGGTGCGTGTAGTGCTCGTGGATGTGCGCAACCCGCTCAATATTGGGGCAGCTGCACGGGCCATGAGTAACTTTGGCTTTCCGCATCTTCGCTTGGTGAACCCTTACGAAATTGCTTTCCAGAATGCGCGTTCCGCAGTCGGCGCGGCGGCCACGCTGGCGAGCGCTCAAGTTTATAAAACTGTGGCAGAGGCTATTGCCGACTGCTCGTTGGTGGTAGGAACAACCGCTGTGGGGCACCGGGATTTGCAGCATTCCCTGGTCCGGCTGGAACCTGGCGCTGCTCTGATTCGGGCGCATGCGGCGGGAGCGCCGTGCGCTCTTTTATTTGGCTCAGAAAAATTCGGCCTTTCGAATGAGGAGATGAGCCACTGTCACTGGTTAATGCACATTCCTACACGCGATGCGCATAGTTCAATGAATCTGGGGCAAGCCGTTGCCATCTGCTTGTACGAGCTGATGCGTGATTCGGGCTCGCGAGATCGTGTTGCAATTAGAGGTTCGGAGGTAACTAAGCGCATTCAACCAGCTTCTGCTGAAGAATTCGAGCGGATCACTGATACATTGCTCGAGGCGCTACGCGCCAGCGAATATCCCAAGCTGAATACTTCGAAGTCGTTTCATGCGGCCGTCCGTCGCCTGGTGCGGCGATTGAATCTGCAACAAGGCGACGCGGAATTCTTTCTCGGCATGCTCCGCCAAATGGTGTGGAAGATGAAGCGGGATGGTCAGTCAGGCAAGTCTGGGTAAATTCAATTACGGCTTTATCTGGTTAGGAAACACTTGCTTGGAGTTTCTACCAAACTCAAAGCGGAGACTCCATTCACTAGGAGTGGGCTGCCCGTCCAGCTTGGGTGGATCAAACTTCCACATCCGCGCAGCGGCCAGCGCCTTGCTAGCAAAGTATTTGCTTGGGCCTGCCGAGGTGAGTGTTGCTTGAGAAACGTTCCCAGAAGCATCCACGAATACTTGCACGCTGACTTTTACGTGCCCTTTGACGGTGCTCTGCGCGCCTGGCGAAACGTCCGCGGCAACCGGATGAAGCACTTTTCCCGGTAGGTTCCCGGTTGCTGCGGCCGCAGACATCTCGTTAGGCGTGGCCGATTGAACTGCCGGGGCTCCGGGAATGGCTTGTGTCGAACTTATTGCGGACTGCTGCGGAAGCACTTGCGTCCGGGTCGCAGACCTGCGCGAAAATAAGAATCCTCCGATAAGCGCGGCGATGATCAATCCGAAAATGATCAAGGGACGCATCAGCGAACTTCTGACGGGTACTTCTTGCAAGTGCTCGGGCGTCGCCTTTGTTTCGGAAGCGGACAACACCGTTGCGACCGGCGGCGGGTTTAACACGCCCAGGATGTTCTCCATCGTCGGGCGCTGCTGCCGATCGACACGGAGACACTCCTTCGCAATACGATGAAATGGTTCTGGAACCGTATCCGGGATCGCGGCCTCATCTTTCCCATTGATAAGCTGAGGTGCCTCCGGCATCCCCTGAGTAAGCACTGCGAGCAACATCGTTCCCAGGGACCACGCATCTGCCGCGGCAGACAATCCCACCGAAGCGATTTCGGGAGCGTCGTAAACACTTTTCACGACGGTGCGTTCCCCATGCTTGCCCAGGGTGTCGGCCGAGATCTTGAGTTGATCATTCACCGCCATCACATTCGACGGCTTCATCCGTCCATGCACAAAGCCCCTCTGGTGCAAGAGGGCTAACGCCTCCGCAGTCGGTGGAAGCATTCCCGCAACTTCCTCTGTGGAGAGCGGGCGCAAAGGAAGAATCTGTCCCAAATCTTCTTCAGCCTGTTCCATAACGACGTACAGAAGTCGCTGGTTAGCGATGGTGACGGACCCTGATTCGAACAGATGAATCAGGTTAGGATGTGACAATTGCGCGCTTTCCCGCCAGCGCGAGAGTTGCCCTTCTTCATCGAAACCTGCCGAGGAAAAACCTTCGGCGCTAATGAGCTTGATCACCGCTTTGCTGGGATTTGTGCCACTTCTCTCAGTCAAAAATACTACGCTGTGTTCAGAGCCCCCCAGCCATTTTTGCAGAGGGAACTGCCCATCGAGAACCTGGCCCTCCCATTTTTTACACTCGCTCAAAATACTCATAAAGAGACGTGCCGAACCGTCATTCTATGCCAGCTAGAACCCAAATCCCCGCCAAAAATGCGCTTACAGCATGTGCGAAACTGTGGAAATCTTTTGTTCGCTTAGGAAACTTCTTTCAGCATATGAGCATTTTCTGAAAGATTGAGGTCAGTTATCATACGATGATGGCGATGCGAAAGGGCCTCCGAGCGTCCGATCAGGTTCTGGTACAGATCGTCGACTCTGCGTTGGCCGATGCAACTCGGCGTAGCGGAAGCTGGCTGCTATGCAAGGCGGGGTGTACGCAGTGCTGCGTCGGCGTATTCCCTATCAGCCAACTGGATGCTTGGCGGTTGCGGAGAGGGCTGGCCGAACTGCAATCCCGCGAACCAGCGCGAGCTGAACGGATTCGAACGCGAGCCCGGGACGCGGTGGGCCGATTGGCGGCCAATTTTCCCGGCGATCCAGTAAATGGCGTGCTTTACGAGGGAGAAGAAGCAGAACGTCAATTTTCAATCTTCGCGGACGATGAAGTTTGTCCGGTTCTCGATCCGGAGACAGGGAAGTGCGATCTTTACGAATCGCGGCCGATCACCTGCCGCGTTTTTGGCCCTCCAGTGCGGTCGGAAGACGGACTGGGAGTATGCGAACTTTGTTTCCAGGGGGCAACCGAGAAGGAGATTGCCTCTTGCGAAATGCGCCCCGATCCTGACGATTTGGAATCAGTGTTAGTAAAGAAACTTGAGAACAAGATCGGGGTTCGAGGACAAACCATCATTGCTTTTTGTCTCGCAGATTGAGGCAATCCTCCGCTAACTCCTTTTCTTCTCCAGTTCAGCCCAACGGGCATAAAGAGCATCTACCGTGTCTTGAGCTTTTTCCATTTCGTCATTAGCCGCGATTAAACGTTGACTGTCGCTGACGATCTCTGGATCTTCAAGTTGCACACGTTTGGCCTGCAAGATATCTTCTGCGGTAGCGACCCGATTCTCTATGGCATCGTATTCGCGACCTTCCAAATACGATAATTTCTTCTTGGATTGACCTTCACGCTGCCGTTCTTCGTTGCCAGACGATATCGCGGAACTCTTGGACGCTGCGGCGCGAACCATCTGCTTGCGCTGGTCCAGCCACGTTTCCCACTGCGAATAATCTGCAAACAGTCCTACGCCGCCTTGACCATCCAGGCCGAGAACCACCGTAGAGACCCGGTCCAGCATATAGCGGTCGTGCGTCACCAGGACCAGAGAACCGCGAAATTCCAATAAGCTCTCCTCCAGAATATCGAGCGTGGGTATATCCAGGTCGTTGGTGGGCTCATCCAGCAAAAGAACGTCGGCGGGCTGCTTCATGAGCTGNNGCTCATCCAGCAGGAGAACGTCCGCGGGCTGCAGCATCAATTGGGCAATCAGGACTCGCGCCCGCTCGCCGCCTGAAAGTTTTCCTACAGGCTGATTCAATTGTTCACCTGCAAAAAGGAATTTTGCAGCCCACGACGCGACGTGTACCTGGCGATCCTGGTAGATCACCGAATC
>PLUJ01000177.1 GCA_003165455.1 Acidobacteriaceae bacterium | reverse complement strand
TGATGCTCGGCGAATTCTATTGCGCCAAGCTCGACGCGCCGGTCCTGTTCGACGTCGTACGCGACGGCATCGTCTATGCGCGCGTATACGACATTCGTGGCCGTTCGATTTCGTCGCTCTTGACCGTGCGCGGCCCGGACTAGAGCTTGATCCGGCAAAAGCGGCTTCACGAAGTTGCGTGCGCGAACTCCCAGTACAGCTCGCGGGCCCGGCGGTAGAACGGGCCGGGCTGCAAATTCCGCTCGTCGATGCGCGTGATCGGCGCCACCTTGGTATAGTTGCCGGTGGAGAAAATCTCGTCGGCCGATTGGAAGTCGGCATAACGTAACGTGATCTCCAACACCGTCACGCCGGCGTCGCGCAGAAGCGCGATCGCCCGCGCCCGCGTGATGCCGGCGAGAAAGGTGCCGTTCGTCGCCGGCGTGAACACGACACCGTCTTTGACCATGAAGATATTGGCCGTACCCAACTCGGCGACGTTGCCGAGCATGTCGCACAACAGACAATTGTCGAAGCCGCGGCCGCGCGCCTCGATCAGCGCGCGCGCGTTGTTCGGATAAAGGCAGCCGGCCTTGGCGTCGACCAGCGCGCTCTCGCGCGTCGGCCGTCGGTACGGCGACAGGGTGATGGCGGTGCCCGTCGGCTTCGGAAACGGCGCGACATAGATCGTGAGGCACCAGCGCGTGGACTCCGGATCATGCGCTTGGACCCAAGGGCCTTCTTTTTCAGCCCAATACATTGGGCGGATGTACAGTGCGGATTCCTCATCGAATTTCGAAATTCCTTCCCGCGCCAGCGCCATCCACTGTTCCTTCGAGACGGTTGGCTTGAGAAAGAGCTTCCTAGCGGAATCATTCACGCGGGCACAGTGGAGATCGAGATCGGGCGTTACCCCTTCAAATGCCCGGGCCCCATCGAATACTAAGGAACAAAGCCACGCAGCGTGAGTCCGAGGACCCATGATTGGCACGTTGCCTTCGTGCCAGCCATCTTCAAAATACGTCCATGTCTTCGACCAGCCCGTTCCCAGCGCCATCTATTCCTTCCTTCTCCCGTAGTTCCCGAGATGATTACGAACGCGGCGTACCGCGAGATACGCTAACTTTTCTTCGTGCGCGGCACATAACCAAATATCGCTTTTTGCTCGAGAAATTCTTCCAGCCCAGACTCCCCCCATTCCCGCCCGTTGCCCGATTGCTTGTAGCCCCCGAAGCAGGCTCCGAAATCGACCCTCGCATTGTTGATGTGTACATTACCGGTTCTCATTCTCTGTGCGACACGTTGCGCACGTTCCAGGCTCCCTGAGGTCACAAAGGCCGCCAGCCCGTAAATCGTATCATTGGAGATTCGAACCGCATCGTCATCGTCCTCGAAAGGAATCAGGCAGAGTACGGGTCCAAAGATCTCTTCCCGCGCGATGCTCATATCGTTGTGAACGTTCCCGAATACGGTTGGCTTCACGAAATAACCTTTACGAAAACCATCGGGGCGTCCGGGACCTCCTGCGATCAAAGTTGCGCCTTCTTCGATCCCCTTCCTGATCATTCGTTCAACCTTTTCAAACTGCGCTTTGCTCGCAAGCGGTCCGATATGGGTTTCTTCTGCTGACGGATCGCCGACCTTCGTCGCTTCCGCCGCTCGTTTCGCGGCCCCTGCCGCCAACTCCATTTTCGAGCGCGGAACCAGCGCCCGGGTGGGCGCATTGCAAGATTGCCCGCTATTGCGAAAGCAAGCTTGAACGCACTGCGTGACAGCGCCTTCAATATCGGCGTCCTCCAGGATTATGTGAGCGGACTTGCCGCCCAGTTCCTGGGTAACTCGCTTCACGGTGGGTGCAGCCGCCGTGGCTACTGCAATCCCCGCCCGGGTAGATCCGGTGAAGGAAACCATCGCAACATCAGGATGCGAGGAAATGGCCGTCCCCACAGTCGCACCATCGCCATTCACAAGATTAAAGACTCCTGGTGGAACTTTTGCCTCGTCTAAAATTTCCGCGAACAAAAAAGCAGAGAGTGGCGCCATTTCACTTGGCTTCAACACAACGGTGCAACCCGCGGCAAGAGCGGGAGCCACTTTCGCCGCGATCTGGTTCATGGGCCAGTTCCAGGGAGTGATGAGCCCGCATACGCCGATCGCTTCCTTTCGCATCAGCGTGGAACCTTTCAGATCTTCAAACTTGAAGCTTCCCAGCACATTCACCATCTCCAAGAAATGTGCCGATCCTGCCGGCACTTGAGCCGCCCGTGCGAAAGAAAGCGGGGAGCCCATCTCCTGCGAAATCGCGTTGGCCATTTCTTCAGAGCGCGTTTTATACACTTCAATGATTCGTTGCAGAAGTTCGCGACGCTGTTCGACGCCGGTTTCAGAATAGGAGTCGAAAGCTGACTTGGCTGACTTTACAGCTTTATCCACATCTGACGCAGTGCCGAGCGAAATCGTGGCAATAACTTCCTCGTTCGCGGGATTGATGACTTGTGCATCGTGCACTACACTTGGTTCGACCCACTTCCCATTAATATAAAGCTTACGACGATCCTGCAAAACAGTTCTCCGATTCTTTCGATCAATGCGAATTGGTTGGTTTTCTTTGTTTAATCCTATATTGATTCGCGACGCGAGACAAAGTCACTGCGAGGATTTCATCAGTTGGCCGTGCCGAGATTCGCAGATTCGAATTGCACAGTTTTTCGTCGACTGAATATTCGAAGTCTTAGAGGCAGCGAGATTGCGAATACGGCCTCATCAGTCGGCGCAACCGGAGGAATTCATCGGTGCGCGAGATCGAACGTAACCGCAGCTGCAGATGAACCAATGTTCATCATGGAAGCCAGTCGTTCCAGCCTGTGGTGCCCGGTCTTGTGCAGTACATAGCTGAGCCCGATCACCCCGGCGGTCTCACCCGTAAAGTTGGCTGCTAGACCGGCGGTACTTCCGCTAAAAAGCCCCGTCACCGGATTCAACTCGCGCCCACCGCCTCGCAAATTATCCCGGGTGACCACGAAATCCGCTGCGCTTAATGCGGCATTCGTCGCAAACAGCAAGCTATTCTCTCGATCCCAAAATCGATGACGATCCGGAACTGGGTGCTGCACCGTGGTCGTCTCAAATGACGTAGTCAAGGGCTCCGCTTCCGTCGCCCCCGGCTGAGTCACGCCAGACTCGGCCACTCCTAAAGGGCTTTCTACCGGGTGCAGAAGCGCCACAGCGACCTCTTGCGCAGTTGCTTGGCGGCCAAGGCCGAGAAAAGCCAGCATAATCACGCCTAGAGTTTTGAGCATTGGGTTGGACCTGTGGCTGTACATAATTGTCGGCATTACTTCGGTGAACGTTGAGTATTGGCTGCCAGTACTAGTACTATCGCATCCCCATGGCCGGGGAGAATGGCCCTCTCGTGCCACTAAGCTATTTAGAATGATTACCTTGGGGGACCGTCGACTTACCAAGGTAACGATAGCGCGCAAATGCTTGCATATATTCGATATTGTCGTCGCCCGGAGGCGGTTGCGGCAAGCAAAAACCGAACAGGGAGGTTCCCGAGGCGTATTCCAAAAACGGATCGCACACTAGATGGCGCGCGACCGTCGACTGCAAGTGTGGTTTTTTATCGTGACTTTCACTTGCGAATAAAGTTAATCGAAGGTCTTAAATCCACAGCGTGGACCCCGCGTCAGATAAGAGTTTAGAAGGATCCCGGTGCTTGCTGAAGATCCGGCAACTCTCTAACAGCCTCTGTAAACGGAAGTTACATCGATGACTTCATTCTCAAAGCCAAGCTTAATAAGTCCTAATTCGGGAACACTGTACCATCGCCGAACGCTCTATGTACTCTCGGAATCTTCTCTCCTCCCGGTTGTGATTACACACTGGCTGCATGCGACTCCCCCTGCTGAAAGCCCAATCGTTTTATTTCCGCGCCACAAATTTCTTAGTCATTGGTCTAACGTTGCAAGCGCTTGCCATGTTCCCGGCGCATGCTGCGACCAGCACGCAACAATTGACCAGTTCCCCTTCAATGCTGAGATTCGGATCCATTGATCTTGGCAAATCGGAATCGTTGCTCATCACTCTAACCAACACCAATCCGACAAGTGTGACGATCACGGATATCTCGTCCAGCAATTCCGAATTCAGCACAGCCGAGCTGAGCATGCCGATGGTTGTGCCCGCGGGACAGAGTGTTGACGTGAATGTGATTTTCACGCCGACAAGTTCTGGCTGGACAAGTGAAAACATTCGATTTATCTGTGACGCGCCGACTCCCGCTCTCGCACTGCAGGTCATGGGAACTGGCACCAACAGCGTGGCTCTCGTTGCAAATCCCCCAACTTTGTCGTTCAACCAGGTTGCCGTTGGAGCGAAAGTCACGTTGCCGGTCGTAATTACGAACGACCGTACGTCGGACGTGACCATCCCCTCCATCCTGAGCACGAGTGGCGAATTCTCCGTCACTGGAGCGAATGTTCCTTTGACTCTTAGTAACGGACAAAGCGTTACGGTTGACGTTACATTTGCTCCACAATCCTCCGGCACGATAGGTGGAAGTATCTTTGTTTCACCCGGTCTGGTCATACCTTTATCCGGGACAAGCTCGGCGGCTACAGGCCAGTTGGTTTTGTCTCCGGCTCCTTTGAATTTCGGAGATGTCGCAGTCGGCAATACAGCCACTCAATCACTAACTCTGAGCGCGATCGGCACGAGTGTCACGGTTTCTTCCGCGGCCAGCGGCAGCTCTCAATTCGTTCTAGATGGCGCGTCGTTTCCCTTCACCATCGCCGCCGGCCAAAGTCAATCTTTCAACGTTGCCTTTACACCCCAAAACTCCGGCGTGCAATCCAGTTCTCTATCGTTCACCAGCAACGCCTCCGATTCGCAAGCGGTTGAATCGTTATCTGGCACCGGCACGGTCGATTCTTACAGCGTCAACCTCTACTGGAATCCAAGCACGGACGTAACGGGCTATAACGTTTATCGCAGCACCGCTTCCAACGGCAACTACTCAAAAATCAATTCCAGCCTAGACCCGACGACTGCGTTCACCGACACCACGGTGGCATCAGGTCAGACCTACTACTACGCCGCGACCTCCGTGAATTCCACTGGGCAAGAGAGTAGCCGCTCCACGCCGCCCGTAGAAGCGGTAGTCCCGTAGCGCGTGGAAAAGCCCGGTGCATACGTGACAAGTGTGGACCGGGACGAACCTTTCAAGATCATTCCGTGATGTCCCTTTGCTAGAATGGCAATCCAGATTCAACACTTGCCTGACATAGGGATGGAAAGATGCTCAAGGGTTTCGTCGTCGGTTTCTTGCTTGCGGTTGTCCTGCTAATTGGAGGAGTGTTTTATTACTTTTATTCCGGCATGGCGCCAGCCGCCACTGCCGATCCCTCCATGCCATTCGAGCGGCGGCTGGCGAATATGGCGCTGGACGCTCACATCGAGAAACAACATATTCCCCAGCCTCCCGTGCCGGCGGACGAGCCTAATTTTCTCGCGGGAGCAACCGTCTACAAACAGCAGTGCGCCCTGTGCCACGGACTTCCCAATCAGCCTCCCACCGACTACGCGACCACGATGTTCCCAAAGCCGCCGCAGCTATTTCAGGGAAAGGGCGTGACCGACGATCCCGCCTCTGAAACCTACTGGAAGGTGGCCAACGGCATCCGCCTCACAGGGATGCCCTCTTTCAACAACAAACTTAGTGACACCCAGATGTGGCAGGTCAGTCAGTTGCTCGCTCACGCGAATGAAATTTCCGATCCCGTAAAGAGAGCGCTTCTGCCTGATACCGCCCCGACGCCGGTCGCATCCCCGTCTTCCACGAAATAGGCTCTCATGCTTTGCGGGACGCCTTATTCATTCCGCATCGCGCTCTAAAGGTCAAAATGAACGTCGTACAGCTTTGAGCACAACAATGCGTTTCACATGGAGGATCCGGTGATCGTGTGGATAAGACGGAACAAACTGTGTCTCATGGAATTGCTGACAACTCTTTTGCTTCTCGGAATCACCCTTGGCCAACTTCAGGCGCAATCCTTCCGCGAAGCTCGGGCTCTGCGTACCACGGTGGATTCGTCGGACGGCCAATACATGATCGCAATGCCAGGATCCGATTCCTATGCATTGCGCGCAGGCATTGGAGCTAGGGTAGACGGGCAGTGGCTTCGTGCTTCCGATTATCCAAAGCATGCCGTCGAACACTCGCCAGCGCAAGGATATTTAGGCAATGCCACCGACTGGCAGGTTACCTTTTCTGGTCTAAGTGGAAAACCAGACCTCGTCTATCATCTACGGGCCTACGCGGACAAACCATTTGCCGACCTCCAAGTAACGGTTCGCAATACGACAGGTAAGCCAATTCAGGTCCAAAGTATTCGTCCCGTCGATGCGATTGGAGGAGCGATCGTTGATCTGGGTGGGCCGTCTGTTGAGAATCGAATTCTCTCCGACAGCTTCAGCGAGGATCGTCCACCCATCACGATTCGTGATTTTTCAGACGCGGAAAAGCAGATGCATCGAGCCGTGGGCAGCCAGTTGATCTTCAATCGCCGAAGTCATCAAAGTTTGTTTGTCGGAGCTCTCACGTCGGATCGGTTTCTCACCATCCTTCGCCTTCACGTCTCCGGACCGGAGGGCACTGCTGATCACGCCACTAAATACGAAGTAGATTCGACGGGAACCACAGAGATGGCGAAGGAAAACTCTTTGGAGCATTCTCCTCTCGATGATCAGGTTGAGCTGAATGTCCCAGTTGCACCAAACGCCGAATTATCGTCTGAACGTGTGCTCTTTAGTCTATCGACGGATTATCACGAACAATTGGAAACCTACGGTTCGTTAATTCGGCAGATTCATCACGCCAGAATTTCGGGCCCGCCGCTCATGGGATGGTGGAGCTGGACTGCATACTACTTTGGATTAAATGCGGGAGCCGCTGTTACTAACGCGGAATGGGAATCCGAACATCTGAAATCGCTCGGCTATAACATCTTCCACATTGACGAAGGTTATCAATACGCCCGGGGGGAATACATCACCCCAAACTCCACTTTGTTCCCGCAGGGACTGGGTACACTCGACCACAAGGTGCGCGGACTGGGCTTAGTGCCCGGGATCTGGACTTCCCCGTTTCAAGTCTCGGAGCGTTCCTGGGTGTATCAGAATCAGCCCGATTGGCTGGTCAAGAACGCTAAAGGCCAACCGATCCACGCTGGAACAGTTGAAGATAATAAAGATCAGTTGTTCGTCCTCGATACCACGAACCCGGCAGCTCAGGAGTATCTCCGAAAGACTTATTTCACTTTGGTAAACGAATGGGGCGTCCATTACATCAAGCTGGATTTCATGGACGACAGCGGAATCGAAGGTTATTACTACAAACTGAATACTACCGCGCTGGAGGCGCAGAGAATCGGTTTGCAGATCATCCGTGACACGGTCGGGGACGACGTCTATTTAGATAAGGATGGAAGCCCCATGATGAATCCGGTTGGTTACGTGGATTACGGCCGACTTTCGCAGGACACTGGGCACACCTTCGACGCAAGCAAAGAAGCCGCGCCGGGAATTGCCGCACGCTATTATATGAATCGCAATTTTTTTGTGGCCGATCCGGACGCGTTCACCGTATCGACGCAAACCATTGCGGATCAGACCTGGCATGAAAGCGACAAGCCAGTGACGCTGGATGAGGCCAGGGTCTCGATTGCTCTCGCGGCCATCTCCGGAGGTATGTTCGAGATCGGAGATGAACTCCCGTCCCTATCCAAAGCTCCCGAACGCCTCGCACTGATTCAGAATCAAGACTTGATTCAGATGATTCGACTAGGAAAAGCATCGGTTCCCATGGACCTGATGGACTTCTCTCCCGACGATCTACAGCCCAGCATTTTCTTTCTGAAAGAAAATGACAGGCAAAGCATTCTCACTGCTTTCAATTGGACGAATAAGGACAGGGACCATTCCATTAAACTAACAACTGTCGGCTTGCGGGCCGCCGGGCAGTACAGGATTACAGATGTTCTGGACAATCGCGCCGCCGAAGCTGCCAGCGGCGATATGCTGGCATTTCACCAGCCGCCTCATTCGGTGCGCATATTTAAAATAGTAGACGCTAACATTCCCGCAGCCGCGCCCTCGATCAAAACCGATCATCCGTCGACCGGAACCGCCGGGACAACGCTTCGGTTTGCAGCTCATTCGCAACGCGACGATGCGGTCGCTTCCTATCATTGGGATTTCGGGGACGGCGTCGCCTCGGAGGGAAGTGAGGTAAAGCACACCTACACCGAACCAGGGGAATACAGCGTGCACCTGACTGCCATAGGGATAGACGGCCTCAGCGCAGAAGACCACTTTCAATTGCCGGTCTCCGGGCATATGCCCACAACCTTTAATCCACCCAACATTCAACGCTACCAGCACTGAGTAAGCGCTGCTGGGAATAACCTCACCGCCTATGTTTCAGAGAATGCTTTTCGAAGAATTGTCTGCGGTACTCCTCGTCTCGGAAAGCCTCGGTGCCTCCGACGCGTGTGACCGAAAGCGCTGCGGCAATATTTCCCGCGTNNCCCCTTGCAGAAAGCGATTCAGGAAACCTGCGTCAAAGCTGTCTCCAGCCCCTACAGCGTCCACCACCTCTATCTTCATGGCTGCACTCGTAAAGCGATCGGCCCCACGTTGTGCGAGGGCTCCCTTTTCGCCTAGTTTCACGACAACAAGCGGCACCATCGAAGCTAGCTTTGAGATGGCGTCCTCAATGTTCTGAATTCCGGCAATCTGCTGCGCCTCGCGGGCGTTGGGCAGAAAGATGTCCACGTGGCGCAAAACTTCCTCTATATCGCTCTTCCATTCGTCCTCCGGATCGTCGTTTGTGTCGATCGAAATAGTAAGTCCCTTCTCTTTCAACCGGCGAAATAGGCTTGCCACGTGAGGCCGCAAACCGCGCTGCAAATAGAACGAGGAAAAATGAAAGTGTCGAGCCGACGAAACATAGTCAAAATCGATGTGCTCGGGTTTCAAATCAAAAATCGTTCCTGGGTAGGTCAGGATGTTGCGCGAATTTTCGTGCTGCAGAATCACACTGAGGCCAGTTTGCGCATGCGCGTGTCGAACTACTTCTTCAACGTGCACGCCGCTGGCGGATAGGCGCTGCAATGCAATGTCCCCGAACGAATCGCCGCCGATGCAGGAAACAAAACCCACGCGGCTGCCAAGCGCGGCCAAGTTGTGCGCGACGATTGCAGAGGAACTTCCAAGCGTCAACCTCATGCCATCAGCCAGCAGCTCTCGTTCGACGGGCAGCGTTTCGGGGAGTCCGTAGAGGATTAAATCGAGATTGAGTTCCCCAACGATAGTCACATCGAACGGTGGCAAAGATCCTCCTGGCAGCTATGCGTATCGAAGAAACATCTTCACTATGAGTCTTCTCGTTTGTCTGACCACCGCTTGGATTTTGGCTTTGCATGTCTCTCCGCGGCGTGAACCAGGATGATCTCGATACCCGCCTTGCGCAGCTCAGCAACATCCTTCTTGGGAGCGAACCGATCGGTAATAACACGGTGAATGGCGGAGGTTGGAGCAATCAGCGAAAGACTACGCCGGCCGAATTTACTCGAAT
>PLUJ01000275.1 GCA_003165455.1 Acidobacteriaceae bacterium | reverse complement strand
CGAAGACATCACCGAGCGCCGCCTTCTCGAAGATCAGTTTCGCCAATCCCAGAAAATGGAGGCCGTGGGACGTCTCGCCGGCGGCATCGCCCACGACTTCAACAATCTGCTCATGGTCATCAGCGGATACACCGAGGTTTTGCTCGATCAGCTTCCGCTAGACAACCCCTTAAAAGCCAAAGCCGAAGCCATTCAGCAAGCTTCCGCCCGTGCAACCACGCTCACGCGTCAGCTCCTCGCTTTCAGTCGCAAGCAGCACCTGGAACTTAAGGTTGTCGACATCAACGCCGTCGTCTCGGACATGGAACGTCTCCTTCGTCCGCTGATTGGCGAAAACATCGAACTCACCACCAGCCTTTCGTCCTCCACCGGCTGCACTCGCGCCGATGCCAGCCAGCTTGAACAGGTGATTATGAATCTGGTGGTGAACTCGAAAGACGCGATGCCAAACGGCGGCAAGATTACGATGCGCACCGCCAGCGTGATTCTCGACGATTCCTACCGCGCCGAAAATACTTTCATCAAATGCGGTCCCTACGTCATGCTCTCCGTCGGCGATACCGGCGAAGGCATGACTCGCGACACCCAGGCCCGCATCTTCGAACCTTTTTTCACCACGAAAGAAAAAGGCAAAGGCACTGGCCTCGGACTCTCCACCGCCTACGGCATCATTAAACAAAGCGCCGGATACGTCTTCGTGCAGAGTGAGGTTGGCCGCGGCACCGTCTTTACCATTTATCTGCCGCGCGTCGATGAGCCCTCCGAGGCGCTTAGCCCGGTACCCGCAATCATCGCCGCTTCCGGCGGATCCGAAACGATTCTCCTGGTCGAGGACGAAGATTCCGTGCGCCAGTTGGTGCGCGAGACTCTCGAATCCCGCGGCTATCGCGTGCTTGAAGCCGCAAACGGCGAGGCCGCGCTCGCCATCGCCGCCCGCCACACGGAACCCATTCATCTTGTGGTCACGGACCTGGTCATGCCCGGGCTCAGTGGCCATGAACTCATCCACCAACTTCTTCCCACGCGTCCCGATGCGAAAGTCCTTTATCTTTCCGGCTACGCCGAGGACGCTATCAGCTCCCCGTCAGACAATGCCGAAGCCCCGAAAGCTTTTCTGCAAAAACCTTTCACGCTGCAAAATCTCTCCCGCAAGGTTCGGGAAGTACTGGGTTCACCCGCGGCAAACTAATTGTGGCATCTTCTTCTTGATTCTGATTTCCGATCGGCGCGGGACGATGATCCGTACTATACGATTTCTTTATCGCTCGCGATGCGTGGCAGGATGGCGTGCAATAGCGCTTCAAAGCTGGCCTTGACGCGCTCGCCCGTTTCCATCACTTCCTGATGCGAGAGCGGCTGATCGAGAATGCCCGCGGCCATGTTGGTGACGCACGAAATGGCGAGCACTTTGATTTCCGTGTGGCGGGCCGCAATCGCCTCAAGGACGGTCGACATTCCGACCAGGTCCGCGCCGATCACTCGCAGGTAATTAATCTCGGCGGGGGTTTCGTAACTGGGGCCGGGCAACGCCGCGTAGACGCCTTCGTGCAGCGTCATTCCAAGCTGACGCCCTTCTTGTTGCGCAGCCTGGCGATAGTCCTTGGCGTAAGTGTGCGTCATATCAGGAAAGCGGAGTCCAAAGCGGTCATCGTTCGCTCCGATCAACGGATTCGCACCTTGCAAGTTGATATGGTCGCGGATGAGCACGAGGGCGCCTTGCTGATAATTCAAATTGAATCCGCCGGCGGCGTTCGTCAAGATGACGGAACGAATTCCCATGCGGCCGAAGACACGCATGGGAAAGGTTATTTGCTGCGCCGAATAGCCTTCATAAAGATGCAGGCGGCCTTGCATCACGGCGACTGGAACAGCACTGGATTTGCCGATCACCATTTGTCCCGCGTGCCCGATGGCAGTCGAGCGTGAGAGGGCGGGGATTTCTGAGTATGGAATTCGAACGGCATCGGTGAGCGAATCCGCGAAGCCGCCGAGCCCTGACCCGAGAACCAGCCCGATACGGGGACGCAGCGGAGTGCGCGCCAAGATGAATTTCGCTGCCGCTTCGGCAAATGTGAATTGATCGTCCATAAGGGTAGTTGTCAGGCACTCATACTTCGTGAACCGAAATCGATGTAGGTTGAAATCGGCGCGGTCCGTTGCAGCGCCGCTAGTAACGTTTCTCGAACTTTACTAATTCGCCTTCCAGCTTCCACTGCTCTTTGGCGCGCGGATTTGCGGCGAGAAATTGTTCACAGGCCGAAGTCGGCTTCTCGGTACCGGGGAAGTCCGCTGCGCACGATGGAGCGGTACGAAATACTACTTTGGTTTGCGACCAAAGACTTTCTCCCGGCAAAAAGCTGTGCTCCAAACTTGCTCGCGCCATTCGCTTCAGATCCGTATAGGAAAGACGGTAGCTTTCCACCGCGCGCAGATATTCGTGGGTGAGATCGCCACGAGAGACCCCCTCGTCATCGGTCGCGAGCGCGACCGGGACGCCGTATTTCATGTAAATCGGTAGCGGATGGTCGTCGCCGCTGACGCCCAGAATTTCATCGTTCGAGGTCAGGCAGATTTCTACCAACACATTCCGTTCGGCCATTTCGTGCAGAAGACCGACAGCATCTTTCTCGTTCATGATGTCGACGCCGTGGCCGATCCGTTCGGCGTGGCCACGCTCGACCGACGATCGAATATGAAAAGTGAGATCTTCCGGAGGTACCAGGCCTAAGGCAAGTTCGCCGGCATGCAGCGTGATGTGCACTTTGGGATAAACCGTGTGCAAGTAATCGATCATCGCCATATGTTCGTTGAAGTCATGCATCGGAACGTACCAATCTTCAGCCATGACGAGGTTGAATCCAACAAATTTAGGATCGGACGATGCCAACTCGAATCCCAGCAGAATCTGTGCGAACACGATTTCGTGCGGCAACCCTCGCAGCACTTGATACAGATAACGAATGGTTACATCGCAACCTGGAGAGGCATCGGAGGTTCCGCACTTCATAATTTCTTTGGCGCGGGCATCGTCGGCCGCAAGATGCTTACTTGTCTCCGTGGCCACATCTTTCATCCCAGCGGCCAGCAATGCATCGCGCATCTTGGCATAATCCGGATTCCATTCCACTTTTCCGGCCAGTTGCGCGGCCGAACCTCCGTCCGCAGTGTGCATGAACTCGACATATTGCAGATGATCCATGCCGGCGCGATTGGCCGCAGCTGCGATCGCCTCCGGCACATGCGTATGAGAAGCAAGACCGAACTTATCGAAGGTACCGAAGAACTGATCGTGCCCGGACTCCTCGCCCGCCTTCCAGTTGCGCATGGACCATGCATCGATCATTTGGTTATAGAGGACATGATCGCCGTAAGCGCAGCGAGCGGCAGGCTTGGCGGTATAGATTTCACATGGATCGCAAGGCGGCGCCAACAGGCGGGAAGAAGTCCGGTCCACACAGAGCCCGCCGGAGGCGGCGAAATCGATCAAATCTTCCGCATAGATTGCGCCATCAAGATGATTGTGCAGATCTCCGCCTTTCGGCATCTCGTGCAGGAATGCGAGCAGCAAACCGGGCTGCTTGCGCACCGACTCGAGATAACGGCCGGTGCGCTGTTCCGCGCTTTGCGCCGCGGCGAGTGCAGCCAGCAGCACGATCAGCAAGCAATTCGAAAATGCGGCACGGATGGTTACCGGCGACATTAATCCTCCCGAAAATCACTGGATGAAACTCAAAGGCAGGATTGTAATCTTTCGCAGAGTTTTCTGCGCAATTTCTAGCGAAGAGCAGGCTGATTATCGAAGCGAAAGAATCCCGACGATTACCGCAATGACAAACAGTGCCGCGACGATAAATTTATTCCGGGAAAACCACGATTCCGACTCGAGAGCAACGTTCATAAATGGTGCGGGACGGTCGGCGCAATCGAGCGAAGAATCGGAGACCGACACAGACGAAGCCGCCGTCGAAGCAACTTCCTCAACTTTAGTTGAAATGCCAGTCTGTTTCGTAGCTTCGCCTGCGGGCGGAAGTTCTGATGGCAGAGCGGGCGCTTGCGCTTGCGATTGCGATTGCGATTGTAACGAAGAGGTCGACTTTCCCTGACCGCTCCATCGTTTCTCTTCGCAATCAACGCACAACGTGCGGTCTTGGGAAATGGGGAATCCGCAGGTTTGGCAGTTTTGAAGATTCGCCAGTTCCTTGCTTAGGGCGCCTCGTTCGATATTCGATGTTTGCTGCACGGTTGATTGACTGCCCACCGCGGCGGACCAAAACAATCTTTGCATCTGCCTGCCATCGTCGGCGTTCTCTGGATTTGCCGGCGAGGCCTGCACCAGCAGGTCCACGGACTTCGCTGCTTCAGACTTCTTTAGGATGCGAATTGTACTTTGAGCTCCGGTTGCATGCTTCACGGCGGTTTCGACCATTTGACTGAGCCGCATCAGGGTGGAAAGATCGCGCTCGTCAAAAGCGCGCGGCTTGCCGGAAAGAATTTCGAACACTCCCAAGATCGTGTCTGCGCTTTGAATCGGCATTACCACAACCGAGGCAATCCCCAACTCCAGGCAAGCTTTTCGGTTTACGCGGGAGTCCTGCTGAGTATCGTCGCAACGAAGCGGACGGCGAGTGCGAACGCATTCTCCGGAAAGTCCCTGGTCCATGGAGAGCAGCGAACCCAACTCAGGCGCGTTCGAGCCTGCGCTGGCGCGGCACAGCATGTCGTGATGTACGACTTGATGTTCGCCTTGACGTTCGCCGCGCCGAAGGGCGATTGCCGCACCGCTTGCTCCCGTGATGTAAAGGGCACGGTCGGCGAGAAGCTGGAGAGTGGCGTCGAGATCGGCGAGCGCCAATTCTGCCAAGGTGTGCCCTGCCGATTGCTCGTCCAGGGCAGAGCTACCTGAGATTTCAAATTGCGCAGACTCCGGCTCCGCAATGCGCACGTCGATCGGCGGCAATACCACAGTTTGATCGAGGATTGAGTAGTGATCCATCCCTATGGGTGCGATGTCTCGCGTGCCGTCGAGCGAACCCTGCCGTCGCTGATCGCGAATCTTCCCCGGCACAATTCAGTCGATACCTGGAGTCTCTCTTGGGTAGAGGTGGGAGTCAAGGGAGCATGAAACTCGAAAGTCACGTCCCGAAAGTGCACTGGGGAGTGTGCGACGGTTCTTTAGGCTCGCTGGCGCACTGCGGTATTAGCCAGACGATTCGCCTCGGCATTCTCTTCCCGGCGCACGTGAGAAATCGTAAATCGCAGAGCCCGCGCCAGCTTCAGGCAAGTCCAATGAAGGGAGTAAAGGCGGGAACTACGGCAGGTATATTCGCCGCGCATCTGCCGGACCACAACTTCGGAGTCCGAGAAAACATGCAAGGCCTTCGCTTTCAACGAAAGGGCGCATTGCAAAGCTTCCATCAACGCCACGTACTCCGCGACATTGTTGTCCTGATGCCCGATCCACTTGGCGATTCGGATAGGACCGCTGGCATCTCCCTTAATAACAACGCCAATACCGGACGGCCCCGGACTGCCCTGGGATCCACCATCGACATAAGCCACCAGTTCAGACATCATTTAGGCCACTCTGGGCACGATGCTATGGTTCTTGACCGGCGTCAAGAGATTTATTGGATTCGCCCCGCCTTTTTGCAAATTGGACATTTGTGCAATACTCTGTGCAAAAGCAGTCGCAATTGAAATTGAAAACTCGTTACCAATATAAATTACAACAAGTTCGGTTTTTTGTTTTGCACAGCTTGATGATACTGCGCTGCACCAATTGTTTGCGTTGACATTTGTGAATGCTCTGCTAGATTTGTTTGCGTCGACGGTCGAAAGGGTTCGCGAAATAAAATTTGCAAACCCGAACTAGACTGGGTGATCAGCTTGGCGAGGCAACTTGCTGAGCAAACAAACCGCACAAAACCGACGGCTCTGCGAGGGGCAGTTGGGGTTTGGGACTGCGAAAGCAGTGATCGCATCAAGGGGCTGTGACGGTACATGCGTCCACGCGGTTGACTCCCTCGCAGGAGTTGGCAGCTAGAGCATAACCAATGTCACGGCCCTTTCAATTTTTTCCCGCTACAGTCTCCCCTCCCTTTCATCCCTGAACTTCCCCCACAATCGCCTCATCCACATAACACCAAATCCAGGCTTCTCCCGGCTCGATCGAACGCATCACTGGATGATGAACATGATGGAAATGCTTGGTCGCGTGTTTGTTCTTCGACGAATCGCAGCAGCCCACGTTTCCGCATATCATGCACATGCGCAGGTGGACCCAGGTGTCTCCGGTTTTCACACAATCTTCACAAACGTGCTTGTCCGTAGTTTCAACTTTGATTTGGTCGAGATGCTTGCATTTAACTGGCATACATTCCCCTGTATTTCTCCCTAATCCTAATTTTGTCATCCTGAGCGGAGGTTGTGCTGCGCGACAGCGAAGCATAACCGCAGTCGAAGGATCTCTACCGTCGTTCCACAGTTACCCGTCGTTCCAACTCCTTCCGGTCCCATTTCGCCAAGTTGGCCCCGGCCTCATAGGTACTTTGCAAAAAACTGAGCAGCGCGTCTCGCGGAGACGACGCTCGGCGAACGTCGTCGTACATCAGCAGAAATTCCTTCATTTGCGGATGATAAAATGCCGCCGACGGCTGCACCGCTTGCTGCGCAAAGCCTTCGGGCTCCGGCGCGGCATACGCATAAAACGCCGGGCCTTTGACTTCACCACCGCCGGGCCAAAATCCCGCGCTGATCACTTCGTGGGAATACGCCTCGCGCGTGACCGGATCGGCCTGCGGCTTTTCTGGCGCTCGCCGTCCGGAGAATCGCGTAACGCACAGGTCGAAGCTGCCCCAGAAAAAATGCACCGGACTATCTTTCCCAATAAAGCGTGAGCGAAATTCCTTGAACACGCTGTCGCAGGAAACCAGAACCCGCCAGAAGCGGTGGGCATATTCCGGATCGTAAGCCGCGTGCCTGGTGTCGCTTTCGAAAGCGATCGGGTCTGGCACCTCCACCGGCATGGTCCAGATCTTCACTTCAATTCCCAATTCACGCAGTGCCGCCATGAACGCCGCATAAAAATCCGCCACGGTTCGCGGCTTCAATTCAATCGTCTCCTCGCGGCCTCGGCTGGTTTGAATGACCGCCAGATGCTTGAAGAAATCGAACTGCACTTCGAAGATGCCGTCTTTATAAGGGATGGGCGAGGTAGTCAGACCGCGCGAAGTCACGTAAAGCGCAACCTCCCACCAATGGTTGATGCGAGGACTCAATGCCAGCCGGATTTTGCCGGCAATCTGCGTCCACATGTGGAGCGTGTCGTAGGTGTCCTGCCAGGCTGCCAGCGGCAGCTCCGGCCAGGGTTTTTCGTTGGTGCTTGCTTCGTTGGTGCCTGCGATGTGCGCCGCCATCAAGAGCCTCGTGAGAAAAAGGTAACTAATAATTCCAGGACTAGCGTCTTTAGACTCGTTTCCCGGAAAATGGATGCAGCCCCAAAGAGCACGCTGCAGCCGGATTCAGGGCTTCTTCTTCGCGGGCAAATATTTCTTCTGAATCGAAGCCACCACTACGTAGTTCGGATCCACCATCTCGTTGAGATGAATCTTCCCTACTTGTGACAAGAGTTCATACGCGTCGAGCTCCGACAATCCGTAGTCCTTATGAATCCAGTGAACAAGCTCGGTGAAAGCAATTCGCAACGCGTCATCCAGCGGGCGATATCGCCGACCGTCATGATGGCGTCGTCATCCTCGAACTGCGGCCAGGCGATCGTTCGGCCCTTGATCACACTCAGCTGCACGCGCGCTTTCAGCGGGACCTCAATGGCGGTGCCGGCAATTTCCCCATCGCCCATCGCGCCGTGTCCGTCGCCAATATAAAAGAGCCCGCCTTTCACGTTTACAGGAAAATAGACTGTGTTGCCGACGCTGGCTTCGGGAGAATCCATGTTGCCGCCAAATTCGGCGGGCACCACCGAGCTGCGCGCCTCACCTTCAGCCGGGGCCACGCCGATGCAGCCGAAGAATGGATGCAGCGGAATCTTCACGGAAAAATCCGAATCGAGCGCTTTGAACGCGGCGGTATTGGAGGCGTGATCGATGTGATAGAACCAGATCTTCTCCGGCAGTGGAGTGTGCAGCATCGGCGTGTAATTAGTTTCGTTGAGCGCGCCAAAACCCGGTGCAAAGGCGCCCACACCAGTATCGCCGTCCACTTGCAGGTCAAGAATCTTCACGGCAAGCGTGTCTCCGGGCTCCGCGCCTTCAACAAAGAATGGCCCGGTTAGCGGATTATCGCCCTTCACCATACTGAGCGTGTCACCCGGCTTCCTGATGACGTTACCAAAGCAATCCAAGGTGTTGGTATCGAGAATGTCGCCGGATTTCAAGTGTGCGACCGGCTGGGCGGTGGCGAAGAGGTACTTCACGTTCGCATTGTTGGCGGTATAGTGAACTGTACTTTGCGCGATTGCGGACGCCGTCAGCACCGCGACCGTAAGTATTCGAGCGATCACAAAGCCTCCAACATTACCCCTGGATTTTTGATTGCTAATTCGCGATTGTAACCCGTTCTTTTTTTCTTTCACATAATCTCGAAGAGGTTTGTTTTCGAACGATTCCTGTTCTATAATCATTCTCATCTAACACAAAGTCTCCCCTGTGCAAACTGCTCACGAACAATTTCGCGAACTCGCTTGGAAGTGTGGCCTGGCGGCTACTCATCAGCGCCAGGTCATCTACGAAGCCATCGTAGCGACGCCTGGGCACCACTCGGCGGAAACTGTTTTTGCCGAAGTGCGCCGTCGAACTCCCTCCATCTCTTTAGCCACTGTCTATAAGAACCTGCGGCTGTTCGTGGAACACGGACTGCTGCGAGAAGTTAGTCCACATACTTCCACGCTGCTGGTGGAAGGCAATCTCGAACCGCATCATCATCTGGTCTGCACGCAATGCAAGTCGGTCCAGGATATCGAAGGTGATTTCATCGACTACAAGAAACTGTCGCGGCAGGCGCCGCGTGGTTTCGATTTATCCCAGCCGCTTGTGGAAGTTTTCGGGCTTTGCCGCCGGTGCAGTGCTAAGGCGCAAGTCGAAGCATAAGCTATCAAGTTTTGATCGAATTCAAAGGAAAATATTATGGAAAATTCAAGTCATATGGAAAACACGCTGGCCTCTTCGTCCGGGACCGTTTCCCCTGAAGTTCCGGGAGAAAAAAAGTCAAACGAATCCAAGTGCCCCTTCAACCACGGAGCCTCAGCTCCCACAAACCGCGACTGGTGGCCCAAGCAGGTCGATCTGAAGGTCCTGCATCAGCACTCTGCGCTGTCTGACCCGATGCACGGGAAGTTTGACTACGCAAAAGAATTCAAGAGCCTTGATCTTAACGCGGTGATCAAAGACCTTCATGCACTCATGACCGACTCGCAGGATTGGTGGCCAGCCGACTTCGGGCACTACGGAGGCATGTTCGTCCGGATGGCGTGGCACAGCGCAGGCACGTATCGCATCGGCGATGGCCGCGGCGGCGCCGGATCCGGCCAGCAACGCTTTGCGCCGCTGAACAGCTGGCCTGACAACGTGAACCTCGACAAGGCGAGGCGTTTGCTGTGGCCGATCAAACAAAAATATGGCCGAAAAATCTCCTGGGCCGACCTCATGATTCTCGCTGGCAACGTCGCACTCGAGTCCATGGGATTTAAGACTTTCGGCTTCGGCGGCGGCCGTGCGGATGTGTGGGAGCCCGAGGCCGAAATCTTCTGGGGTCCTGAAGGCACGTGGCTGGCGGATGAGCGCTACAGCGGCGACCGTGATCTTCAGAATCCGCTCGCGGCTGTGCAAATGGGTTTGATTTATGTGAATCCGGAAGGGCCCAACGCCAATCCCGATCCTCTCGCGTCGGCCAGGGACATTCGCGAAACCTTTGGACGAATGGCCATGAACGACGAAGAAACCGTCGCACTGATTGCCGGCGGGCATACGTTCGGAAAAACCCACGGCGCTGGCGTTCCCGCCAACTACGTGGGCGCCGAGCCCGAAGGCGCCGACATCCAGGACCAGGGCTTGGGGTGGAAGAATAAATTGGGGAAAGGTTGCGGTGCTGACACCATCGGCAGCGGCCTGGAAGTGACTTGGACCACAACGCCGACCAAATGGAGCAACAACTTCTTTGAGAACTTGTTCAACTACGACTGGGAGCTGACCAAGAGCCCAGCCGGCGCGCATCAGTGGACCCCGAAGAATGGCGCAGGCAGCGGCACGGTGCCCGACGCGCACGATTCTTCCAAGCGTCACGCGCCATCGATGCTGACCACGGNNTTTGCCCGTGCCTGGTTCAAGCTTACGCATCGCGATATGGGTCCGATCGTTCGCTATCTCGGCCCGCTCGTTCCCAAGGAACAGCTCCCGTGGCAGGATCCGATTCAGGTTGTGAATCATCCGCTGATCAACGAGCAGGACGTCGCTGCGTTGAAAGAGAAGATTCTGTCTTCGGGGCTGACGGTTTCTCAGTTGGTATCGACAGCCTGGGCATCGGCGTCAACCTTCCGCGGCTCCGATAAACGCGGTGGGGCCAACGGGGCACGCATTCGCCTGGTACCGCAGAGGTTCTGGGAGGTCAACCAGCCGCAGGAGCTGGAGAAAGTGCTGGCGAAACTTGAAGCCATTCAGAAGGAGTTCAACGGTTCACAGAATGGAGGGAAGAAGGTTTCGTTAGCCGACCTGATCGTACTCGGCGGCAGTGCCGCGGTCGAGAAAGCCGCGAAGGACGCCGGGATTGACGTGAAAGCTCCATTCACGCCGGGGCGCATGGATGCGTCGCAAGAGCAGACCGACGTCGAATCCTTCGAAGCGCTCGAACCGAAAGCAGATGGATTCCGCAACTATCTCGGCGGCAAGTCGCGACTGTCTGCCGAAGAGTTGTTGGTCGATAAGGCGCAACTGCTGCGGCTGACTGCTCCGGAGATGACCGTTCTCGTCGGCGGCCTCCGTGTGCTCGGCGCGAATAAAGGCAACTCAAAGCACGGCGTCTTCACCAGGAAGCCGGGCACGCTGACCAATGACTTCTTCATGAACCTGCTCGATATGAGCACGCAGTGGCAACCGTCGGTTGAATCCAATGGCTCGGGACCGGTGTATGAGGGGCGCGATCGTAAAACGAACCAGGTCAAGTGGACTGCCTCCCGCGTCGACCTGATTTTCGGTTCGCACTCACAGCTGCGTGCCCTGGCGGAGGTCTACGCCTCCTCGGACGCGAAAGAAAAGTTCGCGCAGGACTTCGTGGCTGCGTGGAC
>PLUJ01000149.1 GCA_003165455.1 Acidobacteriaceae bacterium | reverse complement strand
ACAGCCTAACCCGTTGAATCCATTGATGCACGGAAAAAGATGGACGAAGAATCAATCACTTACGAAAACGATTTTTGCCAAGTCTAAGTGTTCCCGCGGGAACACTCGTGCGATTTGGAGCCTATGCTCCCACGGCGTCCTGTCCGCCCAGCGGCAGAAAATATTGCGTCCCTTTAATAGGCTCTGTAACCTTGCGCAACAATTCTTGCAAATCCTCATTGCGATCCACAAAATCAATCTCTGACGTGTTCACAATCAGCAGGTCAGATGACGTGTAATGAAAAAAGAAGTGCTCATACGCCTTCACCACTTCTTCCAGATACTCATCGCCTACAGCGCGCTCATCCGGGGCATTTTTCTTTTTGAGCCGCTTCTTCAAAACTTCAGGAGTGGCCTGCAAATAGATCACAAGGTCAGGCGTAGGGAGCAGGTCGCGAAAGTGGGAATAATAGCGGTTGTAAGTTTCAAGTTCCTGATCGGTCAGGTTGAGGCAGGCAAATAGTTTGTCTTTTTCTAAAATGTAATCGGCTACAACAGTTCGCTGCGAGCGTGCGCCCAGATCCAGCGCCTGCAACTGCTCAAAGCGCTGCGCCAGAAAGGTGAGCTGTGCCTGAAACGCCGCGCCCCGCTGGCCTGCATAAAATGCTCCGAGAAATGGATTGTGTTCCGGCTCTATCACCCGCTGCGCATTCAGGCGTTCGGCCAGCATGCGCGCCAGCGTACTCTTGCCCACTCGAATGGGGCCTTCCACCGCAATGTACCGAGGCAGCTCGAAAAGATTCGCCATAGCGTCGAAATATTTCGGAACTGGCAGAATAGCTCGTATGGAGCTCACTGGCAATTGCGGGAAGAGTTAACAGAGAGATTTGCGATTGCGTCATTTTGTGATTGCGTGATTGAGGAACGTTCAGCACGCGCCCAATCACTCAATCGCACATTTGGTCAATGCCTCCATTTACAATCCCTGCATGCTTGAACTGGCAATGGCTGGCGCGGCGTGCGCGGCCGCCGCTGTTTGCGCGGGTTATCAGTCGATGGCGCCGACCGGCCAATGGTACGGGGAAACTTTCACTGGGCTGGCGCGTGGTTCACGCCAGATCGCGCTGACCTATGACGATGGGCCGAATGATCCGCACACGCTGCGCCTCCTGGAAGTGCTCGCCAGGCATAATGTTCGCGCCACTTTTTTCCTGATCGGACGTTACGTCCAGCAGCGTCCGGAAATTGTGCGGGAGATTGTGCAGGCTGGCCACGTCGTTGGCAACCACACGTTCACGCACTCAATGTTGATTTTCAAGGGCGAGGCAGGTATCCGTCAGGAACTGTTGAGTTGCACCCATGCGTTGCAGGACGCTATTGGAGAATCACCGAATCGCGAATCATCAAATCTTTTTCGACCGCCGTTCGGAGGAAGGCGTCCCGCGGTACTTCGAATCGCACGCGAACTTCGCTTGTCGCCGGTAATGTGGAACGTCACAGGTTACGACTGGAATGCGCCGCCGGCAGCGGTGATCGAAGCTAAGGTTGCGCGACAGCTTCGCGGCGGCGACGTCATCCTGCTGCATGATGGGGGGCACAAGCAGAGGGGAGCGGACCGCTCCCAAACGGTAATCGCAACGGATCACCTGATCGCAAATTATAAATCGCGGGGATACGAATTTAGGACGATCCCGCAGATGATGGCGGAGTCAAGATTTGTTACCGGCGCATAGCCGCGAAGGCTTGCTTTGCCGCTGCAATCGTCTGCCGAATATCTTCGGCCGTATGTGTGGTGCCTAGGAATGCGGCCTCGTACTGCGAGGGCGGCAGATATATACCGCTATCGAGCATGGCGCGGAAGAATTTCCCGAAAGCTTCAGTGTTCGACTTTGAAGCCGAATCCCAATCCGTTACCGGCCCGGGGGTGAAGAACCAGGTAAACATGGAGCCGACGCGGTTGTAGCAGAGCGCAACGCCCGCCTCTTTCGCCGCAGAGGCAACGCCTTCGACCAGTTCTCCACTCAATTTATCGATGCGCGAATAGATCTCCTGCTTGTGATCGCGCAGATGTCTCAAGGTTGCGCATCCGGCCGCCATCGCCAGCGGATTTCCAGAAAGCGTGCCCGCCTGATACATGGGACCCAACGGCGCCACCAGATTCATGATCTCGCTGGGCCCGCCATAAGCGCCCACCGGCAAGCCTCCGCCAATGATCTTGCCCATGGTCGTGATGTCGGGACGAATGTTATAGAGTTCCTGCGCGCCGCCAAATGCCACACGAAATCCGGTCATGACTTCATCGAAAATCAGCACCGACTTTTCGCGTTCGGTGATCAGTCGCAACGCCACCAGATAATCATCGGCTGCAGGAACGCATCCCATGTTTCCCACCACCGGTTCCACAATCACGCAAGCGATCTGGTGCTTGAATTTCTGAAATGCGTACTCGACCGCTTTTACATTATTGAAGGGCAGCGCCAGCGTGAACTGGGTAAATTCTTCGGGAACACCCGCCGAACCTGGGATTCCCAGCGTGGCCACGCCCGAGCCGGCCTTCACGAGCAAAGCGTCCGAGTGCCCGTGATAGCACCCTTCAAATTTGACGATGTATTTACGTTTGGTATAGGCGCGCGCCAGGCGGATCGCCGACATGGTGGCTTCGGTTCCGGAGCTAACGAAACGGATTTTCTGCACGTGCGGGAAGGCGGAGATCACCAACTCGGCAAGATCCGCTTCGGCGGGCGTAGAGGCCCCAAAGCTGGTGCCGTTGCATGCGGCGCTCACGATAGCATCCAGCACATCAGGTGCAGCGTGACCAAGAATCAAAGGACCCCACGACCCAACGTAGTCGATGTATTCGTTCTCATCTGCGTCGAAGATGTGCGAGCCCTTGCCGCGAACGATGAACGGCGGGTCGCCTCCTACGGATGCGAAGCCTCGCACCGGCGAGTTCACTCCGCCGGGAATCAGGCTCGCGGCGCGCTCTTGCAAACGGCGCGACTGTTCGACTTTTCGTGAGGTTGTGGACGGCATCGAGGCTCCCACAAAAAAGACTTAGGATGTAATGTTGACTGACCGCCTAGTCCGATTCAACTTACTGATTGGAACCACTGGTTTTTTGGTACTGCGCGCAACCGATTACTATATCAGCGCTTGGTCGGCGGAATTAACCGGAAATTCATCCCCTCGCCATCATCCTGCAACATCCACCCGATAGGCTCACATCATCAAATTGCCCTTCTAACCGGGAGGGTTCCAGGGACGGCTTCGGGGGCTCCGAGCTGTCCTTTTTTATTTTGTGAATTGACGAAAGCCAGCGTTCGCAGAACATCCCGGAATCTCTCCCTCCGCTCCACTGGCGCCTTTTGCGCCCAAGACCGGCTTTTCTCTGTAACCTTCCTGTAACCTAGACAACCTAGCCTCAGAACACGACAGTCCTCTTCAGCGCGATCTCCGCCCACATAGCAAGGCAGAATGGTCGATGGTTAATTACAGTTAATATGATACAGTGTACTGACGTTAACTCTAAAGAGTGAGAAACGAGCAAAACGTAGGTTGACGGAAGACCGGAAGACCATCTCAGCCTCAACGATACGAATGAAATTCATCCTCAAACACGTCCCGATGGCTACTTTACTCAACCGCATCCTGGGAAAGTCTTCCAGATCGTTCTCCGCAACGAACCTGTGGACCGTGGGGATGATCGTGAGCATTTTTTTCATCACTCCTTTAGGCTGCTTTGTTCCAGCGCTGGCGCAGGATACAAATCCAACCTCTGCGGAACAATCGGCCACGGCCCCTGAAGATCCACCCACACCTACTGCGGAGGGCGACGAAAGTGTCGAAACGATGTTTCCCCACTTCAAGGACTCCCGCTTCTGGCTTTCAGGACAGGCGAATTTCATTTTCCAGACGCATCCGCCGTTTTATGCGGCCTACAGTGGACCGCACAGTCTGGGAGCGCACTACGACAAGGCAACCTCCCGCGTGTTAACTCTGTATACGGGCGTGCGGCTAAACAATTCCACGGAGATTCTGGTCGATATCGAGGAGGCAGGCGGCGCGGCGCTCAGTCAGGGATTCGGGCTGGCGGGAAATACCGATCTGGATATTGTCCGCAATCCTTTATTAAGCAAAGAGCCTTACCTAAGCCGCGGCATGATCCATAAAGTTTTTGCCGTGAGCACGGAGAAAGTAGAAAACTCCCGAAATTCTCTCTCGCTATTCACCGAACTGCCGGTACGCCGCCTGGAAATTCGAGTGGGCAAATTCGGTATGCCCGACTTCTTCGATCAGAATTCGGTTGGCTCGGACACTCACCTTCAATTCATCAACTGGACGGTGGACGATAACGGCGCATGGGATTACGCGGCAGACACTCGGGGATATACGGTGGGCGCGGTTGCCGACTACGAGGACCGTAACTGGGGTTTCCGTTTCGCCGAAGCGTTAATGCCCAAGATCGCCAATGGAATCGATCTGGTGTACCGGCCCTGGGAAGTGCATGCGGAGAATTACGAGTACGAGTTGCGTCACGGGATTCTTCCAAGACGAGCGGGCGTGATTCGCCTGCTCGCGTATACCAACTATGCGAACATGGGCATCTACCGGGATGCGATTACACAATTCGTAGATCACTCATCGCCGTATCCGGAATTGGTTCCGGAGATCACCAACCATCCGTGGCACGTTACGCGTAAATATGGATTCGGGATTAATCTTCAGCAGAATCTGACGCGCTATCTAACCGCATTCGCGCGCTTCGGCTGGGATGATGGAAGAACGGAATCGTTCGCCTATACCGAAGACGACCAGACGTTTGCGGAAGGAGTGGGCGCCGATGGCACATGGTGGCACCGCAAACAAGACCGCGCCGGAATTGCATTCGTCTCAAACGCCATCAAGAAGGACCATCAAAATTATCTTGCCGACGGCGGGTTGGGATTTCTTCTGGGCGATGGCGGACTAAATTATCGACGCGAAAATATTGTAGAGAGCTATTACACCGCTCACGTTTGGCGAGGAATTTATGTGGCGCCGGGATTGCAACACATTAACAATCCGGGGTATGACCGCGACCGCGGGCCCGTACTGGTGCCGTCATTCCGAGCGCACGTGGAATTTTAGCGCGCAGCCATCGAACCTTCGCCAAGAATCTCTCTCGATAAGCTTGGATTGATTCTTTCGCGATCTTCACTCTTATTTTTCGACTTTCACGCCATTCCAGAAGGCGATGTAGCCTTTGATCTGCTTAGCGGCATCCTTCGGCTCTGGGTAATACCAAGCGGCTCCGGGATTGTTTTTGCCGTTCACATCAATATCGTAGTAGCTCGCGGTACCTTTCCACGGGCATACGCTGTGCTTATTGCTAGGCTTGAAATATTCCTTGTGGATTGCATCGGGCGGAAAATATTGATTGCCTTCCACTTCGACGGTCAGATTGCTTTCGGCGATTACCGCGCCTTCCCACGTTGCTTTTGCCATAGTGCCATTATAGATTCCAGAAAGGCGCAGCCGATTCAGCGCTCGTCTGGAAGCGCATTGAGGATTGTGGGAAACAATAATGACAGAGACCGCGATCGATAATACTTTCAACGGACATTCGATGGTCGGCACGCTGGAGCGAGTATTAGTCTGCTCTCCTCGCAGCGCAGGGTGGGACCAGCCGGAACGCGCAGCTCGCTGGAAAGAGTTGGGGTTCGCGCATGCACCGGATTTTGTCACAGCACAATCGCAGCACGAGGCTCTGTGCCACGAATTGGAAGCGGCTGGAGCGGAGGTGATCCAGTTGCCTCCCGCAGACGATCTCTCACTCGACGCGGTTTACGCACACGACGCGTCCTTTGCAACGGATAAAGGATTGATCGTATTGCGTCCCGGAAAGACGAATCGAATGCCGGAGGGCGCTCATCACGGGGCGTTCTGCGTGCGCATAGCGATTCCGATGAAGGCTAAAATTATTGCGCCCGGCACCGCGGAAGCCGGTGATATGGTGTGGCTCGATGCGAAGACGCTGCTGATTGGCAGAGGATACCGCACGAATGCGGAAGGGATTCGGCAGATGTGGGACTTGCTCGCGCCCAGAGGGATTGAAGTGCTATCTGCGCCACTGCCGCATGGCGGGGGTCCGGGCGAATGCCTGCACTTGATGTCGATGATCAGCCTGCTCGATGAGCGAACCGCTCTGGTCGACCTTCCCTGGCTGGCTGTGGAGACGGTTGAGTTGCTCCAGGCGCGCGGATTCAAGTTTATCGAAATCGACCGCTCCGAGCGCGAGACGCTCGCGTGCAATGTGCTGGCTCTGGGAAAGAATCGGCTGCTGGCGATCGAGGAGAATCGGAAAACAAACGCGCGCCTGCGCGAAGCTGGGTTTGATGTGCGTACTTTTTCTGGGAGCGAATTGTGCGTGAATGGCGGCGGCGGGCCCACCTGCCTTACGAGGCCGCTGCTGAGGCTGTAAACGCCACACCGCCGCACTTCAATTTCACCTGCTAGAATTAAAAGTCATGCTTCTTCCCTTCGTCCGCGATCTATTCGTGGACGCGGAAAAACTTCCCGGCTTTGCGCGCGTTGCCTCCCACCTTAAAGATGGCACGGGGCGGATACGTGTCTCCGGCCTTACGCCCACGGCAAAAGCGTTGCTGCTTGTGCTGTTGCAGCGCGCGGCAGGACGGCCCCTCATCTTCGTCGTTAACGATAATCGTACCGTCGAAGACTTCCTTCCCGTGTTGCGCGGGTTCTGCGAGCTGACCTCCGCATGCGATCCGGAGTCGATTGTTTCGCTGCCGGCGCGCGACGTGCTGCCCTTTCAGAATCTTTCGCCACATCCCGAGCTTCAGGAAGAGCGAGCCACGGCATTGTGGAAGATCGCGACTGGAGCGGCATCGATTGTGGTTTCCCCGATCGCGGCGACGGCGATTCGGCTGCGCTCAAGCGATTACTACGTCGATCTGGCCCGCACGGTTCGGCGCGGCGAGCCGTTCGATCTCGAGTCCCTGCTGGCCCATCTCAACACTGTAGGCTACGTTGCGACCGATGTGGTGGAGATGCCAGGTCAATACGCGGTTCGCGGCGGAATTCTGGATGTTTACTCGCCCGAGGCCGACCGTCCGTTGCGGATTGAATTTTTTGGCGACGAACCAGACTCCATTCGCAAGTTCGATCCCGCATCGCAACGGTCGTCGACTCCCGTCGATGAAGCATTATTGCTTCCGCTTACGGAGACTCCGGTTAGCGAGCATCTGCTCGGCGCAATTCATACCAGGCTCAGCGGCAAGCGAATTTCTGGTTCGGAGGAGATTGTAGAAACCGCGCTGCGTGCGGGGGGGCTGAATGTATTTCCCGGCTGGGAGTTCTATACCCCGGTTGCCGGAGCGGACAGCACGATCTTTGATTTGCTTCCTCGCGCGGCGGTGCTCCTCGACGAGCCCGATCAACTACAGCAGGAATTTGACCGCTTCTGGACGCGGGTTGCGGAAGTTCACGAGCGCAGCGGAGTGGGCAATCTGGTGAGGCCGGAAGATCTTTATTTGGGCCCGGAAGCCTGGGTGGAAAAAACATCCGCACTTCCCGGAGCCGATGTCGAGCATTTGGGCATTACGCGCGGTGTCGATCGGGAAGAGGTTTCATTTCTCACGCAGCCGTCGCCGCGCTTCCATGGCGCCATTCCGGCGATGCTCGAGGAAGTACAAAAGCTTAATGCCGAGGGCAAACGCGTGCTATTTGCGGTACCGAACATCGGCGAGGTCGAGCGGCTGGCGGATGTATTTACGGAATACAACGTGTCCTTCCGATTGGGAACCCGCACTCGCGGCGGCGAGAGCTATGCGGATGAGACCAGCTACTTTGCCGGCGAACTACTGACCACCACGCTGGCTGCGGCTTATGTTCCCGATGGTGTCTTGCTGCCGGAAGCGAATCTGGCGGTTTTTGGCGCTCGTGATTTATTCGACGAATCGGAGGCGGTCGCGTCCAGGCCGCAACGGTCGAAATCTAAAGTATCGGCGTTCCTCTCCGACTTCCGCGATCTGCAAGTCGGCGATTACGTAGTCCACGTCGAACACGGCATCGGGCAATATCAAGGGCTGAAAGAAATCAATCACGGCGATGGTCCGGCCGAATTCATGCTGCTCGAATTTGCGGATGCGGCGCGCCTTTACGTTCCACTGACGCGGCTCGATCTGGTACAGAAATATCGTTCGTCGGAAGGTGCGAAGCCGGTTCTCAGTCATCTCGGCACGCAGTCCTGGTCCAAGACGAAGGCTCGCGTGCGCAAGGCCATGAAAGATATGGCCGACGAACTTCTCAAACTTTACGCTGAGCGCAAAACCGCCGTTGGGCATGCCTTCCCGGCGGCGAATGAATGGTTCCGCGAATTTGAAGACGCTTTCGAATTCAACGAGACGGAAGACCAGGCGCAGGCGATCAAAGACGTGATTCGCGATATGGAGTCCGAGCAACCCATGGATCGCCTGCTCTGCGGCGATGTTGGCTATGGCAAGACCGAAGTCTCGATGCGCGCGGCGTTCAAGGCGATCAATGACAACAAACAAGTAGCCGTACTTGCGCCGACTACGGTGCTCGCCTTTCAGCACTTTGAAACTTTCAAACAGCGCTTCGCGCCATTTCCCGTCACCATCGAGATGATCAGTCGCTTTCGCAATCCGAAACAGCAGAAAGAAATTCTGCAGAAAACGGAAGAAGGAAAAATTGACATTCTCATCGGCACTCACCGGATTCTTTCGAAGGACATCCAGTTCTCCGACCTCGGGCTGCTGATCGTCGACGAAGAACAACGTTTTGGCGTGCGCCACAAAGAGCGCATCAAGCAAATGCGCAAGCAGGTGGACGTGCTCACGATGTCGGCCACGCCCATTCCGCGCACGCTACACATGTCGCTCGTCGGACTTCGCGATATGAGCGTGATCGAAACTCCACCCAAAGATCGCATGGCGATTCAGACCGTTGTTGCCAGTTGGGACGAGAAGCTCATTCAATCCGCCATCGAACAGGAATTGGAGCGCGGAGGGCAGATCTATTTTGTTCATAACCGCGTGGACACGATTTTCGAGATCGCCGCAAAGCTTCAGGTGCTCGTTCCAAAATCGCGAATCATCGTGGGTCACGGCCAAATGTCGGAGGGCGAACTCGAAAAAGTGATGTTCAAATTTATGCATCACGAGGCCGACATCCTGGTCTCGACTACGATCATCGAAAATGGGCTCGACATCCCGCTGTGCAACACGATTCTCATCAATCGCGCCGACCGGCTCGGACTTTCCGAGCTTTATCAGCTGCGCGGCCGTGTCGGACGATCGAATCGACGCGCATATGCCTATCTCCTGCTACCGTCAGAAATTGAACTGACGCCGATCGCCCGACGGCGACTGGCGGCCCTGAAGGAATTTTCCGACCTCGGTGCAGGATTTAAAATTGCCGCTCTCGATTTGGAGCTTCGCGGCGCCGGAAACATGCTGGGAGGCGAGCAGAGCGGGCACATTGAGGCCATTGGGTTCGAGTTGTACACGCAGATGCTCGAGCGTGCCGTTCGCGAAATGAAAGGCGAAGCTGCGCCGGATGAAGCCGAGACCCAACTGAATCTGGGCCTTAACATTCGTATTCCCGCCGATTATGTTCCGGAAGAAAACCAGCGGTTGCAGATGTACAAGCGCGTTGCACGGGTCGAGACGGAATCGCAACTCAGTGACGTCGCCGGCGAACTGCAGGACCGCTATGGGCCGCCACCGTCGGCGGTTCGCAACCTGCTGGATTACGCTTCGCTGAAACTTCTATGCATGCGCGTCGGCGTTAACGCCATCGAGCGCAAGCGCGATTCCGTCACTCTCAAGTTCCAGCAGAACGCCGCCGTCGATCCAGAGCAATTAGCTCGGTTCGTATCGTCCCAGCGCGGAGCGCAGTTCACGCCTGACGGCATGTTGAAATTCGTTTTGAAAGCAACCGCTGCGGAAGAAGTACTGCGTGCGCTTCGCGCAGTGTTGGAGCAACTGGCGAGTATGGAAAATGCATCTGAGCTTCGATCCGTTAGCGGGCCATCCAAATAGTCATAAGGTAAAATCAGTTTGGCCCAGCTAATCGACCGAGCCACGGCACATCAGCATTGAACATCAGTCATCGACATCATCCACCAAACCACGACCGCCTCTATGAAGAAGATGAAAGTCTGCAAAGCTGTATTCCCCGCCGCCGGTCTTGGCACTCGTTTTCTGCCGGCAACCAAAGCTCAACCGAAGGAAATGCTTCCATTGGTTGACAAGCCCATTATCCAATATGGGGTGGAAGAGGCGATGGCCTCGGGCTGCAACCAGATCCTGATCATCACCGGCCGCGGGAAGCAAGCGATTGAAGATCATTTCGACGTTAGCTACGAACTGGAACGGATGCTTGAAGAGCGGGGAAAGACCGATCTGCTCAATATCGTGCGCTCCATCTCAGACATGATTTATGTCGCATACGTTCGCCAGAAAGAGGCGCTCGGCCTCGGTCACGCCGTCCTTATGGCCCGCGAGATGGTGGGGCACGAAGCTTTCGCGGTACTGCTGGCGGACGATGTTATCGACGCAAAGGTCCCATGCCTTAAGCAGATGGTCGAGGTGTTCAACGAGAAACAATGTTCGGTGCTGGCCACTCAGGTTGTGGAAGGAGAAATGATTTCTTCTTACGGCGTCCTCGACGTAAAGCCCGTCGACAGCCGCTTTGGCGACCGATTGTTCGAAATCAAGAACATGATCGAGAAGCCCAAGTTGGAAGAAGCGCCTTCCAATCTCGCCATTATCGGCCGCTATATTCTCACTCCCGGAATTTTTGACGCGCTTGCCGAAACACCCACCGGAGCGGGGGGAGAACTCCAACTCACCGATGGCATGCGCCTGCTGCTGCAAAAAGAAAAAATGTACGCCTACGTTTATGAAGGCCGCCGCCACGACACCGGCGACAAACTCGGATTCCTAAAAGCCACGGTAGAGTTCGCGCTGAAGCGCGAAGATCTCGGCGAGCCGTTCCGCGAATATTTAAAAGGATTGAAGCTGTAGAGACCTAGGCAACTTCGTCTTTACGCCATCGATGCCTTTAACTTCTTCGACTTCTCCTCCACCCCCCGCGCCAACTTCTCCTTATGACTCTCAAGCTTCTTCGCAACCGCAGCATCGCCCAATCCGATCATCTGCGCCGCCAGGATCCCAGCATTCGTTGCGCCCGGCTTTCCAATGGCCACTGTAGCCACCGGAATTCCAGCCGGCATTTGCACCGTCGCCAGCAAAGAATCCATCCCCTGCAAAGACGTCGAAGGAATGGGCACTCCAATGACCGGCAACGTGGTGTGTGCAGCGATCACTCCTGCAAGGTGCGCTGCGCCGCCGGCGCCGGCGATGATCACCTGAATCCCGCGCCCCGCAGCCTTGCGCGCGAAGTCAGCGGTCCGATCGGGCGACCGGTGAGCCGAGGTTACGTCCATCTCATAACCAATCCCGAATTCGTCGAGTGCCTTCCCCGCCTCGCGCATTATTTCCAGATCGGAATCGCTGCCCATCACAATCGAAACCAATAATTTGCTCATTCGTTCTCCTTATTATGTGTTGCCGCGCTGGATGAGTGTGTTGCCGCGAGGATGCTTCGTGCATGATAAGAAAAATAGCAGTCGAAGTAGTAGCCGCGTTAACCCTTCTTGAATGCTCGGGCCGCAATATCCCTGCGGTAGTACGCTCCATCAAAACTAATTTTGCCACATGCCTCGTAGGCGCGTTCCACAGCGTTCCGCAAGTCTGCCGCGCGTGCAGTCACGCCCAGCACCCGCCCGCCGCTTGTGTAGAACTGTCCGTCGCGCTTTGTGGTGCCGGCGTGAAACACTTTCACACCATCGACCGCCCCGGCCGCATCCAGCCCGGTGATTTTCTTCCCCGTCTCGAACGCGCCCGGATATCCGCCGGAAGCCATCACCACACACACCGACGCGTCATTCGACCACTTGAAATCTCCATCGCTCACGCGGCCCTGAATCGACGCCTCGAGCGCCTCCAGCAGATCGCTCTCCAGTCGCACCAGAATCGGCTGCGTCTCGGGATCGCCGAATCTGCAATTGAACTCAAGCACCATGGGACCGCGCGCAGTCATCATGAGGCCGCAGTAAAGTAAACCCTTGTATTCGGCGCCCTCTTCCTTCATTCCGCCGACCACAGGCTTCGCAATATGGTTGACCAACCAACCGCGCATTTGGTCGTCGATGATGGCTGGGGTGGAGTATGCACCCATACCCCCGGTGTTCGGACCTGTATCGCCGTCCCCCACGCGCTTGTGATCTTGTGCGGCGACCAATGGTGCAATCCGCTCTCCGTCGCTCAATACCAGAAACGAGAGTTCGTCCCCTTCCAAATATTCTTCGAGCACTACTCTGATGCCCGCGTCCCCAACCATGTTTCCGCTCAACATGTCAGCGGCAGCACCCGCCGCTTCTTCCTTGCTCGCGGCGATCACCACGCCCTTGCCTGCGGCAAGTCCGTCCGCCTTCACCACCACGGGAGCGGAAAAATGACCAAGCGCGTCGTTAATCTCATCCCTGGAATCGCAGATTGCATACGCCGCCGTCGGAATGCGGTGGCGCTGCATGAATTCCTTTGCGAAGCCTTTGCTCGCCTCCAGTTGCGCCGCCGCCTTAGTCGGACCAAACACCGGCCATCCGCGCCGCACAAATTCATCCACTACCCCCATGGTCAGCGGCAATTCAGGACCTACCACTGTAAGATCCGGCAGAAGCCTCTCACCTAGTTCCACAATCGCATCCATACTTTTCAAATCGACTGGCAGACATTCCGCTTCGTCCGCGATTCCGCCATTCCCCGGCGCGCAATAGAGCTGCGATATCCGCGCCGACTGCCGCAGCTTCCACACCATCGCGTGCTCGCGTCCACCATTGCCTAGAACCAGAACTTTCATAGAAGAGAGATCAAGGTTAGGGGAGAGCGGCAAAAACTGTCAAACCGAAGCGAAACAATTATCGCGCTTCAATTGCCGACTGCCAATTACCATCAGTCTTCAGGCGTCAAGTCACTTCAATCCGAGATCGGCAATCCCCGCCCGACAATTGGCAATCGACAGTTGGCCCAATCCGGAGTTAACCTCGCTTAACCTCCGTCGTATAATCTTCCCAGATGATCACTGTCTCCAAAGAAGACTATCTCANNCGCGCCTTGCCGATTGGCTGAAAGTGTCCGCGCCCGCCGTGACCATGGCCGTGCGCCGCCTGAAGAAGGACGCGCTCGTTCGCGTTCAGGGAGACGGCCATGTTCGCCTCACCGCCGCCGGACGCAAAATCGCGCGCAAGCTCACGCTTCGTCATCATCTCATCGAACGAATGCTGGCCGAACTCTTCGGCATGGAGTGGTACAAAGTCCACGATGAAGCGGAACGGCTGGAGCATGCGGTATCTCCGGATTTCGAAGCGAAACTCCTTGCCAAGCTGGGCAAAGGAGGAATTTGCCCACACGGCAATCTGAGTGAAATGGAGAGCCCGGGCAGTCGCCGCGAACGCGGGTTGGTGCTGCTTGCGGACGCACAGCCCGTAACCACTTATTCCGTGAGCGGCATTTATGAGCGCGACCGGCGGCTTCTGGAATTTCTTGAAGCTCGCGGTATCCGTCCCGGAGCAAAGTTGCGGATCATAGAGCGCAACTATGATCAAACTCTCACGCTATCTACAACGGCTGGGACAGTCTCGCTGGGCCGCGCTGCCGCCGAGCGAGTTTGGGTCGCCACCTCAGAGCCGCGTTCCTCCAGTTAAATTCCATCCAAGTCTGCCATCTGAACGAATTCTGTCATTCGCCCAATCAAAATAACTAATTAACTATGGTTTAGCCGTTCGTGTATACTTACGCTAATCTCCGCCCGGGAAGGAACCATTGTACGTTCTGCAAGACGATTCCTTAGCCCTTTCAACGTGAAGCCCGTCGCCCAGTCCGAAGTTGTCATCACTCACGAAGATGTCGACCGTGCCCATGACCGCGCCCGCGTCTCCAAAGCGCGTGCCCGGCGCGGCTTTTCATCCGGAGCCCGTTTGCTATGGCTGTTGGCCGGTCCCGGCGTGCTTGTCATGCTCGGAGAAAATGACGGCCCCAGCATGCTGGCCTATGCGGCCACGGGCGCCAAGTTCGGCATTGGATTCTTTCTCCCCTTCGTAGTACTGACATTCTGCATGGCAATTGTGGTTCAGGAAATGACGGTCCGCCTGGGCGCCGCCACGCATCGCGGACATGCGGAACTTATCTTCGACCGCTTCGGGCCTTTCTGGGGATGGTTCTCCATGATCGACCTGGGCATTGGCAACTTCCTCACGCTTATCACGGAATTCATCGCGGTCCGCGCGGGTCTGGGATTCTTCGGAGTCCGGCCTTGGGTGGCGATTCTGATTGCGCTTGTCATTCTCTATGCGGCACTCATGAGCCATCGCTATTGGACGTGGGAACGGATCACGCTAGCCGCCGCAGCCTTTAATCTGATCTTTATTCCAGTCGCGTTCATGACCCATCCGCATTGGCACAGCGTTGGACATTCACTTATAACGTGGCATCCCTTGCCCGGCTTCAACAAGGACACGCNNTCACCCCCTGGATGCTTTTCTTTCAGCAGAGCGCAACCGTGGACAAGGGGATGACCACCAAGGACATTCGGTTTGGACGCATCGATACTGTGCTCGGCGCGGCTCTCGCGTCCGCAGCAGCAGTTGCAACCATCCTGGCGACCGCACCCCTATTCGCTCACAAGATGAGTGCCGATAATTTTCAGGCCGCCGAATTTGCGCAGGCGCTTCAACCCATCATCGGGCGTTTTGGCGCTTCGCTGTTCGCTCTTGGAATGGTTGAGGCGGGCATTGTCGCCGCAATCACGATCTCTACTTCTTCCGCCTATGCGTTTGGCGAAGTCGCGCGCAAGCCTCATAGCCTGAATCTGCCGATGAGCGAAGGCAGATCTTTCTATGGCGTGCTTACGCTGTGCGCGCTGGCTGCGGGTGCGATCGTGCTGATTCCAGGACTGCCGCTGGTGTATGTCGTCCTCTTGGTCAATGTGGTGGCGGTGCTGGCGA
>PLUJ01000255.1:16285-24658 GCA_003165455.1 Acidobacteriaceae bacterium | reverse complement strand
GGATAGGTCCACGTGGCGGCAAAAAGAAAGGGATGGTGCTCCACGCGAGCAACGCCCTTAGCCTGGAGATTGCTAAACTGCCGCCCGCTCCCGAGCTGTCCATGCCGACAAAGCGCAGCAAGCGGCACAGGACAGTGACTCCCGAGCAATCCGCGTATGTCCTTCCCTTCATAAAGGACTTGGTTGCAGGTGNNTCATCCAAGGAATCGCGTCCTGCAATCTCTCTTGCGTCACGCAAGAACACAGCCGGAAGTATTCGCGCTTGCCGAAATGACGATGCGGTCAAGGTTAGCGAAGCGGCTGCATCACTTCTCAATTCTTGATTTTCTGAATTACGGCGCACAGACAGCCAAGCGCACAGGGCAGAAAAAAAGGTTTACGTTGCCGTCTCAGATTGAGGGACTGTACTGCCGCGCCGTGATTCGCCATAACCCGCAATTCAATGGCTGGACTGAGTTCAAAGAGGACAGCAAGGGGAGACAACGCAAGGGCCGCGCTAACGCGGTGCTTGGCTGCTACGTAGCTCCCGAGCCGGTAAATGGAGAACCACATCCCCGGTTGCTGTGGCACCGTGATGGGGTAACCGCGTGAGTGACTTTCTGGACATCGCACTAGAGCACGCGGCGCGCGGATGGTACGTCTTCCCGTGCAAGGGCAAAAAGCCTTTAACCCTCCACGGATTCAAAGACGCTAGCATTGACCCTCGACAGATCCGCGCATGGTGGACCAAGTGGCCGGATGCTAACGTGGCAATCGCTTGCGGCGCGAGCGGCATTGCAGTATTCGACATTGACCACGGACTAGTGGACTTTGAGGGATTCTCACGCCTTTGCAGGGCCATGAATCTGCCAAAGACGTACACGGTACGAACGGGCCGCCGTGATGATTACGGCGTCCAGGTCTACTTTTCCGGAGTGGTTGATGACGTGGGAGACTTCCGCGTCCACGGATGCAATGGGCAGATTAAAAGCAGTGGCGGCTACGTAATGGCGGTTGGTTCCGTGCATCCGGTTAGCGGCGAGCTGTACCAAGGTCTCCACGGTGACCCGGACAAACTCGCGCCTCTGCCGGACAACGTGCGGGCATTGCAGACGTATAGGCTGCCTGTCACCAATGGCCCAATGGAGAAAATCCCGGAAGGCGCGGGACGCCACGCCGCGCTCACGTCTTTTGCCGGTACGCTACGCAATCGCGGCTTTGACTATGACGCAATGCTAGTCACTCTCGTACCGGCGANNTTCAATGTGCGCGGTCCCTGTGCCGTATGAAGACTTGGAGCACATTGCACAATCCGTCAGCCGCTATCCAGTGCCGGAGCCAACCGCAACGGCCACGATTGGCAGGAAGCCGGAAGAAAATAAAATCACGGATTGGCGCGAGCTGTTCCACAACCGGGACGCCATGCTCAATGCGCCTCCCGTCACGTTTCTAATCAAAGGTTTTTTGCAGTGTGAAGGCGTGACCGCGATAGCCGCCCCAGTGCGTGAAAGAAAAAGTCTGATAGCTCTAAACGTGGTCCATGCACTGCTCACGGNNGATTATTTTGACGTGGTGCAAAAGCCTAGCCGGGTTTTGTATTTATGCCCGGAGGTTTCACTCGGTCCATTTACAGACCGTCTCCGCAAAATCGGGCTTATGGATTATGTGGGTGAGACGCTGTTTTGTCGCACGTTGAGCGCGGATGGTCACTTAACCTTGAATGCGCCCGAGTTGCAACCGGCATTGCCCGGTAGCGTGGTTGTCCTGGACACGGCTATTAGATTCATGGAAGGCGACGAAAGCAGCTCACAGGATGCGCGGACGTTTGCGGATAGCATCTTTGCACTGCTGAAAGGCGGCGCGGAATCGGTTGTCATGTTGCACCACAGTCCCAAGGAAGGCGGGGACATCATGACGCTCGAAAACATAATGCGCGGCAGCGGTGACTTAGGAGCGTTTCTGGCGTGCTGTTGGGGAACCCGATTGCAAGATCCACAACACCCTTACGAATCGAGAAGTTATCTGGAAAACCTTAAAATGAGAGACTTCGAAAGCCAACCGTTTGAAGTCACATGCGGCCCGGATTGCCGTATGCGTATTGCGGGCGACCCATCTACAGAGACAGTCAAACTACAGACCCGGCGCGGTAACAAGGGAAACAAAGACGGCAAGGATGCGGCAGCGGAGGCAGTCATCAAGGCCAATTTCCGTTTGCCAGTGCGGAAGTTGCAAGAGAAATTGTGCGCGCTGGAGATCGAGCGCGGGACTACGTGGATAGCCAAGGTGCGAGCGCGCGTCCAGGCGGACATGGGTGTCGCCGGTGTCCAGGTTAGCGGATGAATTGACAAAAGGCTTATGATGGACGCGCTCGGAGAAAGAGCGAGTTAGCCCCAAATGCCTCCCTACTGGCAAAACCTTCTGCGCGGATTGTTAGTACTTGCATTCTATGCTCTTGCCTTCTGGAGAATGGTTAAGGCGAATCGCGGAAGCAAAGTTATTGAGTGCGGCGGCATTGCGATCCTTCTGCTTTTTGCGATAGGTTTTCTCTCGAAATCGAATGCGCCAGATTGGCTTATGGCCAGCCTGTTCATCTTGCTACTGCTAGTGTGTTTCCTCACGGTAGGGCTTTATATGTTGAAAGGCTACCGTTTCCTTCGCCAACGTCTGTGGAAATCAAACTGACCCACCATCACTGCCGAGGATGTTGTACGCACGTATAGGAAACCGTACAGACGTACAAGATTGGACCACTCACCCACACTACTACGAACTTCGTTCTTCGTAGTGGTGTGTGGTGTTCGAGATGGCAAGGGACAAAGAGACTAAAGAAGGCTGCCGGTCAAAAATGTTGCCAGTGGTTTCCTTATAGCCCGCCGAATCCGTTTTATCTACATAGACAAGAATAAATCCGAATTAGCGAAACAAAGGCGAAAGGGTTGTTTTAGGTGCTAGGACGGTGCCATCCCCGGTAGTGAGGCGCTAGGAATGGCTCTAGTGAGCGGGAAATGGCCGTCTAGGACCCAAAACTGGCCGAACTATTTAGGAAGAATGCTTTGCAAAAATTCTAGAATCTTTTCCGATATTCCACTCTTTATCAGGTCAAACAGAGCCGTAAATTTTTGGTTTAATTGAGCGTCGGCGGAACTATCCGCTGTTACGATTGGGGCATTCGTCGGTATTCTTGTTAGGTCGAATACCTGAAACAGGAAAAATACATCCCTTCGTGGGGTGATGGATGGTCTACCGTTAGGACCTATCGTCGTCACCGGGACAACCCGCTCCACGCGCTGCAAACTAACTCTCGCGCCGGGTGATGCGGTTTCCCACACAAACGTCGTCGGATTGACCGTTTTCCACTCAATCTTACCCGCCTTAGTTGCTTCCATCAGTTCATCCGCGTAGTTGGACAACCCTGGGTTCTCATTGCTCGGCATCATCTTCTCCGAAATCGTATGACTCTTTTTCAACCAAGCCCAACAAATCAGCTACGCAGTTGTTGATGGTTGCGAAATTATCCTCTATGCCATAATAAACAGCGTCGGGGGCTTCGCTTTCCTTCGCGGGATCTGTTGGACGCACCTGCTTGAGCGATGCCTGAGTTGATTGTAAGGCGTCGCGGACAGTCTCAATTGTCGTACTCAACTCAGCATGCTTTGCGAAGGGGGCCATTACCCTACGCAAACGCCGGGATGTTTCATTGAAAAGATCCTTTGCCGAGTTGAACTTTATTCCCGGCTGCACCCGGTCTAACTTTTGAGCAACTTCCGTCAACTCGATGCTCATAGTCTGGAGCTTGACAGTCCGACCGGCCTCGGTAGCTGCGACCTTCGCTTCCTTTGCCTCTTCAGTTGCTTTCTCCGCTTGCTTCCAGGCTAAGAAGGAAACAAATGCTCCGGCACACCCAATGACAAGCACAATCCAAAAATCCAAATGCTTCCAGAAAGGAACTTCTAGAAGCTGCCGTAAATGCTCCAGTTGGGATTGAACGTCAGTCGGCTGCATGGACGGCATCAATATAGCACCCCGTAAGACGGACACCAACTATCGAGCGGATAGCAAACTCACCCGCTCATGGACGCCCTGTAAATCCTCCGTCATCAGGTTCGCATACCGCCGCGTCATCTCCAAAGTTGAATGCCCGAGGACCTTTTGCAGATGGAACACGGAGCCGCCCTTCCGCAAATAGTGAACGGCGAATGTGTGCCGGAAGGCGTGCAAGGTCCGCGCCGGAGGATTAAACCCGAGCCGCTTACACAGTATCTTCACATCGCGGAGCACGTTTCGACGGCCTAGCTTGGTCCCCGTGCGATTGGCAAAGAGCAATGAGTCCAGCGTCTTCTTGGCTTCCGCGATGTAGCGGAACATTGCCTTTCTCAGCTCGAAACTGAAAGGGACAACCCGCTGCTTGCGCCCTTTGCCGTCCAGCGTCACCAGCATGTTGTCCATGTCCACGTCACGAACTCGCAAGGTTAACGCCTCTGTTATGCGGCAGCCTGTGTCCAGTAGGAACAGAAGGACAAGACGGAGGCGCTTTTGATATTTCCCTTTGGGCTTCCACGCAATGAGCTGCCGGATCTGTTGCGCCGTGAACGTGGGCAATACAAGCTGAGGCTCTTTGAGCTGTGCAATTTTCGGATGTTTGCATGCCGGACTGCATTTGACTTCCGCGCCAACGTCGCACCAATGCAGATAGGTATTTATGGCCCGGATTGCCGAGTTGCAGCCGGTCGCCTTCAGCCCCTTCTCCCGCATACGGAGCACGGCGTCTTTCAGGTCATCTTGTGAGGGTGATTCTGTGCGGAGCCATTTGAAGCTGTGCTTGTACCACTCAAGGGTTGCGGGTGAGACGTTCGAAAGGTATTGACGTTCGCGGGTGAACTCGGAAAATCCCATATCGGCTTTCTCCTAAGCGAGTACTCAGATTTGAAGGAAAACCGCGTAAACATTGGCTTGTGGCTCAGCCTGGTAGAGCACTCGCTTGGGGTGCGAGGGGTCGNNAAATCTGCCCGTCCCGACCAATTTCTCCGAAGTCCGCGGCAAACACACTGAGGATTTTGCCAGCGTATTTCACGTCCGCTCTCACATTTTGTACTGACTATTCCGCGGGAACCAAGAAGGACACTTCTGGATGGAGAGGCATCTCCGCGACAATCGTGGAGAGTTTGCCGCGTCACGCTCGGCGACGCGCTACTCGTCTGAAAGTCTCAGGCCTTGGTCCTGATGGTTATGGTTAAGGATCCGGTCTCGGGTTCTGGTCTTGATTTTTGCAATCTGATCTTTGCACTCTTGATCTTTGCACTCGCACGGGAAATCTGTTTGCATTCGGGAGAATATCTATGTCCGGGCAAGTCATTTTGTATTTTGAAGATCAGGCGGATGCGTTGCGGTTTGCTCTGGCTGCAGGGTCGGTAATGGCAGGCGAAGAAAGCGACGCCAAAGCAGATCTGATTCAGGAAACGGCGCGGGTAAGCCGGATCCGGATCGACTCGGCCAAGAGCTCGGGCGAACACGTGGCGTAAGTTTGGGCTGGCGCGCGGGTTGTAGGACTCAAGGCGCCGTGACTATACCCGGTAGGCAACCATAAGATGGTTGTGCAGCCGGACCTTTAATTCAGGACCGCCGTGTTAGCATTTCGGTTGTGCAGTTTCCCGGCGGAATCCGCATGCCTCGCAGTCATTTCATTCCGGCTTTAGTGCTTGCGGCCGCGCTTCTTGCCTTGCATTCCCCGTCCTCGGCGGTCACAGAAGAAAAGTCTCCGTGGCTTGAAATCCATTCCGCGCACTTTACCGTCATCACCGACGCGGGTGAGAAAAAGGGTNNGGTAAGGAAGTGGCGCTACGTTTCGAGCAGATGCGCGCCGTGTTTGGCACGCTGCTCATGAAGGAGCGGCTGAACGATTCCGAGCCGCTCACCATTCTCGCCTTCAAGAACGACAAGGACTATTACCAGAGTGCGCCGCTGCAGAAGGCGCAGGGCAGTCAGTCCAATACCGCACAGCTCCAGCCAATCAGTGTTCCCGGATTCTTCGTTCCCGGCGAAGACCAGAATTTTATCGTGCTGAATTTATTCGAAGTAGATTCCTGGCGCGCCGTGGCCCACGACTTCGCCCATCTGATGCTCAACTTCAACTACCCTCCGGTAGAGGGATGGTTTGACGAAGGCGTGGCCGAATATTTCGGTTCCATCCGCATCGACAACAAGCAGTATGAAATCGGCGGCGACCCGGAACTGAGCAATGTATTCAGCACCGATCTGCTGGAGAATCAGCAGGAAGCGCGCAATCCTCCGAAGTCACTCACAGAAATACTGGGGGCGCAGGTGTGGTTGGCGCTGCCCGACCTGTTGACCATCCGGCATGACACTTCCGGATACAACGAAGGCACGCATCACACGCTGTTTTACGCGCAGTCCTGGATAACGGTCCATTACTTGATCCACGAAAAAAAGCTGCCAGAGACGGGCACATATTTCGATCTGGTCGAGAACCAGCATGTCCCGGTGCTTGAAGCGGTGCAGAAAGCTTACGGCGTGACGCCGGCACAGTTCGATCAGGCGGTGAAGGATTACTTCCATTCGCTGACGCCGCTGTTCCTGGCGCTCGACGCGTCAAAACAGTCGGGTACAGGCGGAAATCCATCTCAGTCCAATCCTTCGCAGTCGAATTCTGCGCAGCCCTATCAATTCCCGGTTCCAGTGGCGCCGAACGATAGCGCAATCACGAGCAAGCCGATCAGCGCCGCTGATGGACGAGCGATCGGCGATGACGTGAAGATGAGGATTCCGGAGCGGCGTGACGCGGCTTTACGAGACTTGGAGGAGCTCGCCGATCCTCCTGACACGGCTGCTTCCGCTAAAAAAGTTCCGAAGCCACAGAAGAGTCCGACCGAGGACGAAAACACGCTTCTGGTGGCGGCTACGGGCAATGAGATCGCGCATCGCGTGCTCGCCTGGGACCATCTGCAACGCTCCGAGTTTGACGCCGCGACCGATGAGTTGAACGATGCCGCCACGCTGAATCCGCGCGACATATGGATCCGCTACTACGCCGCCGTTTTGAAATACCGCATCGCCAAAGCAAAGCATTACGACATACAGGGCTTGCCGAACATGATGCAAGACCTGCGCGCCGTGCTCGACTGGTATCCCGAGTTTGCCGACGCCTACGATCTGCTGGCCAAGGCGCGCATGGTGGGCGGGGGATCGGTGGCGGCCATGCAGGCCGAGCGCGCGGCCCTTAACTTGAGTCCGCGCAACCAGGAGTACGTTTACCATCTCGCCGAGATTTATGTTGGCGACAAGAAGTGGATCGCCGCGCGCAGCCTGCTGGACCGCCTGAAGACAAGCAGCAATCCGGAGGTTGCGGCGGAAGCCAAAGACCAGCTGAGCCGACTGGCCAGTGAACAGAAATATGGCTTGTCGGCGGAGTTGACGGGTCCGAAATTGTCGCCGCAACCTTCGCCGTTTGACGTGCTCGAGCAGGACGCCGCCAAGCGCGCCGCGGAAGAAAAAAACAAACCGACCGCCGCGGATAAGCGCTCGGCAAAGTTTGTGGAAGGCCGGCTGGTGGCGGTGGATTGCTCGCAGCCGCCGGTCGCGGTGCTTACCGTGTCCTCGGGAGAAGCCATTCTGAAGCTGCGGACTGCCGACTATAAATCCCTGCTGGTGATCGGCGCCGACACATTCTCCTGTCAGTGGAACGATCGCAGAGTATCGGTGAACTACAAGCCCGGCGGCATTGTGGATGGGGATTTAGTGTCGGTCGAGGTGCGGTGATTCCCCGTTCTAGAATCCTCCAAAATGCTCATAAACGCCGTTTTTTGCCGATTTTAGATTTGGATATGCACTGCGTTCGGTGCACTGTCTGATCGTTTTTTTTATGCGAATCTTTAGAATCCTCGGGTTAGCAAAAAAATCCTCTTAAAGTCAGCGATGTAGAGGACTTAGCTCAAAAAATCCGCAAGCAAAGGACTTACGCGTCGGGCAGTCAGCGAGCAGATCGTCCGGCTCCGTTGATGATTACTGAATTATTTTGTGCGGTCAAGGTTGGATGTCACAGGGTGGGTGTGGGAAATGGCGAAGTGCGGTTTGTATGAGAAGAGGGCCGCTTCAGTCGTCCGTCCTCGCAATCTCGCTAGACGGCATCATGGCACATTATGCTCGGGAGGGAGTTCACGATCTTTACAGTTTCCAAGCTGACCATGATCACCTGGCCGATCAATCGCAAAATATATTCTTTATCGTCTTCCCGGTTTGGGTCGTTGACGATGCCGCTACGCTTGTCGGTGGAGACTTGGTATTGATCGATGACCCATTCAAGGGCGGAGCGGTTGCCGAGACGGTAGTCGTAGGTTTCCTTCGGGATTCCGCTCAGGGTCAGGAATTGGTTGTAGATGA
>PLUJ01000255.1:0-16257 GCA_003165455.1 Acidobacteriaceae bacterium | reverse complement strand
TTTGCGGGCCGAAGGACCTATGGATTTGTCGGCGGCATCGGTGCTGCCGGCGAGTTGCATAGGTCCTTCGTTGGGAGTCCTCGGAGAAGCCGAGGACTCCGCTGCCTCAGGATGACAAGCAAACGGAATGCGAGGGAGTTCGCGGCGGAGATTGGCGGCGTAGCGCTCGCGGTACTCGGGGTGGTGCAGGACGGCATAGATGTAGTGGCAGATGTCCCACTTGGCGATGGAGGGTCATGGTAGTGGGCGCGGAATTGTTCGAGGGCCCAGTCGGTGATGTTCTCGCGGCGGTGGGTGCCGTCTTCGGCGTAGGGGAAGCACTGAAAGCCGTCGGATGATGCACACAGGTGCAAGTCAGCGGGCATTTTGCAAGCGAGTGTGCTGAACGGCAAAGCGAACGGGACAGACGGGACTGACCCCCATACTTTCGGCGTCACTTCTGCCAAAAGTGCACGTACTATAAAAAGTACTCGCCTCTCCAGCCATGTCTACTTTAGACCCCAATCCGGCACACCCTCCCGCCCCCTCGAAAGTAGACGTTGTTGCCACGGCCTAACTCATTGCATCCATATCACCTGCTCGAATCGCGCTACGCAGAATCAATCACTTGCGCCCCAGGAAACTGTGCGATTTAAAATGTTCCACGTGGAACATTGTTGCGATTTAGAAAGCGGCGATCCAGCCACCCGAAGCCCGCGCGGCGGGCGGCCCTGCTGTCCATCTCTCTTGTTTTCCCGTTCCGGAAAAGTGGCTGCCCTGTTTGGTGGTGGTGCCAGCGAGGTCAAAAGCGCGGGCCACCCGCAGCGCCTAAAGGCGAAATCTATTTAATGTCTTCTGCGGCACCGCTGAAGCGGTGCCCTGATACGAAGCTTGATGCGTTGCTGATACGAACTTGGGTGCGTTGGCGATACGAACCTTAATGCGTTGCCGATTTGAACCTTGTTGCGTGCCGATGCGAACTTGGGTGCGTTGGCGATACGAACCTTGATGCGTTGCTGATACGAACTTGGGTGCGTTGGCGATTTGAACCTTGATGCGGGCAGTACGCGGGCGAGGGCGCCCGCGCCACACAATCTGCCACCACATCATCTGCCATTGATTAGGCAGCCTCCGCGTAGACAACGTAAAACAGAAAACCCTCCCGTGCGAAGCGGGAGGGTGGCAATCGGCATCGATTGCGTTATCCGCGGACGACGTTGCCCGCCTGAAAGCCTTTGGGGCCCTTCAGCAAATCGAACTCCACGGTCTCGCCCTCATTGAGGGACCGGTAACCATTCTCCTGGATGGCGGAGAAATGCACGAAGACGTCCTCGCCCGTGGAGCGCTGGATGAAGCCATATCCCTTCGCCCCGTTGAACCACTTGACTGTTCCCTTTTCTCTCACTGAATAACTCCTTTCGCTGACCCCTCAGAATTATTCCCCGGATTTCCTCGTACGTTGCCCCGGCTGCCCGAGACGCCCCCTTCAAGAAATTCGGTGGAACTTGGTTGCGACTGTTCGTGCCGAAGAAGTGGCCCCAATGCAAAAAGACTCCTCGGTTAACGCGGCATGAAGAAAATGCGGCGCGAACTTTCGGAGCCTTGACCCACCGATGCTGGATTCTACGGCACTGCTCAAGACGTCAACCTGCCTTAACAACTCATTCCGGCATGCACCGGTCAATGAGCACTCGCATAATAAGCACTGGCCCACGGTTTGACAAGAAGAATTAGAAGGCAAGGTGAGAACAGCCGACAGTCATGGTTGGAGGGTTGGGTTGGAGGGTTTTGGCAGTGTGGGGGATAACGGTTGCGCGGCGTAAACTTTGGTTTAGGGCGGAGGTAACGACAAGAACGGCCGGACCCTTGGTAGGATTGGGCGACGCTGCCCTCGGTTAGAGGACGCGTGCTGGATCAGAATCCTTGTGCTTGAACAGAATATAGAGACGGTGGCTCCATCCGAGGAAATCGACGCGGGCGTTCGACTGCCGGCGCGGCGGAAGCGGCCGGCGGGAGTAATTGCGTCGACGACGCGGTACCTGCTCCGTACCGAGGTGCACACATTTGCATTCTCGGTGGCGGCGAATGCGATCCTGTCGTTCTTCCCGTTCGTCGTGCTGTTGATGACGTTGATCCGGCGAGTGTTTCACTCGCGGGTGATGTATGACGTGGTGGTGGAGTTGCTGCGGGATTATTTGCCGGCAGGACAGGAATTCGTGATTCGGAATTTGAATGCCATGGTGGATACGCGGCATCGCGTGCAGTTGGTGTCGTTGCTGATTTTGCTGGTGACTTCTTCCGGCGTGTTTCTGCCGCTGGAGGTTGCGCTGAACCGAATTTGGCGGTTTCCAAATAATCGATCCTACCTGGGCAACCAGGCGGTGTCGCTTGGACTGGCTTTTAGCTGCGGTGTGCTGACATTGCTCTCGGTGGCTATGACGGCAGGAAACGTGGCGTTGCTGGAGTTTCTGCTGCGCGGGCATGGCACGGGATTTATACGGCTGGTGGGATTTGTGATGATGAAGCTGTTCGCCATCGCCACCAGCATTGCGGTCTTCTTTCTTATTTATTGGCTGCTGCCGAATGGGAAAGTTCCGGCGCGGGCGGTGCTGCCGACTGCGGTGATCACGGGGCTGCTCTCCGAGGCGTTGAAATACGGATACATTCTGGCGTTGCCGTGGCTGAATTTTGGCGAGGTATATGGGCCGTTCGCATTGTCGGTCAGCATGATGTTTTGGGCGTTCCTGACGGGGATGCTGCTGCTGGCCGGCGCGAACCTGAGTGCGCGCGAGCACGCGAGCCGGGCGAATGATGGCGTGGGGTGGGCTGCAAGCAAAGGTGAAAGCGGCAGGTGAAGGTTTCAGGTCTTTGACCGCGCTGGCTCAGTAATCTCCCTTGGGCTCTCTACTGCTACTCTGTGAAATATCTTCTTCTAAGAGTCTTCTGATTAGCTTCTACATTCTTCCCAAGAAATTCACAGGCTGGGTTGTGACATCCGTCACCGTGAAGTTCCGCGCGTGCGGGATAGGCTGTATCCGGTTTCCCAAAACCCTCTGAGCAGACATTCAATTCAGGTGATTGCCATGACCGGTAGTCTCGGCCGGCGTCTGCTCGCCGCTGTATTGCTTATCTTCGCTGTACAACTGTTCTCGGACGCGCAGGCAGGGGAAGGTTCGCCGATGGCGACTCCGGCATTTACGGCGCCCCGTCTGGCCTTCGGCGAACCGTATCGACCTCCTGGCTTCCCGACGGCACCGGCTCCTTATCCCGTCTTTTCGCCGAGGCATGGGTTAGCGCAGATCGTGAGTCCGGCGGGATTAATTTTCTCCGGACGTGTGACTTCCGTGAACCGATCTGACCCGGCGAGCGGGGAACGTAATGGATCCACCGCGATCACCTTTCAGGTGGAACAAGCAATTCGCGGAGTTGCAGCGGGGGATCTCACGATTCATGAGTGGGCTGGGCTGTGGGCGAGGGGGGAACGGTATCGCGTGGGCGAGCGAGTGATGCTGTTCTTATTTCCGCCCAGTAAGTTGGGGTTCACGAGCCCCGTTGCGGGGCCGCAGGGAAGATTCAACATTGATCGATATGGCGGGGTGGCCGTGTCCGAGGCGAACTTCGGCTCCGGCGCTTTGCCGGTCAAGAACCTNNAGCAAACGACTGCAGAGAAATGAGGCGGGCGTGACGATAAGAGAATATGAAGGACCGGCCATTTTTAGTTCAGTTCTAGATTCGCTGCGTTGTTTGCTTTCAAGCTCGGTTCGTTGTTTGCTTTCAAGTTCGGTTCGAGCGGCCTTGCTGGCCATTGTGGTTCTCGGGTACATGGTGGCGGCCCATGCCGGAGGACCAGAGTATGTGGCAGGATCAAGCTATTTCAACGCTTCGACCATGGGACAGCCTGTGACGTGGTCTGGGGGACAGATTCGTTACTACACCGATCAGGGTAATCTCAGCCCGATTCTGTCGAACTCGGCGGCGAACGCTTTGGTGGCCAACTCTTTTCTGCAGTGGACGTCTGTTCCGTCCGCGGCAATAGTGGCGACGGATTCGGGCGAGCTTGCGGAAGATGTGAATGGAAGCAACATCGCGGTAAATTCCAGTGGAACGGTGACCGCTCCAGCGGATATTACGCCATCCGCTACGCAGACTCCGGTCGGAATCGTCTATGACTATGATGGCTCCGTGACCGACGCTCTGCTTGGGGAGGGCGCTGGGGATGCTTCCCAGTGTTTTTGGAACGCGGTTTATGGAGGCGTGGACAACTTTGGTACGGCGGCGAACTTTCAACACGCTTTGGTGGTGATCAACGGCCAATGTGCTCTGCAGTCGTCACAGCTCACCGATGTGGAATATCGACTGGTACGCGTTCTAGGAAGCGTGCTAGGCCTGGGCTGGTCACAGTTGAACCTGAATGTGATTACGGGAGATCCTCCACCCACGCCGGACGACTATGCGGGCTTTCCGGTGATGCACTATAGCGATCCGGTGAATTGTATTCCGATCACGGTCTGCTATGCGAATCCGTACCAACTTGCGGCGGATGATACAGCCGCACTTTCCAGGCTGTATCCGGTGGCTTCGCCTCCGCCAACCGCGGCGCGCATTTATGGCTCGGTATATTTTTCCAATCATCTTGGAAGCCAGGGCCAGCCGATGCAGGGCGTAAATGTGTTTGCGCGGTGGATTAACCCTGCGACCAATCTTCCTTCAGACCGGTATGCGGCATCATCGGTTTCGGGATTCCTGTTCACGGGAAATGCTGGAAATCCGATAACCGGCCTGACGGATCCTTTGGGACAGGCCTACAGCGAATTTGGATCAGACAATCAAACTTTGGAGGGGGTTTTCGACCTTGGTGGATTACCGATTCCAAACGGGGAGAGCACTGCACAATATCAACTGTCGATTGCGGCTCTGGATCCCGTGTGGTCGGCAGGAGTACCGCCCTACGACTATGCGCAGGTCGATCCCTCTGGAACTTTTGAGCCGATCACGGTGACGGTCACGGCAGGCGGAGAGTTTGAACAAAACATTCAGATGTCGGATAGCGCGCAGGCTGTCCCTGCCTGGGCTGCTGCGGAAACGTGGGAAACTCCGGCTGCGATCCCTGCCTCTGGAGACTGGATTGGCTCGCTAAGCGGCTACGGCGATGTGGCGTACTTCTTGATTTCCGCTCAGGCGAACCGCACTTTTTCGGTGGCTGTAACTGCCCTGGACGAGGCTGGCGTGCCGAGTGAATCGAAGGTCGACCCGGTGATTGGCGTGTGGACGTCTGGCGATCCGCAAGGCACCGCTCCGCCAGCCTTTACGCCCGCGGCTTTCAATTCCGACACGTTTGCGATGAGCCGTTTGGATACTCAGGTGTTGAGCTCCAACAGCTTCATTGTGGGAGTTTCCGATATGCGCGGCGATGGGCGGCCCGATTATCAATACCACGCCCATGTTTTGTACGGCGACTCAGTTACTCCCCAGCGTGTTCCGGTGAGTGGAGGAGCCGTCGTATTACAAGGCACCGGCTTTGCACCTGGTTTGAGCATCACTGCTGGCGTTGTGGATCTAACAACGATAGCGACCACCACAGCACAGATGCTGGTAACGGTCCCGCCACAGAGCGACGGAGTGCAGACTCTCACCGTTACCGATCCAATCAGCGGCGCGTTCTCAACTATGACAGGTGTGCTTACAGTCGGCGCCGCAGCCACCGATAAAATTCTGTTGTTGCAGGGCGCGAATCCTCCTACGCCGGTGGGGACGCAAGCTACCAATCCCGTTAGTGTACGGGTAGTCGCTGCAGATGGAGTTACGCCGGTCTCGGGCGCAACAGTAGGGTGGACCGCTGCAAACGGCACAGCGATGTCTTCCTGCGGGGGCGCGTCCTCTTGTTCGGTGGTCACTGATGAAAGCGGAAACGCTTCCACTTGGGTTACTCCGGTGGCGGCGGGAGTCGCGAGCATCACCGCCGCAGTCGCACCGGGAGTTTACAACCCCGCGCAGTCAGTCTCAGGCACTTTATTCGCGACCACTTCGTCCAGCCAGATTGGAGTAACAACTCCGTATCTTTGGGTTGCTCAAGGGGCAACCGTCAGCGTGCCAATCACGGCTCGTGTGGTGAGCAACGGAATCGCGGAAAACGGGGTAACGGTAAACTTTACGATTGCACAGGGCTCCGGTTCGTTAAGCTCGGCGGCAGCTGTGACAAACAGCGCGGGCTACGCCACTGTGACGCTTACGCTGACCAACTTCACAGCCAACGTGCAACTTACGGCATGCGTTGCGCCGGGCAACAGTCCATGCCAAACCGTTTACGGGAATGCGGTTGCGGCCAGCCTTCTGAACCTTCAAGCAGTAGCCGGAGGAGTGCAGGTTGTCACGGGGCAATCCTTTCAACCGGTAATAGTCCGCGTGACTGATTCTTCTTCTCCGCCGAACCCTGTGCTGGCAGCGAGCGTTGTTTTCCAATCGACCGTGATGCGGCCGACGGGCTCCGGTCTCAGCATGGTAGTGGGAGATTCCTCCAGCACGCAAACCGGGGTGCCGACGATCCTAAGCTCTGTGCAGACGAGTGTGCAGAGCGACGGCAATGGTTTAGCCAGATTTGTACCGACTACAGGTTCCTTCACAGGACTTCTTGATGCAGAGATTCAGATCTCGGCGGGAACCGCCGCTTTGATCCAGGACGTGCTGGAAAGCTTTCCTCCGTAAAGGTAGCGTACGTTTCCCTGCTCCCTACCGAAAGGATTGCTGGAACGAGTGTGCTTGATCGAACAACACAATCGGGAGATGGGCTGATCGAATAAACGCGGAACTGAAGCTTCATTGATTCATCAGAATCTGATACCCAAAACAAAGAAACACTCGTGGTGTACTCTGTTGCTCTGCGAATGAGTACTCTCCGAGCTACGTTGCTAATAATGGTAAGCATCTCTGTTTGGACGGGATGCGCCTCGATAGGGCCTCCGGAGCCTCCGTCGCTTGAGCTACCGAAGCCTCCGTCAGATTTGCGAGCCACGCGGAAGGGAGAGAAGGTGGTTCTCAGTTGGTCCCTTCCTTCGCGGACAACCGATCGGCAGAGTGTACGTTATCTGGGAAAAACGGAGATTTGCAGAAGCTTAGGGGCTGCCCTGAAAAAATGCGAGCCCGTGGTTGGATCTGTGCCACCGCCGGCAAACTTTGAAAGGCAAAAAAAGACTGAAACAAAAAAAGTCAGCGAAACTTTCACGGATACGCTAAGCGCAAACATTGAGCGCGAGAGCCCAATGAGTTCCGCAGTATACGCGGTAGAAGTACAGAATGCCGCGGGCCGGGCGGCGGGGATTTCGGACCAGGTAAAAGTCCCTCTAGTGCCTACGCTGCCGCCGTTTCCGCAATTTGGAGCGCAAGCGCAAGCAGCTGGCGTGCTCGTGACGTGGCAGTGTCCGCATGACACGGAGAAAATTAAGGACCTCCAGTATCTGTTTCGTATCTATCGCAGATCAGATTCCAGCAAGCAATTCGCAAAGATCGCCGAAGTCCCCGCCACGGATTGTGCCGAAACGATGGTGCAAAAGGACGGAGACGGCGTCCGCTCATTCCTCGATCAGACATTCGAGTGGGAGGAAACATATTTCTACCGGGGAACGGTGGTCAGCGCCATCGAAATACCGGGGAAGCCCGCAGTGGAAGTTGAGGGCGACGATACGCCCGAGGTGAAGGTATTCGCGCATGACATTTTTCCCCCGGCGATTCCCTCTGGTTTACAGGCGGTGTTTTCGGGGTTTGGGCAGGCTCCATTCGTCGACCTAATCTGGAATCCAGTCACAGATCCGGACGTGGAGGGGTACAACATCTACCGGCATGAGACTGGAGGAGAGCCAGAGAAATTGAATTCAGAGCCGGTGCAAGCGCCAGCATTTCGCGATACGCGGGTTTTGCCGGGAAAGACTTATTTCTACTCCGTTTCGGCCGTGGATCAGCGAGGGAATGAGAGTGCTCGATCGTCGGAAGCGAGCGAGAAAGTCCCTTAATTATTCCATTCAGACTACTTCAGTTTCCGCCGACGGTTAAAACTTCTGGCGAAGGACTTTCCCTCATGGTTAGACTGATTGCATGAGATATTGCCGCTTTGTGTTAAATGGGGAAGCCCAGTATGGATTGGTTGAGCCGGTAGGCGGGAAGGATTCGATTCTTAGAGTTCTTCTGGCAGCTCCGGAAGACTGCGACTGCGATGTTGAGGAATTGCGAACGCGGCGGATCGAGCGGATTGCGCTCGAAGAGGCCACTCTACTGCCGGCGGTGCGGCCTTCGAAGATCGTTTGTATCGGACGCAACTACCGCGAGCATGCGGCGGAATTGGGACATGAGGTTCCAAAGGAGCCGCTGCTATTTTTGAAAGCGCCTTCCGCATTGCTCCCACATGGTGGCGTGGTCAAGCGGCCGAAACTCTCACAACGAGTCGATTACGAAGGCGAACTGGGGGTTGTGATCGGAAAGAGGTGTCATCAACCGGCGGCGGATGAAGATGTCAAGGGCTATATTCTCGGCTATACGTGCGTCAACGATGTAACGGCACGTGATTTGCAAAATAAAGACGGGCAATGGAGCCGCGCCAAGGGCTTCGATACTTTTTGTCCGGTTGGCCCCTTCGTTGCAGATGGACTTGATCCGTGGGCAGGGGTTGGAGTCGAGACACGGGTTAATGGCGAAGTTCGGCAGCAAGGCAGCACGCGCGACTTTATTTTCTCTCTCGACACGATGATCCGCCATATCGCGCAGGCTATGACGCTTTTCCCGGGTGATCTGATCGCCACAGGCACTCCGGCGGGCGTTGGGCCTGTCGTGGCAGGGGATGTGATCGAGGTAAGCGTAGAAGGAGTGGGAACCCTGCGAAATTCAGTAGCCGACGAGTAGTGCTATTGCAATCGAAAGCGTTCGCGCATAAGGCGTTGCAGGCGCGGCTTATAGAGAAGGTCGTAGGCGAGTTCTTTGTCGGGAAACATCGCGAGGGCGGCGCGCTTGGCGCCTGCGGCGAGTTCCGAAGCTTCTTCGACGGTGAGGCTGGGATCCTGGCAGATAACCGATGAAACCATGTTGATCATGACCTGCAAACGTCGGATCCTCCGAGCTTCGTCTTCCGATTCGCTGGTTACTTGCGTCGCATAGAGCGAATTGCTGTGTGGATTCGATTGTTCGCCGGAAGTCATAGCGTACCCCTGGTCTCAATGCCTTCGCTTCCCTTCTGTTTGGATGATGCAATCCCGGCGGGCGTTGCGCCAGATTTTTTGCGGAAAAAGTCCCGGCATGCGGTTATTTCGGGCAGCTTGGTTTGACTTCTAATGTTCTCATCTGCGTTAATCACAGCGGAGATGCACATGCGCGATATTATCTCAACCAAAGACGCTCCCCAGGCGATTGGCCCTTATTCGCAGGCGGTTCGGGCAAACGGGTTTGTCTTCGTTTCAGGGCAGGTGGCGATCGATCCATCGAATCAGCAAGTCATCTCGGGAGATGTTGCGGCGCAAACCGAACGCGTTCTGCAAAACCTTTCGGAGATTTTGGAAGCCGCTGGGAGCGGGCTGGGGAAGGTTGTGCGCTCCACGGTATTCCTTAAGAACATGAACGATTTCGCCGCAATGAATGAAATTTATGGAAAATACTTCAAGGTTTCGCCACCAGCGCGCTCCACGGTAGAAGTGGCTCGGCTACCCAAANNCCTTGCGCCGCTTTGTACCATCGATGATTTTAAGGAGCTTGGAATGATCAAGCCTGCAATGATCAGGTTTAAAACGATCAGGTTTAGAACAATCAAGTCCAGAATGATCGTGAGAATTACAACGATGGCTTGCATTCTTGTGCTAACCGCGGTGTTTGTCCCGGCGCAAAGCGCTACCAGAACGTCTTCTGTCCCTAATACGAACGCGCCCACCAAGGTAACGGGGCCTGGAGTGAGAACGGATACTGGATTGGTGTACTGGGATATCCGTGTGGGCAACGGCGAGGAGGCAAAAGAAGGCAGCCATGTGCGCGTTCACTACACTGGCTGGCTTACGAACGGAAAAAAGTTCGATAGTTCCGTCGATGCCGGCAAACCATTCGATTTCACGATTGGCAACGGAGAGGTCATTAAGGGGTGGGAAGAAGGAGTCGCGGGAATGAAGGTTGGCGGCAAGCGGCAACTCCGCATTCCTCCAAGCCTCGCGTACGGCACCGAGGGAACGCCAGACGGATCAATCCCGCCGAATGCCACCCTGATCTTCGATGTTCACCTTTTAGGAGTGCAGTAGGAGAGTTGGACCGCGAGGCTGAGCTTGCCGATAAGAACGCGGAGGGCCCTACGCCTTGACTACTTTGCCGCTGCGGATGCACGAGGTACAGACGCGCATGCGTTTGGTGGTCGCGCCCACTCGAGCATGCACCGGGCGCAAGTTTACATTCCAGCGCCGCTTGGTGACATTGTGAGCGTGGCTGATGCGGTTTCCTGATTGCGGCTTCTTACCGCAGATATCACATTGCTGGGCCATGACTGCGTAGATCCTCTCGGAGATTCTGACGGAAACAAGTATTGTACAGGATTCCCGCGCTTCTCGACAATTCGCTGCGGATAACCGGCCAATGTAAACTAGTCTTCAATAATGCGGCCGAGTAATGGAGGTTTTATGGCAAAGCAGGGAAATTCGACTTTGATAGAAAGTACTTTGCTGCTGGCACTCATGGGTCTTATCGCCGGCGCGGTTGGAGGGTTGGCGGTTGGACTCGTAACCGGTCCTAAGGCTGCTTCATCGGCGACGTCGACCAAGTAGCTGCATCTTGATGCTCTTGCCGCTGTGCGATACTGAACCCATGCAAAGTCCGCTTCAGACGCCCACGGCGGCCACAGACCCCAAGTCTGTGAAGGTGAATCTGACCACGGGAAGCGGCCTGGATATCGAGTGGAAGGATGGTCACGTTTCCCACTACGATTTTGTCTACCTGCGGGACGCCTGCCCTTGCGCGATGTGCAACGAAGAGCGCGATAAGACCAGTCGCAAACCGGGTGATCCGCCAACATTGGCCCCGGGGATGCTTCCGATGTTCAAAGCTGCGGCACGACCAGTTTCAGCCGAAGCCATTGGAAAGTACGCGATTCGATTCCTGTGGAACGATGAACATGACCTCGGCATTTACTCCTGGAAATTGTTGCGAGAGATCTGCCCTTGTAAAGAATGCAAAGCCGAACGGGCGGCCATGCATGGTTGAACTGGACTTTGAACTGGACGGGGATGCGAGAGGGTAAGTTCAGCAGCACGGCGCATCGGGTGGCAGTGCGAAGGGCCGCTCATCAACTTCTGGACGAGCCTAAAGTTCTGGACGACCCACTGGCTCTTCGAATTATTGGCCGCGAGGCCGCTGACGAGCTTCGATCCAATCCCAAAGAGCGGCATTTGTTTTCACGAGCCTTCCGCGCGTTCATGGTGGCGCGCAGCCGCTATGCCGAAGACGAACTGGCTCGGGCCGTCGCTCAGGGCATTCGCCAGTACGTGGTGCTCGGAGCGGGGCTCGACACTTTTGCATACCGTAATTTGTACGCGGACCTGCGAGTGTTCGAGGTGGACCATCCCGACACGCAGGCTTGGAAGCGTGAGCAATTACAAGCGGCGCAAATTCCAGTGCCGCCATCTTTGACCTTCGCTCCGGTTGATTTCGAGCGGCGGTCCCTTGATGAAGGGCTTCGGGATTGCGGATTTAATTTGCTGGAGCCTGCGTTTTTTTCCTGGCTGGGGGTTACGCCTTACCTCACGCACGATGCCTGCATGAATACGCTTAGTTTTGTTGCGCATATGCCCTCGGGCAGCGGAGTGGTCTTCGACTTTGCGGTGGATCGATCCCTGCTGAATCTGGGACAGAGGATGGCGCTGGATGCTCTATCGAGACGCGTTGCGGCGGCAGGGGAGCCGTTTCGGTTGTTTTTCCGTCCCGCAGGCTTGCAGGACGAATTGAAGAAGCTGGGATTTCATCGAACGGACTTTCTGCAAGGGGAGCAGATTAACGCGCGCTATTTCAGTGGGCGCACAGATGGGCTGAAGGTGCGCGGAGGGTTGGGGCATTTGATGGGGGCGTGGGTGTAGGCGGAATAGAGACAGAAAAAGCGATGGCCCCGATTACTTCGGGGCCAATCAAATTCAGGAAAACAGCACCTTGCGACAGTTTCAGTATAGGCAACCCTGATTCTGAAACAAGTTACTTTTGTAGATGCCGTATCCTCGATCATCCATTGTGCCGCCTCCTGTAAAATCAAATCATCAGCTCCGGAGCCACTTCCGCATTGTCTTTTCTGGATAAACTCAACCCGCAGCAGCGCGAGGCCGTCGAAACTACCGAAGGGCCAGTGCTCATCCTCGCGGGCGCGGGTAGCGGCAAGACGCGTGTTATCACCTACCGCATCGCCTACTTAATCGAACACAAGGGCGTAATGCCGGAATCCATTCTGGCGATGACCTTCACCAACAAGGCCGCCGCCGAGATGGGCGAGCGTGTCGAGAAATTGGTGGGCGGGCTGAGCATTGCGAAGCCGGTTATTTCGACTTTTCATTCCTTCTGCGTGCGCGTGTTACGGCGCGATATTGAGGCGTTGCAAATTTCCTCCGCAACCCCCGGCCAGCCACCGTCAGGCCATACGAAAAAGTTCGTCATCTACGATGAGAGCGACATGCAGTCGGTGGTGAAGGGCGTCATGCGAAGGCTGGGACTGGACGACAAGCAACTCACGCCGCGCACCGTGCTCTCGCGCATTTCGTGGGCCAAGAATCACATGCTCGATCCGCAGGAACTGTATTTGCAGTCGGCGGATCAGAAGACGGAAAAGATCGCGCATCTGTTTGAGGAGTACCGTAAAGAGCTCCGCAAGGCCAACGCGCTGGATTTCGACGACTTGCTGCTGGAGGCCACGCGGCTGCTAAAAACTTCTTCGCAAGTCCGTGAATATTACAACCGCCGCTTTCAGTATTTATTGATCGACGAGTATCAGGATACGAACCGCCCGCAGTATGAATTGATGCGAATGCTCGCGGGTGAGCGGCATAACGTTTGCGCGGTGGGGGATGAAGATCAGTCGATCTATTCCTGGCGCGGAGCCGACATCCGCAACATTCTTGAATTTGAAAAAGACTTTCCTGAAGCGAAGATCATCCGGCTGGAACAGAATTATCGTTCGACGCAGAACATTCTGCAGGCGGCTTCGTCGGTAGTTGCGAATAATGTGCGCCGTAAGGGCAAGAATCTTTGGACGTCACGCCAGGGTGGGACGAAGATCGGTTACTACGAGGCTCCCGACGGCGAGAACGAGGCGCTGTTCGCCGCCGATCACGTCACAAAATATATGCGCGAGGCCGCGCAGCGTGGGGAAACTCCTCGGGCGGCGGTACTTTACCGCACCAATTCACAATCGCGGCTGTTCGAAGAGGCGATGCGGCGATACGGATTGAAATACAAAGTGGTGGGCGGATTTTCCTTTTACGAGCGCTCTGAGATCAAGGACATGATCTCGTATCTGAAAGTGATTCACAATCCAGCCGACTCGATTTCGCTGCTGCGTGTGATCAACACGCCAACGCGGGGCATCGGAAAAAGCACGATTGAAACCATCGAGCGGCTTGCGCTGGAGACTGGGTTGTCGCTGTGGGACGCACTGGGCGAGGCAATTCGCCGCCAGTTGTTGCCCCAGCGTTCACTCGCAGCGCTCAAGAGTTTTCAGCAGTTAATTCTCGATGCGCAGGCGATTCTGTCGGGAACCTTTGCACAGGGTCCGGAACCAAATGCCGGTTTGGGCGCTGCAACGGCTCCTTCCGAATCAGAACCCGACGGAGTGGCTGACGGAGACGCCGCTGCATTCGAGCCCGACGAGTTCGAAAATACCGGCTTCCATTTCGGCGGCGCCTATAACGGAACGGACGAAGAGGCCGCGAACGGCGAGAGTGGCGGAGAAGCACCTGCGGCTGCAATCGAAGCCATCGCGCGCGAAGTGTTGACAGGGGCATCGAATCCTGCGAGCGACGCGTTTCCAGCGCCGGTGGTGAGCACTGCCGACGTTCTGAAATTCCTGATCGACCGAACCGGCTACATCAAGATTCTCGAAACCGAGGATACTCCCGAAGCTTTTTCGCGAATCGAAAACTTGCGTGAATTAGTGAATGCCGCAATGGACTCGCGCGACCGGGGCGAATCGCTGGATCAGTTTTTGGACCATGCCGCGCTCATCAGCGATGTGGACGACTACGATGAACGATCGCAGATCACGTTAATGAGCCTGCATGCGGCCAAGGGATTGGAGTTTCCGCTGGTATTTCTTAGCGGCCTCGAAGAAGGTCTGTTCCCGCACTCCCGCACCATGCTGCAGCCGGAGGAGGTTGAAGAGGAGCGCCGCCTTTGTTATGTCGGAATGACGCGAGCGATGGATCAGCTTATCCTGACCCGCGCGGTGTACCGTAGAAGATACGGCACGGATTTGCCGGAAGCCAGCGTCCCGTCGAGGTTTCTGGAGGAAGTTCCGGCTCCGCTGATTGAAGAACTGGGAACCCGGCGTACGATGAACGCGGGAAGAGCCTATGCGGGAACGGGTACATACGCGCGGCCGGCAGCTCGTGGCGCAGTCCACGACGACCCCGGGCAATCTCACTACTCTTACGAAGATGAGGATCAAAGCGCGAACTGGAACCGAGGAAAAGCCGCTGAAAACCGGACTAAGACTACCGCTCCGGCAAAACCTTACAACTCTATCGAGAACATTGCGGAGTTTTTCGCCAGCCGGGGAAAAAAGTTTACCGTTCCGAAGGTTCCTCTGGAAGAACCCACGGGCAAGCGCGGATTCCGCCCTGGACAGAAGGTTCGACATCCAAAATACGGCGAAGGAACGGTGTACCAGCGAGAAGGAGAAGGCGAAGAAGCCAAGATTACTGTACAATTTCCTCGCTTCGGGTTGAAGAAGCTGGTCGAGAAGTACGCGCAACTGGAACGCGCTTAGGAATCATTTGGTAATTTTGTAATTGGGCAATTTGCTAATTTAAGGATCGTGTTTCAGGTTTCGGATTACCTAGAATTACTCAATTACCAAATTACAAAAATAGGCTTCAAGAAAGCATTCATGGCAAATACAGCAGAATTGACTAAAGAAGAACGCAAGAAATCAAAACGGACCGCTCGCAAAAAGGCGAAGGCCGAGAAGCCCAAGAAGCCTCGCGATTACGCACGCGGCTCGAAGAAGCGCAAGGTGAAGAAGTTGGCTCGCGGCCAGTCGAAGCGGTAAGGCCGGGTAGGCAATGCGGGCGTGGACCGTCGATTCGTCGAGTATTCGCTGGAACGGCGATGTCGCGCGACGGGCCACGCCCAATTCGCGGTGAGGAGACAACTACCAATTGTCACAGCCATCCACGGAACCTACCGGCACCGTGCGAACTTCCGAGAATCAGCTTTTCTGTTGCAAGTCGATTGACAAGCTGATCGCCGAATCCGAGGCTCCGGGCCAGCGACTGCAAAAAACGCTGGGTCCGTGGTCCCTGACGGCGCTGGGTATCGGCGCCATCATCGGCTCGGGAATTTTCATCCTCACGGGCACCGCGGCCGCGGGCGAATACTTCCAGGCCCCATCCATTCTGCACGCGCAGGCTCTCGACGTAATCGTGAATTTGCTGCGCACCGGCAGCATGGCGGGAGCGCTCATGCATGGCCGCCCGCCCGCCGGGCCGTCGATTGCGATTTCGTTTTTGCTGGTCGCAATCGCTTGTAGCTTCGCGGGTCTCTGCTATGCCGAACTCGCTTCGATGATTCCCATCGCCGGTAGCGCGTACACGTATTCCTACGCCACGCTCGGCGAAATTTTTGCCTGGATCATCGGCTGGGACCTCATCCTCGAATATGTAGTTTCGAACGTCGCAGTCGCGGTTGGCTTTGCCGGTTATACGAAAGCCCAACTGGCGGTATTCGGTCTCAACTTGCCGGAAAAATTTGCCAGTCCGGTCTGGGCCGGCGGTCAGTGGACGGGCGCTTATTTCAATCTCCCCGGCTTCCTCATTGTATTTATTCTCACGCTGCTGCTGGTGCGCGGAGTGAAGGAGTCCGCAGAGACCAATAACGTCATGGTGATGGTCAAAATCGGCGCCATCGTGACCTTCCTGGTCGTCGGCGGAATGCTGGTGAAGCCCGCGAACTGGCATCCCTTCGCGCCTTCTGGCTTCTCTGGAATCGTCACCGGAGGCGCCATCGTTTTCTTTACCTACATCGGATTCGATTCGGTCTCGACGGCCGCCGAAGAATCGCGCAATCCGCAAAAAG
>PLUJ01000070.1 GCA_003165455.1 Acidobacteriaceae bacterium | reverse complement strand
TCGAAGACGAGCCATCCGTTGGTGGCGGCGAGGCGAGACCATTCGTACCAATCGGCCTCGAAGTGGTTGCCATCGGCGTCGGCGGGGCCGCCGTGGATGAAGGTGAACATGGGAAGATTTTTTGGGGCATGGTTTGGATCGATACCGGGAGGGTAGATCAACATGCCTTCGATGGTGGTGCCGTCGTCGGCCTTCCAGCGGTAGGGCTTGCCTTGCGGGAGATCGCGTTCGGCGAAGAGATGGTTGAAGTTGGTGATGGGCTGGGCTTTCGCAAGTTGGTCAGAGCTTTCGGCGAGATAAACCTCTGCCGGTCTGGTGAGTGAGGAGTAGACATAGGCGACACGCTGAGTGTGCGGTCCGGTGGAGAGGCTTTCGTAAGTGCCATCGAATCCGGCGAGTTTTTGCAGTGGGGTTGAAGGAGTTTGAGCGGAATAGATTTGGACTTCAGTGCCGAGGCGCGCGGCGGCGATCACGCCCGAGTTGTAGATGCGGTAGCCGGTGACTTGTCCGGGGAAATCTTTGCTCCATTGGTCGACTTGTCCAGTTGAGTTATCGACCCAGTAGAGGTGCGGTTGGAGATCGCGGTAGGGGCCGGCGACGTCTCCGAGTTCGACGGTGAAGAAGATGTGGCGGCTGTCGGGAGCCCAGTGGAGTTGGACTTCCTGAGCTTGATTGTGGGTGAGTTGGCGGGGCTGCGAGACTTGATTAGCGGTGGGTCCGGCGGTCGAGGGCGCCCGCGCCACACTTAGTTCGTAGATTTCGCAGTCTTCGGATTTTTCCTGGCGCTGGTTGATCGAGTTGCTGAGGAATGCGAGCTTGGTGCCGTCGGGAGAGGTAATGAGATTGTCGACGCGAAGGGGGCTGGTTGCGATGGAGTTTGCGCCGGGAGTGAGGTCGGAGTCTTTGTCTTTGTCTTTATTGGGGTCGGCGGTGTTTTGGGCGGGAGCGGCGGCGTGGCGGGCGAGAGCGGCGGCGACGTCGAGGGAGAAGATAGTGTCGCCGCGTTCGGCGGCGCGATATTGGATGACATCTTTCCAGTGTTTTTTGTAGTCGTCTTTTTGAGTTGTCGTCCAGGGATTGCGGGTGGCGAAGTAGATAATGCGGGAGTCGGCGGACCAGGAAAATGTGTGGACTTCCTCTTCGCCCTGGGTGAGCGGGATGGCTTCGCCGCCGGAGGGGGAAATCAGATAGATCTGGGCGATGTCGGATTTGTCGTCGGCTTTTTCTTTATTCTTATCGTCATTCGTGTCGTGCCTTTTAGTTTCAGCCTGGTGTTTTTTTGCGCGCTTCCCGTCGTCGGCATCTTTTTCGGCGGGGCTCTTGCGTTCGGAGAGGAAGGCGATCCAGCGGCCGTCGGGNNTGCTGGTCCCAGTCGGCGCGCTCGGTGGCGATCACGACGGAATGGCCATCGGGGGAGAGCGCGACTGTGGGATAACTCACTGAGTTGAAAAATTCGTCGAGCGTGAGTTTGGGTTTGGATTGGGAGATGGCGGGGAGGGTGCAGAGCAGGAGGGCGATAGAGAGTAAGCAAGTCTTTGAGAGTCTCATGAGGTTGATGGGAATAGAGGTTTATACATTGCGGCGTTCAGGAGAAGCAAGGTGACGCGCCAGGGTCGGAGAACCAAAACCGTTATCACAGAGGAACACGGGAGTTACACAGAGTGGCACGGAGGGAAAGGTCGGGAGTTTGCGATCAGCGGATGGGTCGAGGTTTATTGAACCGGCTCGGCGTTCTTGAGAGCATCGTCGAGGGATTGGGCTGGATGTGGGGTGCCGCGGACGATGCGCCATCCATCGTCATAGTGGCGGAAGGCGGCGGTGGAGCGGTAGCGCAGGTCGGAGTGATAGATGGCGGCGCCGATTTCGTTGAGCGGATTCCAGCGCCAGGTGAATTCAACTTCGGCGGTGGTCCCCTGGGACGAAATGCCGGTGACGGCCACCAATTCTCGTCGAGCGGCGAGGATGTTGAAGGATTTATTTTGGGTGTCGGCGGGCGGGAGTAGCGTTTGCAATGTATCGATTCCCGCAGGCGTGAGGGTGAGGTCCCAGCACGGGGGCGGTTCCGTGGATGGAGGACAGGGGATGTGGGACGCGGTAATCCATCCGTGATGCTGCAAGGCGATGGAATCGGGAGAAAGGTGATCGTCGTTGGAAACGGTTCCAGTGCGCAGAAGAAACTGCTGCGGGGTGCGGAAGGTAGCGGAAGCGGCGATTAAATCGGCGGCGAGGCGGCGGGTGAGGAAGTCGCGCGGAGAGCAGGCGGCGAGTAGGAGAAGGAATAAAAACGCGAGTGGGAATTTTCGCATGGGCGGATTAAGTGTTGATTCTAATGCAGCGTGGGGGTGGGAGTGGGACGGTCAAAGGCAAAATCTTAAACACAGAGGGGCACGGAGGAGCACAGGGCCTGGGATTCGCTCATGTGATCAGCGTGGCGAGGAAAGGATGCGAGGTGATTTGGGGTTGGAACTTGGTGGCCCAGCGACCGGGGATGGCGGTTGCGCAGGCCGGGCAGCTACCGTTAGGGGAGAGGCGATATTTCTTGATCAAGTAGCCGTAGCGTTCGATCAAGGTTTCGTTGCAGTGCGGGCAGCGGGTGTCTTCCCACTGGTCGACCTGGCCGGGAAGATTTCCGGCATAGATGTAGCGGAGGCCGGATTGGCGGCCGATCTCGACGGCTTGAAGAAGATCGTCTGGGCGCGTGTCTCGTGCGACATCGTTTTGCATTTTATAGTCGCCGTGAAAAGCGGTAACGTGCCAGGGAATGTCCGGCGAGATGTTGGAAATAAATTCCGTGAGTTGGCGAAGTTCGTCGGGATCGTCATTGAAGCCGGGGATGAGGAGCGTGACGATTTCAAGCCAGAGGCCCATCTGGTGAATGCGGCGGATACTGTCGAGGATGGGGGCGATGCGTCCACCGAGTTCGTGATAGTGACGGTCGTCGAAGCTTTTGAGATCGACTTTATATAGATCGAGGTGCGGACGCACGTATTCGAGGACCTGCGGCGTGCCGTTGCCGTTGGAGACGAAACCGGTGATGAGTCCGGAAGCGCGGGCTGCTTTGAATACTTCCACCGCCCATTCGCTGGTGATGAGGGGTTCGTTGTAGGTGCTGACGAGGATTTTTGCGCGCTGGCGGAGGGCGTCGCGAACGAGGTTTTCAGGTGAAGTTTTATGAATGGGCGATACGGCGTTGGGATCGCGCAGGGCTTGCGAGGTTACCCAGTTCTGGCAGTAGGCGCAATGAAGATCGCAGCCCATCATGCCGAAGCTGTAGGCGAGAGCACCGGGATGGGCGTGGAAGAATGGTTTTTTTTCGACGGGATCGCACTGGGTGGCGGCGGTGTATCCCCAGGGAACGTAGAGGGTACCGGCGCGGTTGTAGCGGACTTTGCAGACTCCGAGCTGACCTTCGGGAATGGGACAACAGTGGCCGCAGGCGAAGCAGCGGACGCGATTGTTGCCGAGAGTTTCGTAGAGATTGGGATCGGCTTCCTGGACTTGCCGATCGAGGACGATTTGGAGGGACGGCACGGAAGAACCTCTTAGTGGTTATTTTATATCCGCGGCGAGAGGGAGAGTTTGCTTTCCTTCTGCGAGGTGAGAAAAGTCAAAGGATTAAACACAGGGGTCACAGAGGGGCAAAGGGTAGGACAAGGGTGGCGCGGCTATTGGTGAGAGTTGTTTGCCGATTCGCGGCCGAGGAGCCATTGTTCGGCTTCTTGTTCGATTGCGGCTCGCTGGGGGGATGTGAGGCGGGTGGCAATGAAGGGGGCGAGGACGCGGCTGGCGTCGTTGCCGTTCGCGCGGGCGAGCACTGTCCAGAAATAGGCTCGGTTGTCGTCTTTTTGAACGCCGCGTCCACTCCAATAAAGAGATCCTAATTTGGATTGCGCGGGGACGTTGCCGTGTTCAGCGGCCTTGATGAACCATTGAGCAGCGAGGGTTTCGTCGGGTTTGACGTTTTGTTTTTCATCGCCTGCGATGTAGAGGAGGCCGAGAGCATTTTCGGCGGAGGCGTCCCCGTGGGCAGCCAATTGGCGGAGTTGCGCGAGATTCGCGGAATCGGAACCCAGCGTGGAGGAAGACTCCGTCGCTTCCGTGGGACGCGTCGAGGAGGCCAGCACCTTAGGTTCGCCGATGTGGCGCGAATGCAATTGATCCTGGATCCACGGCGCAAGACTGAATCCCAGCGCCAGCGCAATGGTTGCAGCCGCCGCGACCAGGAGCAAAAGATGAGTGCGAGGCAGGCGGACGCCGCCGGGATTATCGTCAGAAACGGGTGCGTTTTTTTCGGACTTGTCCCGCGGAGAATCCACGAAAAGTACATTCCCGGGTAGCGATGGGAACTGCGGATCAGAGACTGGAGGCTCTGGGACAGGAGAATACTCGCGCAAAGTTCGATTGAAGGCGGTCAGAATCATCTCGGCGAAGCGCTGCAATACGGCAGTATCGCCGTCGGTGAAGCCATGGGCCCTCTGGGAAAACACTTCGAGGAGACCGATGGTGTTTTCACCGATGCGGAGCGGGGCGGCGAGCATGGAGCGGATGCCAAGCGCACGGCAAGTCTGAATGTCGACGCGCGGGTCAATTTCGGTATCGTCGCAGCGGAGTAACTTACTNNTTACCATCGCGCACACATTCTCCGGAAAATCCAGAACCGATCTGCATGGCCAGTCCCACAGGCGGTGCGCCGGGGCCGGAACTGGCGCGACAGATCATGGAGCCGGGATCTTTTCCCTCGAGAGCAATGGCCGCTCCGGTGGCACGAAGCAGGGATCTGCAGCGCGAAGCCAGGAGTGAGAGGATTGCCTGTAAGTCACTGCCAAGCGCCTCAACTTCCCGCTGTACGGCTGATGTGGCAGCGAGAATGTCGGTGTAGTTTTGAGGCAGCGCAGTCTTATGCAAACTTTCCTGCGACAAAGAGGCGGCCTGTGCGTCGTCGGCGGCAGAAAGCGTATTAAGGAATAACCAGTCCTTCAATTGACGAGCGGCGGAGTTTGAAAGATCGAGGAAATGAAAGGCGACCCGGCCCGCATCCAAACGCACGGCACGGCTGGTGGTGACGATCAGCTCCGGCGCTTCAGCGAGATCGAGGCGCAAGTCGATGACTTGATCCAGCGCAACCGGCAGCGAGCATTGGAGGGCCACGCCGCTTTCACTGATATCAAGAACCTCGTAGAGATCAAGCATCCCACTTGCGGAAGCGGCCCCTAGAGTTGCATAGGCTGGAATGTGGGCTCTGTGGCGGACGCGGCTGCGACGGTTGGAAGAGGCGGTGCGTGATAGCGGAACGATGGCAGCCATGAGACACAAATAATGCCACACCATATTAGCGCGAGATCGCCAAAAAGTATCCAAAGAAGTAAGGGTCTGGACAGCTAATCCGGACCAACAAAGTTATTTTCTTTAGAAGTTTTGACGAGACTTCACAAATGTAGGCGGGGTAATCGAAGAAGTTACTAAAGTTTCGGTTACCGATCTCGAGTCTTTCCGCCGCAAGCCCTTTATTGGCAACCCATTTGGAGACAGGTCCAATCTAACTTCAATCCGGAATGCGATTTTGATATGGCTAAGGAAACTCTGATTAAGTCTTCGCGGGCGAGACAGGATGCTCTGAAGGGGACGGCCCCAGCGGCTAAAGCCGCGTGCTTTCGCGGTTTGACGGCACGGCTGAAAGCCGTGCCCTTTCAAAACTCATTCAAACTNNGTGCCCTTTCAAAACTCACTTAGTCGGAGCTTTCCTAACTCAAAGACTTGGTTTTTAGGACTGGTGTGGGCTGGTACGGGGATTCTATTGAGCCTGGCAGCTGTATCGCCAGCATGGGGATCGTTGGGCGGAGATGCGGCGTCGGCACAGGCCGATCAGGTCCAGCTGCAAGGCACGCTGCAAAGCACATCTACTG
>PLUJ01000066.1 GCA_003165455.1 Acidobacteriaceae bacterium | reverse complement strand
GCTGTGGCGGGACAATAGCTCGAAGCTCTGCGACAAAAAGTCTGTGTATTCGCTGCGATTCATTTCACCCCTCGCCATAGCAAAATCGCGGTGCTGGATCGCTCCCAAGCCAGCTGCGTGACCAATAATCGGGACGTTGTAAGGCGGGTCCACAAAAACCATTTGCGCTTTGCGGTTTTGCACGAGCAGACGAAAGCTGGTTTCGTTCAATGAGTTCCCACAGAGAACTCGATGGCGACGGAGCAACCACAGGTCCCCGGTTTTCGAGACCGGTTTCGCATCCTGGATTTCTGGCAGGGAGTCGGCAGGATCGATTCTGCCTTCGATTGCCGGAGTGAGACTCTCGATTAAGATGTCGATCTCACCGACTTCAAAGCCAGTGGCTTCTAGATCGAAATCCAGGTCCACTTCGAGCAGCTCTTTCAGTTGTTTGGCAAGAAATTCCTTGTTCCAGGATGCCTGCTCCGCAAGCCGGTTGTCGGCAATCATGAATGCGCGGCGCTGTGATGCGGAAAGGTGATGAATGCTAATGGTGGGTACTTCCTTGAGGCCCAGGTGCTCGGCAGCCTTGATGCGAGCATGACCTCCAAGAACGGCTTGCGATCCATCGATTATCACGGGGCAGATGAAACCAAAGTCGCGAATGCTTTTCGCCAGTTGCTTGATCTGGCGATCACTGTGCTCTCGGGCATTCTCAGGATCGCGTTTCAGCTCCGCGATGGGCATGCGCACGATGGTGGTTGGCAGCGTTGGCTCTTTGCCGGTCCGATGATTGGGAATTCGGGAATTGAAATGCAGGTTTTGAGAAGAGATCTTCATAGAAAGAATTCTGCGACAAACGCTCGAAGATCTTGCGCTAACAATGAGTCCAAAAAATTACTTCCGGAGAACCTCTGGCGTCACAATTCCGAGCACTCAGAGCGACATGGGGGAAGAGGTAGACGGAGTGAGTTTTTTGGCTGCGTTGGCACGAGGATAAATAGGACGCTGTTCCACCGAGACGGTGTAACAGCGACTGAACTTGCGACCGCGCAGCAGCCGGCGCTGGCATTCCGTAGTCTGTGACTTACGAACAACAAGGCAACTCGGGCTGCGCTTGGGCCTCCACGCCGCCAAGATCCGTCTGACTTCTGTCTCCGAGATCCGCATTGCGGGAACATTCTCGCGGATATATTTCACGGCTTCGTAAATGGCTACACTGTATTTTTCGCCTCTGTCCCGAGCGAGACCGTAGGCATAAACCACTAAAACAATCCGTTCCAGCACCCACATCGGTTCTCGACCATCTTTTCGGGGTCTTCCAATCTTCTTCATAAATGCCCTTCAGCATTGACTTAAGACAAAGCGCTATGCGTAGAGAGTGCGAGGCTTGGAAGGGGCTGCGCCTGGAGGGAACCCGCTACTGCTAAGTAAACATTTCCAAAATTGCGGCGCCACGTCAATATGTTTCGATAAAAGGGGTGTTGATCGCTTAGATTCCAACCGCGAAGGCGCAGGGATTGCGAAGAAGCTGGGAGACTCAAAGTTCGGAAAAATCACGCAAAACCGCTGGATGGAGTCGCCACGAGCAGATTGGACTTGAAGTTTCCACCAAACGAAGCGTCAATGTCGGACTGGGAGGATTTATGCCGAATCTCGCCGCGACAGCTGTTACACAACTACCGACACTAAATAAAATCGCGCTGTGCCGTCTTTGGGCGCAGCTTTTCAACACCGACCCGCCCACCAAACTGCGCAGAGAACTGATGGTTCCAATCCTCGCTTATCGGATTCAGGAACAGGCATTTGGGCCTATCAACAGGGAGGCAAGGGGTCGGCTTCGTCAACTGGGTCAGGCATTTGAGAGAAATCCTGATCTAGCAATAGCTTCCGTCCCGTCCCTCAAACCGGGAACACGTCTGGTTCGACAGTGGCGCGATGAAGTACACCTGGTGAATGTCGAAGCCAATGGCTATGAATACCAAGGCGCGAAATATCAGAACCTTTCATAGATCGCCCGTCTGATCACCGGCACTCGGTGGTCCGGCCCCGCATTCTTCGGAATCAAGAATGAGCAAAATAGCAGATCCAAGGAGATCCAATGACTTCTGATCAAAAACCGATCCTGCGCTGTGCCATTTACACTCGAAAGTCCTCGGAAGAGGGACTCGAACAATCCTTCAACTCGCTGGATGCCCAACGCGAAGCCGGCGAGGCATTCATCCTCAGCCAACGGCATGAAGGGTGGCAAGCTTTGCCTGCCCGTTACGACGACGGCGGCTATTCCGGTGGAACCATGGAGCGGCCGGGATTAAAACGTCTGCTGGAGGATATCCAGGCCAAGAAGGTCCATGTCGTTGTCGTCTACAAAGTGGACCGGCTCACTCGCAGCCTTGCCGACTTCGCGAAGATTGTCGAAGCCTTGGATGCTCGAGGAGTGTCATTCGTTTCCGTGACCCAACAATTCAATACCAGCACGTCGATGGGTAGGCTGACTCTCAATGTCCTTCTTTCCTTCGCACAATTCGAGAGGGAAGTCACTGGGGAACGGATACGGGATAAGATCGCCGCCTCGAAAAAGAAGGGGATATGGATGGGCGGTCCAGTTCCGCTGGGTTACGATCTCAAAGCCCGCAAGCTGGTTCCTCACCCCACCGAAGCCGCTCTCGTCTGCAGCATCTTTGAGCTTTATCTTAAGCTCGGTTGTGTCCGAAAATTGGCGGGACAGCTCAAACGTCAAGACGTCAAGACGAAGACCTGGGTGACAAAAAACGGAGTAATACTTGGCCGAACAGCCTTTGCCCGTGGTCATCTCTACCTGCTGCTGCGCAATCGTCTTTACATCGGTGAAATTCGTCACCGCGAACACTGGTATCCGGGCGAGCACCCCGGCATCGTGCCGCGGGAGCTGTGGGACAAGGCCCAGGCCCAATTAGATAGCAATTTTCAGACTCACCGCAAGCGTGCTCGGGATCAATCCTCAAGTCTTTTAACCGGTCTGATCGAAGATGGGGAGGGGAACCGCTTCACTCCTTCTTTCACAATCAAACGCGGACGGCGTTATCGTTATTACGTTTCCCAACTCGCGAAGGACGACTCCGATGATGTCTCTCAGAGACCAGTTCGGTTGCCGGCGCACGAAGTCGAGAGTCGGGTTACCGAGAGACTGACCGCCTTCCTTCGATCAGACGCCGAGATATTCGACGGTCTGAGCGGTGGAGGAGAAGGCCCGAAGACGCTGCAGCCGCTGATAGCCGCTGCCAAGAAACTGGCTGTCAGGTTGCCCTCGCTTCCCGCAGATGACCTTAGAGACCTGCTTGCTTCTTTCCTGCAGAAAGTCATTATTCAGGACAACAGCATTCAGCTCATGATCCGGACGGACGATCTGCGGAAGCTCTTAGAAAATCATGGCCACGTTCCTGCTTTTGAACCGGTTGTGAGGCGATCGGGAATGGATGGGAGCGGCCTGATTTGTCTGACCATCGACGCCAAGCGGAAACGGTTTGGTGGAGAGATTCACCTGGTGGTCCCTCCGAATTCAAACCTCCCGGTTCGACATCCAAGACCCGCACTGATAAAAGCGGTTGTGCGAAGTCATGCCTGGTACGAGATGGTTCTCGCGGGGAAGATAGATGATATGAAATCTCTGGCGCGAGAGACAGGGCTCACGCGACGCTATGTCAGAAACGTTTTCGGCTGCGCCTTCTTGGCACCCGATATTATCGAGGCTATCCTGGAAGGCCGTCAGCCGCTCACGCTGAAGTTCGAAAATCTCTACAAAAATATTCCTCTCACTTGGGCGGAGCAGCGGCAGCAGTTCGGCTTTCCACAGATTCCGCACACTGCAAAACCCGTTCTCCAATAATTCCCTGATACCCGATTAAAATGCCCTACTAGCACCTGTTAGTTCCCTGATAGGTCCCTGTTCTGATTTCAGCTGAGTGAGGCACTTTCCTCAGCAAAATGTGCAGGTTAGAGAATGAAACGCGCATTTTCGAGAGCAAAATCTCGCAAATTCCCTGTATTTTTCCCTGTTAGCAGGGAATTTGAGCGGAGACGAGTTAGCGCAAGACTGCGTGCTCCGCCATGCAGTCTGCACTGCGGAGAAATTCCCGGTCGTGACTCAGTAGAAGCCATCTCGCCAATCGCTCTTCGACATCGTGCAACCGATTGCAAGCTGCAATCTGGGTGACTGCATTGCGAGGATCATCTCATCGTACGGGTGTAGCTGAGGAGTAGAGATGCAGGACTGGACAACAACATCTGGCTCTGAATAGTACCGTTGAATCGTAGAGTCAGAGTCTGCTTTCCGCGACTGACCCGCAACCAAACCACGAAGCCGAACAAGGTATTGTTGAGAGCGCTATCGCGTTCGTGGATCACGGTACGAACCCCTAAGAGATCGCCTTCGATTCGCTCATCTTCTACCGCAACGTCTTGTCCGTCCACTTCTCCACCTCCCGCAGCGCGGATTCCGGGTCCAACCTCCATCGTCGCCTGAAGTCACTCAGCATTTCTGACACGGACGAGACTCGTAGCCTCAACACCCACCGAATCAGCCTTTGGCGGCGTGATCTCAAACACGATGCCGTCGTCGTAGATTCCACCCGCGCAAGTGGTTCCGAAAAGCTTCCCATCGCCGAAAAGTGTTCCCGCATACGGATTGCGGCCGTCCTTCCCAGCGGGCTGCTCGAAGTCGAATGCGTGCAGCAGGGTTGCGGTCCAGAAGCCGGTAGGAGCCGGGGTAAGCATGAATACAGTCCCCATGGCGTACGCCCCCCCCGATTGAGCGGATGCGTAGAGATTTCCATGCGAGTCAAAGCTAACCGGGCTAACCGGGCTTACCCCCTCAAGGGCGTTCATTTGATGCAGCACATCCTCCGTCCAAGCCCCGTCGACTTGCTTAACCATCCTGAAAATCACCCCGCACCCAGCCCCGCCGCAATAGGCCGGATTACCCCCATATGTGGTCGCTCCATAAAAAGCTCCCCCGGGGCCCAGCGTGAGATCGCCATTCGGCTGCAGGCCGTCTCCCCCATCGAAGCTGAAAACGACCTTCTCCTGATAGCCGTCGCCGTCACGAGACAGCTCGAAGATGGCGCCCCCTCCATACGCCCCACCGCTCTCCGTGGCGCCCAGCAGCTTGCCATCTTCTATCACAACCCCTCCGGCAGGAATGTCACCGTCCGGCCCGCTGACGGAACCAGTAAACGTGTAAAGGAGCTTCTCAGCCCAGCCACCCTGCCCGGGGATTAGCTCAAAAATAGTCCCGGCGTTGTGGCTCCCCCCCCCGGACGTGGCGCCATACAGGTTGCCTTCGCGATCAAAAACAAGTGCGCCCACGGGCCCGGCTCCGTCGCTTCCACCTTGGAAGCTGTAAAGCACTGTTTCCGCCCAGACACCGTCGTCGGAAGGTGTGAGCTCGAATACCGCGCCCCGATCAAAGG
>PLUJ01000166.1:4487-4866 GCA_003165455.1 Acidobacteriaceae bacterium | reverse complement strand
GGATTACGCCCGCAGCAGTGGCAGCGTCCGCGGGTGCAGTTTGGCGAAGTTGAAGGCGCGATCGTGGTCAGCGCGGAGTCGTTTCTGGTCGCCCGCGTTCCCGAGGGAGCGACTTCGGGCGCTGTGGTGGTTGCGGCCGACGGGCATGTCAGCAATGCGCATGCAGTCAAGGTGGCCGTCCCCATCGCCGAGAATCTGCACCCCGTCACCAATCCGGCGCTCGACGGTCAAGGCAACATCTACGCGACTTTCTCAGGTTCACGCGGGCAAAAAGTTCCGGTCGCCATCTTTAAGATTGATACTAACTACGCCGTGAAGCCCTTCGTCGCGGAAATGATGAACGCAACCGCTATCGCCTTCGATCGCCAAGGACAGATGT
>PLUJ01000166.1:0-4459 GCA_003165455.1 Acidobacteriaceae bacterium | reverse complement strand
GACCGCAGCGGCACCATCTTCAAGATTGGCCGCGACCAGCAAGTGTTCGTCTTCGCTACGCTGGAGCCGAGCGTTTCGGCGTATCACCTTGCTTTCGGCCCGCAGGGAGATTTGTTTGTGACCGGACCTACCACGTCCAGCTTTGACTGCGTGCACAGAATTGATCCGCAGGGGACGGTACATTCATTCTTCCGTGGCCTGGGACGCCCGCAGGGGTTGGCTTTTGACGCCTTGGGCAACCTGTATGTGGCCGCGTCGCTCTCCGGCAAACGCGGTATCGTGAAAATTACGCCTGAAGGCAACGCCAGCCTGGAAGTCGCCGGCTACGGACTAGTGGGACTGGCCTTCGCGCCCGGACGCAGCGTGATTCTGGCGACCACGGACGCGGGGCATCATCTGTCATGGAACAATCCGGGATTGGCGTTGCTGCCGGAGTAGCACACCAGCATCTCAGATTTGCGCTTGATCTGATCCGCGCCTGCCGCGGTTTTCATTTACACTTCTACCGTGAACGCCGAGATCATCGCGGTTGGTTCTGAGTTGCTCACGCCCTTCCGCACGGATACGAATTCTCTCTATCTCACGGAGGAGCTCAACCAACTTGGGGTTGAAGTAATTTTCAAGAGTGTAGTGGGCGACGACTTTGCTCGATTGGTTGCTGCTTCTCAACACGCGCTCTTTCGCTCCGACATCATCGTCTTTAGCGGCGGACTTGGTCCTACGGAAGACGATCTCACGCGCGAAGCCGTATCGGAAGCGCTCGGTGCGCCCTTGCATCGAGATGAGGAAATCCTGGCCGCAATCGAACGTCGCTTTGCCGCACGAGGGTGGAAAATGTCACCCAACAATGCCAAGCAAGCGGAGGTTCTTGAGGGGGCGGTTGTTTTACCGAACCCGAATGGAACCGCACCGGGACAATGGCTTAGCGGAAAATTTGATGGGCGCGAAAGAATTGTCATTCTTCTGCCCGGTCCTCCACATGAGCTAAAAGCTCTTTTCGAAGAAGCCTGCCGCGAAAGACTGCGCGCCAAGCTACCCACCGCCTTTCTCGCAACTCGCGTTCTCAAGGTGGCCATGCTGGGTGAATCCCAGGTGGATGCCAGAGTGGCTCCAATCTACAAGCGATTCAACGACGTGCAAACCACAATTCTGGCGGGAGCTGGAGAGATTCAACTCCATTTCAAGTCGCGGGCTGAAACATTGCAAGCGGCACAGACCCGTGTGGACGAAGCCGCCGATGCGGTGGAAGAAGAACTCGATGACGCGGTTTACTCACGCGAAGGACAATCGCTTGAGCAAATCGTCGGCTACTGGTTACAGATGCGCAACGCCACGCTGGCTGTGGCGGAATCCTGCACCGGAGGATTGCTCGGGGAGCGGATCACATCGGTGGGCGGCAGTTCACGATACTTTGCCGGCGGCGCAATTGTATACGCCAACGCGGTTAAGTCAGAACTGGCGGGTGTTCCGGGGGAAATGATCGAACGTCACGGAGCGGTAAGCCGTGAAGTAGCGGCCGCTCTCGCCGAGGGTATTCGCTATCGTTGTGAGTCGACACTTGGAATCGGCATTACTGGTGTGGCCGGTCCCGGCGGGGGAACACCAAACAAGCCAGTCGGGCTCGTTTTCCATGCTTTAGCCAGCGCCGGGGGCACCGAAGTGATCGAACGCAACTTTCCCGGTGACCGCAAGCGCATTCGCTGGTTTGCAACCACCCTGGCGCTCGATATGGTGCGAAGAAAATTGATGTAAGAACTTTAACCACCATCCTTCAGCCTAACTGTTTGAATGCTTCAGTGGTTCACGTTAAACGCACCGTTAAAAGGTAGCCTCTTTCATATGCGGCTTTTCGTCGGCCTCGATATCGATGACACTCTGCGAAGACCCATCGGTGAATTTATCGATCGAGTCCGTGAGTTTGCGCCGGGGGCGCGTTGGGTGAATTCCGAATCGCTGCACATTACTTTGAAATTTATTGGCGAGAAGACTGAAGAAGCTACCGACGAAATCAAGAACACCTTGCAGGCGATGACGGCAGCTGCCTTTGATATGACTCTTCGAGGCTATGGATTTTTCCCTACTTCCCGAGCGCCACGAGTATTTTGGATTGGAATAAAAGCAGGTTCAAGCCTGGCTGCTCTGGCAGGGGCGATTGATGCGAGGCTGGCAGGGCTCAATATCCCTCGCGAGCCGCATGAATATAGTCCGCATTTAACCTTGGCACGAAGTTCAGGGGCACAAAGTTCAGGGGCACGAAATTCAAGCGGGTCCGGTTCTCCGCGCCGGCAAAGAGGCGATCGGTCGAACCAACGTTTTGAGGTACTGCAAGCGAAATTGATCACCGCTCCCCCTCCCGAGTTCGGTACCATGACGGCTCGCAGGTTTTTTCTCTATCGGAGCCATTTATCGCAAGAGGGCTCCCGGTATGCGAAACTCGCGGCATACGCGCTGGATTAATCGAGAACTTTCTCCATGACGGACCTTTTTATCATCGCCGTTGCGAGCTATCTGTTAGGTTCCATTCCATTCGGATTTGTTCTGGTAAGAATCTTTCGGGGCGAAGATGTTCGTCAGAGCGGCAGCGGCAACATTGGAGCGACGAATGTCTCGCGAAAATCCCCGGTTCTGGGTCTCCTGACGCTGCTCCTGGATGCGCTTAAAGGCGCTGCTGGCGTCGCACTAGCGCATTTCGTCGTCAGTCAGCGGCCATCTACTTTCGCATCCGAGATCGGATTATCCTTGGCTGCACTCTTTGCAGTTCTTGGGCATTTGTTTCCTATATGGCTAAAGTTCCGCGGCGGCAAGGGCGTCGCCACCGGTCTCGGTTCTTTCGTAGTGATAGCTCCCAGAGCCATGTTCATCACCGTCATCGTCTTTCTTGTCATAGTGATCGTCTCCCGCTACGTTTCCCTTGCCTCGATTATTGCCGTGGTTTCCTTTCCCCCGCTGGTTTACTGGATACACATACCGCGAGAGGCACCTATCGCGCTGGGATGTATGACCTCAACTTCCCTGCTCATCATCGCGAAGCACCATGAAAACATCCGACGCCTGCTTGCGGGCACAGAGCGTCGACTGGGCGCAAAGTTAGCATGAGCCAGATCGCTATCATCGGAGCCGGCGCATGGGGGACTGCTCTTTCGATCGTTCTCGGACGCAAGGAGAATCACCGTATCCGGCTGTGGGTCCACAGCAATGAAATTTGTGAAGCCATTTCAAGCCAGCGGCTCAACGACAGATTTCTTCCGGGCTGCAACATTCCTGGCACCGTGATTCCGACGTCGAACTTGCAGGAAGCACTTAGTGGTGCCGACATCGTAATTACCGCTATGCCTTCTCATCACTGCCGTTCCCTTTTCGAACAGATGAATGTCTATCTGATTCCGGAGATGCTGCTGGTGAGCGCCACCAAAGGCATCGAGAACAACTCTCAAATGTGCATGAGCACAGTCATTCGTCAGGTGGTGACGAACGCAAGCGGATTCGAGCCCCGGATCGGCGCTCTCAGTGGTCCCTCGTTTGCGCTCGAAGCCGCCCGGGGCGATCCCACCGCGATCACAATCGCATCGGAGGATGCGGATCTGGCGCGCATCGTACAGCGTGAATTCAGCGGCCCTACATTTCGTGTTTATACAAACGAAGACGTCATTGGTGTCGAGCTCGGAGGGGCGCTGAAAAATATTATTGCGATCGCCGCCGGGATTTGCGACGGCCTCGGTTTGGGGCACAATTCTATTGCCGCACTCATTACGCGCGGATTGGCCGAGATGACTCGGCTTGTGCAGGCGTGCGGCGGCAAAGCGGAAACTATGTCCGGACTGGCAGGCCTTGGAGACTTGGTTCTTACCTGCACCGGCGGATTATCTCGCAATCGCAGCGTAGGGGTTGGCCTGGGCCGCGGACGCAAGCTTCCCGAGATTCTCCGCGCAATGCACGGCATGGTTGCGGAAGGGATTTCCACAACGACAGCAGCCGTTGCTTTGGCACGAGAACGCGGAGTAGAAATGCCCATTACCGAGCAGGTCCATTCCATTCTGTACGATGACAAAGATCCACGCGAAGCGATCTTACAACTCATGACTCGCAGCGGAAAAAGCGAAATATCCACTCTGTAAGGCTAATCTTTTCAGCGTCTTTGCTTGCGACCGGCTTTCCCATCCTTCATCAAGACACTTTCGTAATGTTCACACGCAAGGCTTTTGACCTCAAGGTAGTCCTTCCCCATTAAACTTCTTGCAGATACTTGTGACTTCCGCCGCCACTTCGCTAGAGAGCTCAACTCAGCTTCAGAACGGGAGCGGTTCGCGCACTCCGTCCCCTGGCCTCACCCGAATTCCCATTCTTTACTTAATTCTAGGAGTCCTTCTCGCGATCAGTATTTTTCCAATGTATTTCTATTCCACGCATGTGGAAGCCATCAATCGCGACCGATTAAAAACCAACGAGATGCTGTTGCAGA
>PLUJ01000038.1 GCA_003165455.1 Acidobacteriaceae bacterium | reverse complement strand
GCCGCTTGACCTTCATCGACGCGGTGCGGGGAAAATCTTTTTCCCACACCACATAGCCGCCAATCCGTTTGAAGTCCGGCAGGCGTCGATTGCGGCTCACAATCTCCTGCAACAACGCGCTGTCGAAGCGTTGATTTTGCTCCATCCGCAGTGCGATAAACAGGATCTCCCGTCCCAGTTCTTTCTGTGGCCATACATAATTTCCGGCAAACACGCAGTATTCTTTCACCGGCAATCCGTCGAAAACAGTTTCAATGTCCTCCGGATAGATATTTTTCCCGCCCTCGGTGACAATCATGTTCTTCTTCCGGCCGAAAAGCTGCAGATGCCCGCTTTTGTCAAAACGCCCCAAGTCGCCCGTCAGCAGCCATCCATCGACAATCGTTTCCACGGTTAACGCGGCATCGTCCAGATAATGCGACATCACCGTCTTGCTTCGCGCCGCAACTTCGCCGATCCCTTCCTCGTTTGGACTGAGTACCCGCAGTTCCACTCCCGGCAGCGGCTTGCCGACGGTATCCGCACGAAATGGCTTCAGATCATTCAACGTCAGCGCCGTGCCAGCCTCCGTAAGCCCGTAGCCGTTTACCACCGGAATCCCCAGATCGTAAAAGAACTGCATCGTCGAAGGTTCCATGAACGCGCCGCCCGTGATTAGCGTCAGCAGCTCTCCGCCGAATGCCTGATGCACTTGCGGCAGCAATCTACGGCTCAACCACACACGCGGCCGGGTTCTGGTGAACAATTTGTTGAGCGAAATCATCCGGTTCAGGATTGCCCGTTTCCACGAGGGCAATTCGTCGAACTTCGCCCGGAGTCCTCGCTCCAGATTCTTCACGATCATCGGTACCAGCGATACGTAAGTAATCCGATATCGAACGAAAGCATCCCTGACGAATTCTGGACGCAGCGTTCGCAAGTGCACCACACAAGCCCCGCATACAAACGGCCCGATAAATCCAACCATGAAATCGATGGCGTGATTGGTCGGCAGAATGCTCAAATACCGCACGCCCGGCCAGAACGGATACCATGCCGTTAACGTCCGGCATTGCTCCAAATAATTCTCATGCGTCAGCACGCACCCCTTCGGGCGGCCTCCGGTTCCGGAAGAATAGACGATGCAGGCGACATCTTCCCGCTGCCGCATCACAAAATCCGGAGAGCCCTTACGCTTAAAATCTTCCCAACGAAATCCTCCTCCAAGTTCGGCCTTCAGAGGAGCTTCCGTCACCAACACCAGCTTTGTCTTGCGTGTCGGAAATGCCGGGGAGTGCTGGATCGCCCGCCACAAGTGATACTCCACCACCAGCACTTTTGCTTTGGAATGTTCCAGCAGTTGCAACTGTTCGTCGGGTGTGAGTTTGTAATCGAGAGGAACCAGTACGCCGCCGCAATAGAAAACCGCATATGCCGAGATCAGCCACTTCGACTGATTTGTCATCAGAATGGCGGCTCGATCTCCCGCATCGACCTCCGCATCCTGCAGGGCGCGCGCCAAAGGCAGGCTGATCTCTTTGAAATCCGAGTAGGTGAGCCGAGCCTTCTCGCGGTCCCGGTCCGCTTCAATCAGGCAGGTCTCACCCGAGAAGCGTTCCAGCGCGTCGCGCAAGGCCGCACCCAGACAGCTATATTTTTGTAGGTCGAGCATTAATTCGATGTTTGAAGTGTCTTACAACCGTACCTGGATCTTCCCCGCAAGCGTGCGGAAGTCGGACACTCCCTGCAGTTCGTAGTCCGGGAGCTCCACATGAAAATGATTTTCCAGTTTCGTTAACAGGTCGAGCGTCTGCAAGCTGTCGATCCCCAGAGTTTTAAAAAAGTCATCATCCGCGGAAAGTTTTTCTCGCGGCAGCTTGAAATACACGGCCGCAAGCTGCAGTATTTCATCGAGCGTCTGTTCAGCCGTCCCCATATCTTCTCAAATATATTGCTTCATTCCCCGCTACAACCGTCCACAGCCTAGTTCATTAGCAAGCCGATCGTGGCAACTCACCCGAGTCACGGCAAATAAGGCTGCGCACTGGCACTCTCCACAAACTTGCGTAGCCCTGCCTCCACCGCCGGAGTGGCAAACAACTCGCAGAATAGGTCGATCTCCCTTCGCAACTCTTCGTGGGGAACCGGCTTGATAAATCTCTTCGCCGCGACCACCGTCTCGCGATCGAATTTTTTGAGCTGAGCCGCCGTTGCTCGTGCCACCCGTAACGCCTCTCCTTCTCCGACAACTTGGCTTACCAATCCAATCTGCTGCGCCTTCGTGGCATTGAAGCTGCGCCCCGTCAGCAGCAAGTCCCGAACGATAGCATTGCCCAAATCTCGCTTCAGACGAGGAATACCACCGAAGCCGGGGATCAAACCAAGGCGCAGTTCGGGAAAGCAAAATCGCGCCATCTTATCGGCGATAATCAGNNTAGTCAAAGGCGCGGCATCGATAATATTTAGCACCCGATGGATCCGCTCCAGAAAATCCCTAACGCCTTTCGCCGCTTCAGCCTTTCCCATGCGCTGCGAACGATCATACAGTTCCCGCAGATCGGCGCCCGCACAAAACCCGGGGGGCATTTCGCTGTAAATAATCAGAGC
>PLUJ01000280.1 GCA_003165455.1 Acidobacteriaceae bacterium | reverse complement strand
CCGATCACTGACATTACCATGCTGATCATCACTTGCAGGCGGCGGATCTTTCGGGCTTCCTCTTCGCGTTCGCGGACGGTCTCCTGGTCCGCGATTGGAAAATTTTCTTCTTGCCCGGCCCCGTGATGAATGTTCATGGTGTCCCCTTTGCTCGTCCCACAGGTTTGGATGACTCTACGCGCTCCGTCGTTGCGCCTCGGTTAATGCCATTCTGCCGCATTTACGGAACAAAGCAACTACACAAAAGTGCCGTTTAAGGTTACGAGCGGCAGTCGAGTTTCGCACCTTGCGGCGACAGACTCGCGCGGTGCGCTTTGCCGCATGCTGCGGAGCTTTCGCGCCGCCGGACCGCCGAGGCGGCTATCCCCACGATGAGCTGTCGCTGGACAGCCGAGGGGGCTGTCGCTGCATGAGCATTTCGCTGGGGCGTCCCGTCCCACATTCACCGAGGAAGTGTAAAATTACGGTGCAAGGCCGGAGTCGGTCGTTTGTCCGATTCCAGAATTGGAGATGTCTATGGCAGAAGGCAATTCGGCCGGCGACGCGCAGCCGCGTCCTGATCCCCGCGAGAAACTGGTGAAGGTGTTCGAGTCGGAGCAGGAGCCTGAGGCGCTGGTGGTGAAGGGATTGCTCGATTCGGCGGGCATCGACAGTGATCTTACTTCGGCGTCGCTGGTGCAGGATGCGTTTCCCGGCCTCGGCGGGATGATCCTGCTGGTGCGCGAAGAAGATGCGGAAGCCGCACGTCGCGTGATTGCGGAAGGACAGCGGTCGTCGCCCGAGGATGACGACACCGCAGAGATTCAGATTATTGAAGAGCCGCCACCACAGGCGTAACCGAATGTCCGTCGAGATAGAAACGGCTGTCCGTACGTGCATCTCGCCTGAACTAATCTCACCGAACCAGGTGCACAACGCTTTCCACGTGGTACGTTTGCGGAAACAGATCCACTAGATGGACTTGCTCGACGCGATAACCGACGGCGAGCAGGGAAACGAGATCGCGTGCAAGCGTTGCCGGATCGCATGAGACATAAACAATGCGCGGCGCGCCCATGGCCGCTGACAATCTCGCCACGCTTTCTCCTAAACCGCTGCGAGGCGGGTCCAACACCACCAGATCGGGCCTATTCGGGCCAGGCGTGTTAACCCTATGAGGCGGAATTGCGCCCTTCCCTCCGGGCCTCGAATTCTCCGCGCGGGCAAGGTACTGCTCGGCTGTGGCCTGAACTACCTCTCCATTCGAGGAGCGATTGTAGGAGAGATCGGCGGAGGAAGTCTGTGACGACTCAACAGAAACGACGTGATGAAAGTCACCAGCCAGGGCTGTGGAAAACAATCCCACGCCGGCGTATAGATCCAAAGCGAACTCGCCAGAAACCCCGGCAGTAACGATCTCGACAAGTTCCTCAATCAGGTAGCGATTGGTCTGGAAAAATGCCCCAGCGCTCACGCGATAAGACCCGCTCCGGATCTGATACGTCAACTCCGAAGCCCCAACGGTGACCATCTGATCCCGGACGCCCTTTTGTGGTTCGCGGAAGGCCACCACCCCTGAGATCTCCGGCATGGCCGCGCACAGTTCTTCCGCCCAGGCTCGCACGGCAGCCCGGCGTGCCTCCGGGACGCACAAGCACTCAACCAGCAATTTAGTGTCTTCTGCGTTTGCAAAAAATTCAATTTCCCGCACACCTTCGACTGCCTTGCCCCCACGTCCCAGTTGCCAAACAGCCGCAATCCCTCGGTTAATCAGCGGTGAACTGATGGGACACTCCTCGACCGGCAACAATTCGTGCGATGCAAACTTGAAATACCCCACGGCAAAATCCGGCCTGCTTCTCATTTGCAGCCGTGATCGATTGCGATAGCTCCAGGGCGGAGAGGGATGAGTTTGAATTTCTACTTGCAGCTCAAGCTTTGCGATCCGTCGTAAGTTCTCTCGCAGGATTTCTTTCTTGATATCGAGTTGATGCTGGTAATCAGAATGCTGATAGTGGCACCCGCCGCACTGGCCGAAATACGGGCAAGGCGGCGCAACCCGGTGGGCCGAGGATACGATGACTTCGTCCGCGCGTGCCCGGGCAAAGCCAGCTTTTTTCTCGGTCAGCGTCGCTTCAATTTTCTCTCCGGCGAGCACGAACGGAACAAACACGGCTTTGCCGCGTTCGTCCTTGGAGGAATTGACATTGTCGACTGGAAGGCGGGCGAGTCCGTCGCCGCCATAGATGAGCTTTTCAATGTTAAGGAGCAAGACTTAATTCTACGGCATGGAACCGGCGGAAACTCGGAAGATGTGACCTAAGCTGCCCGGCGAATCGAAAGTTTTGGGCTACAAACCTCAGCGGCATGGATTTCAGCTTTCCCGCATGCATTCATTTGTTCGTGCTGTTCCAGAAGGCGGTTTATGGATTCAAGAATTGATCCGAGTTTTTCTGGATCCGTTTCCTGTTGCGCCATGTATTGCAGAGACTCCCAACCCGGCGGTTTATCAAGCAGACGCACGATTTTGCCCTCCGAAGAGGATTAAGCAATAAATGCCAACGCTCTTAGAGGCAATACAGGGAACGCTGTAGAATTTTGGCGGTTCGAAAGCACGGCTAAACGGTCTTACAAACCGCGTCCCGCTGCGGCGCCCGATGCCCAGGCCCATTGGAAATTGAAGCCTCCGAGATGCCCCGTCACATCCACTACCTCCCCAATAAAATACAAGCCAGGAACTTTGCGGCTTTCCATCGTCTTGGCCGATAGTTCATCCGTGTCGATTCCCCCGGACGTCACTTCCGCCTTCCCATAGCCTTCTGTTCCCGAAGGAGTGATCGTCCAGGCATGAGCTTCTTTTTCTAGAGCAGACAGTGACGCGTTGGTAAAAGCCTCTGGCATATGTGAATCCAGCCATCGATCCGACAAGCGTTGCGGCAGAAATTTGCGCAACTCCGCCCGAAGCACCGTGAGATTTCTTGATACTTTCGGATTGCGGAATGCCGCCATAATCTCGCTTCCGGGCGCAACGTCGATGAGGATCGGCTGACTTTCTTCCCAATAACTTGAAATTTGCAGAATTGCCGGCCCGCTCAGGCCCCGATGTGTTATGAGCATTTTTTCGCGGAACTGTTGGCCGCGACAGGAGACGATCACTTCCGTTGAAACTCCCGCCAGATCGCAGTAGCGCGAACGGTCGGCCTCTCCTAGCGTCAATGGAACAAGCGCCGGTCGCGGCTGCCGGATGGCCAGCCCGAACTGGCGCGCCAAATCGTAGCCGAACGACGTTGCGCCAATCTTTGGAATGGAAAGCCCCCCGCTTGCCACGACCAGAGAGACGGCACGAAACTCGGTATCGCCGCCATATACAACGAACTCATTCGAGCGATCGACCCGGTCAATTTTTACATTCAAGAAGACGCTGACCTTGGCCTTGCGGCATTCGGACTCGAGCATGTCGAGAATGTCGTGAGCGGAACGGTCGCAGAAGAGCTGCCCCAAAGTCTTCTCGTGATAGGGAATTCCGTACTGCTCGACCAGCGCGATGAAATCGGCAGGCGCATACCGGGACAACGCGGACTTGGCAAAATGCGGATTGGAAGATAGAAAATTTTCTGGAGTGCAATGCAAATTCGTGAAGTTGCAGCGCCCCCCGCCGGAGATCAGAAACTTCTTGCCGATGCGATCGGCGTGATCCAACAGCGCAACCCGGCGCCCCCGCTTGCCGGCTTCGATGGCGCACATGAGCCCCGCGGCGCCGCCGCCAACGACAAGTACATCGAATGGATGGATCATGTTCGTGTGTCGGAAGCTTACATGTAGAACAAGCTCAAACGGGGCAGGCGATAACGCTCCAGTAGTCGTTTATGGACATACTGTTTCTGCAGTTGATCAATCTGAGCCGCCGACATTTTGCTGCGGTACGGCGCCAGTTCTCGATCGGCGTGGCTGCGCACGGTCACGATTTCTTCGTTGGACGTGAATGCGATCAGCGCCGCAAAAAGTTTTTCCTCCAGCACGGTGAGGTGACGCTCCAGGTCTTCCAACCTTGGTCCCGATGGCTGTTCAATCTCCTGAGCAAGCTTCCGCAGCGCAGCAGCACAGTCGTAGGCGATCAACCGGACGGAAATTCCCGGGCCCTGCGGGATTTTGACTGCTTCGACCTCCAGAACGTCCGCGTTCCGCCTCAAGAACGTTGCGATGGCTAACGGCTCAAAGCTTTGGTCCAAAGCTGCTTTGCTTGATGCCGCTTCTCCGCCCACCGTGCCAACGGCTGCCTCTTTCATGTCTTCCGCCGCGGCCAACACTTCCTGTGAGCAGTAGGCGAGGCTGTTCACTTTCTTCGCCTTGGACTTGCGCTGGTCGTATCGGTCAAACGCCGCGTCAATCCCACGTAAAGCAGCGTCCAGAGGAACGCCCGCGTCTTTCCAGGTTTCAATCAGAGCCCAATCCAGGGTCGTCAGAAGCAACCCTCCGCCGCGCCGGCGCAAATACTGTTCTTCAATTTCCGTGAAGTAATTGAAATAATTCGACTGTGCGCTACTCGAGGGGCTCTCCACGGCTACTATCGGTCGCCACGAGGCGTGGAGGAAATGGTCGCGCTAACGTTGCTGCTTTTGGAGGAGACTTTCGGTGAAGCCAGGGAAGAACCCTGCACATTGCGCTCCCAAATAATCCGCAACCCCTCGAGCGTAAGCAAGTCATCCACTTTCTCAATGTACTTCGATCCGGTCCCGATCATTGCGCCCAATCCACCCGTTGCAATCACTTTGGTCTGCCTTCCCATTTCCTCCAGCAAAAGCTCGAGAATGCCATCCACCAGCCCGAGGTAGCCATAGTAGAGCCCGGATTGAAGACTGCCCACAGTATTGGTTCCGATCACTCGCGCCGGCTTGCGGATTTCAACTCGAGGCAGACGCGCCGTCCGCTGGAATAGCGCATCGGCCGAAATTCCGATCCCCGGGCAGATCACACCGCCAAGATATTCGCCCTTGGCGGAAACGCAGTCAAATGTAGTAGCGGTACCGAAGTCGACGATGATGCAAGGCCCGCCGTATTTATCGAAAGCCGCAACGGCGTTCACAATTCGGTCAGCGCCCACTTCCGCGGGATTGTCGTAATGCACCGGCATGCCGGTTTTAACGCCGGGCTCAATTAACAGCGGCTTGGAATTGAAATATCGTTCGCAGACTTGCCGCAGTACAGGATCGAGCGGCGGTACAACGGACGAAATCACAATGCCATGAATGCCTGAAGCTTCAAGACTGGCCATGGAAAACAGGTTTCGGAACAAGACCCCGTACTCGTCCACAGTGCTGGACTGCCGGGTCGCAACCCGCCAGTTGGCCACCAAACGCTCGTATCGCGGGGCTTCCTCAGCTTCTCCATCGGGATGTAACTTCGCAACCCGCGCAAAAACTCCGAGCACCGTATTGGTGTTGCCGACATCGAGAACAAAGAGCATGGTTATCTCGTAGCGATAATCAGTCGCAATCGTTTCTCGCCGAAGAAACGCTAATTGCCAGTGCTGACTGCTTCTTCAGTTTCCTCGGACCGTCCCGCTTAAAACCGTTTGCACTCCCTGAGAGGTGCGTACTTGCAGGAATCCCCGCTCGTCCAATCCTTCGGTTATACCGTCCACGGTCGATCCATTTTCCTCAATACGAACCGGCTTTCCGCGAACCCACGATGATTGCTCGGAAAAACGCCGCAAAATGGATTGGCGCGCGTCCGAATGTTGCGTTAAAGCCCGATATTCCTGTTCGAGCGATTTTAACAAAGCCGCCGTCAATTCCACCCGCGACCATTCGCTACCCGTGACCATTTGCAAGGATGTCGCCTGATCCGTTAATTCTTCCGGAAAGCTCGCGTGATTAACATTAATCCCGATTCCCACCACGACGTAGCGCACCCGTGTGGCTTCGGCATTCATTTCGGTCAGTATGCCGGCCACTTTCCTGCTCCCGATGAGCACGTCGTTCGGCCACTTCAGGTCGGGATGTACAAGTTCGTTCACCTGTCGAATCGCCGCCCGCACCGCCAAACCTGCAGCCAGCGCCATCACCAGGACCTCGGCAGGCGCAAGTTGCGGGCGGAAGACCACCGAACAGTAAATCCCAGCCGACCGTGCTGAGTCCCAGGAATGTGCACCACGGCCGCGGCCCGCAGTCTGCTCTTCAGCCAGAAACACGCTGCCTTCCGGGGCGCCCGACGCCGCAGCCGCCATTGCCACCGTGTTGGTGGAACCGACCTTGTAGCAGTGGTGGATCTGGTTGTCGAACAGACTGCCACGAAGCAGCGGATTCAGAATTTCAGGCAACAGTAAATCGGGCACCGACCTGAGCTGGTAGCCTGTCGCTGGATGCCCTGCCACATCCACACCGAGCCCGCGTAACTGTTGAATCAGTCGCCATACCTCAGAGCGGTTGGAGTCGATCTCCTGCGCAAGTTTTGTCCCGCTTACCACGACCGTGGGGTGCTCCATCAGGAGCCGCAGAATGCGGCCCAGGCGCATGTCGGTGGTTTGATCGGAATGCACAGGCGCCCTGCTCGCACCAGTTGAACGAATTGTCCCGATCTTCTTGATGCCGGAATTATGCGGCACCGAAGCCAAAAGCACAACGCCAGATACGCCGGCTACACCGGGACTACTCGCATGCTCATATCGACCGCCTGCGGCGAGTGGGTTACCAGGCCAACGGAGATAAAATCGACGCCAGTCTCGGCATACGCGCGGACATTCTCCAGGCGAATTCCTCCAGAACACTCCAGCGGTATGGGACTCTCCAACTTATTGCAGCGCTCAACCGCACGCCGTACTTCCTCCGGAGACATATTGTCGAGCAGGATCGCTTCCGCGCCATGCGCCACCGCTTCTTCCAGTTCCGTGATCGAACGCACTTCTATCTCGATGGGCTGTGAACCGCGGCGATTGCGTACCGCGTGATCCAGCGCCTGGACGATGCCCCCCGCCAGCGCAACGTGATTGTTCTTGATCAATACTCCGTCGGAAAGATCAAGGCGGTGATTTTCGCCGCCGCCGCAGCGTACCGCGTATTTATCGAGCACACGCAGCCCGGGGGCCGTCTTCCGCGTATCGAGAATACGCGCCTTGGTTCCAGATACTGCTTCCACAAATTTGCGAGTGATGGTGGCGATGCCGCTCATCCGCTGCATAAAGTTGAGGATGACCCGCTCGCAAGATAGAATCACTCGCGCATTGTGCCGAATCACCGCTACGGACTGTCCCTTGCGAAGCCGCACCCCATCGAAAATCTCGGGGTGCGTAGTGACCTCATAATGCGAGGTCACGGCCCCGTCGAGCGCGGCGTATACGTCCAGAATTTTAGCGACGCAGGCGATGCCCGAAAGAATGCAATCCTGCTTCGCCAGAATCGTGGCGGACGCCCGCTGGTTGGCGTCAATGCAGGCATAGCTCGTGGCGTCCCGCGTTGCCCGGTCTTCGAGCAGCGCATTCTCAATAATCGCGGTGATGCGTCGGGTGCTAAATTCCATATCGTGGAAACGGCCAGGTTAGCTGCAACCTAATTCTTCCATTTTATTTTTCGCCTTCTCGATCAAAACCACAAGTTCTTGCGAGCGCCGCCGCAGACCCTCCACCACTGGTGCGGGAGCTTTTGCCAGGAACTGCTCGTTGCCGAGTTGTCGCTGATTGTTGGCGAATTCTTTATCGATTCTTTCTCGCTCCTTCTTGATGCGCTCACACTCCGCCGCAACGTCGATCTTCTTCTCGTAAATCATATGCACATCGAAGCGGGCAGAGCTCCGCGCCGGATACTGTGTCGCCTTCGATTGCGCAACCTCCACAATGCTTTCAACGTTTGCCAGCCGTTTGATTGCATCGTCATTTTGCCGGATCAAGCTCCAAACCGCCGGCTCCTGGGAAAAAAGTTCGATTGGGACCTTCGCCTTTTGCTCCACCTTTAATTCCGCGCGCAAATTGCGTACGCTCACAATCAAATCCTGCAGAATCGCCATCTCCACTTCGGCATCCAGATCCACCTGTGACTCTGTCATCTCAGGATACGGAGCCAGCGCGATCGACTTGTTCGGGGGATCCTCATCATACATTTTGTGCCATATCTCTTCCGTGATAAATGGCATGATCGGATGCAACAAACGAAGCGACGCTTCAAACAGGTTAACCAGGTTCGCGCAAGCGATGCGTGCGTTTTCCCGATCGCCTCCCTCTTCAAAATTCAACCGAGGCTTGCAGAATTCCAAGTACCAGTCGCAGAGCGCCCCCCAAAAAAAGTCATAGATGCGATTTGCGGCTTCGTGAAAACGATAGGCTGCCAGCGCCTCATTGACGTCTTTTGCAACTCGATTGAACAACGAAAATATCCAGCGATCCTCAAGAGTCTGGGATCGAGATCGATCGAGAACAACGCTGGTGCCGCTCAAAGTAGGCCGCAAACCCGGCTCTACGCGATCCACATTCATGAACATAAACCGCGCGGCATTCCAAATTTTGTTGGCAAATGCACGGTACCCGTCCGTGCGGCTTTCGCTGAAGGCAATGTCAGTCCCTGGAGCGGCCATCGCGGCCAAGGTGAACCGGGTCGCGTCCGTGCCAAAGCGCTCGATAATCTCCAGCGGGTCGATCACGTTGCCTTTGGTCTTCGACATCTTCTGCCGGTCGGCATCCCGCACCAGCGCGTGAATATAAACATGACGGAATGGCACGCTGTCGTTCTTACTTTCGTTCTTACCTTCGTCGCCGTTTGCTTTCTTAATCGCCGCATCCTGCTCGTGATCTCGCATGAAATGGCAGCCGAACATAATCATGCGCGCCAGCCAGAAAAAAAGAATATCGAAGCCGGTAATCAGCAGTGTATTGGGGTAAAAGACTTCAAGATCGCGCGTCTTTTCCGGCCAGCCGAGTGTGGTAAACGGAAGAAGTCCCGAAGAAAACCAGGTATCGAGCACGTCGGAAACCTGTTCCGGCTTTCCGCTGCCACATTTTGTGCACTTAGCAGGAGCCTCTCGCGCCACGATTATTTCGCCACACTGCCCGCAGGTCCACGCGGGAATACGATGGCCCCACCACAACTGGCGCGAGATGCACCAATCGTAAATATTGTTCATCCAGTTCAGATAAACCTGGCGGAAATTCTCCGGTACGATCGTGATCTCGCCACGCTCGACTGCTTCTTTCGCGCGATCCGCCAGCGGCTGAATCTTCAGAAACCACTGTTCTGAAAGCCTCGGCTCAACCACGGTTCCACAGCGGTCACACTTCCCCAGCGCCAGGGAATAATCTTTTTCGGCGACAAGAAATCCCTGTTCCTGCAGATCCGCGAGCACGCGCTTTCGCGCCTCATAGCGATCCAGCCCTGCATACGCGCCCGCGTTCTCATTCATGTGGGCGTGCTCATCCATCACATCGATCTGCGGCAGGTTGTGGCGCTTGCCCGCCGCAAAATCGTTCGGATCGTGCGCCGGCGTCACCTTTACCGCGCCGGTGCCAAACTCCGGCTGCGCCAGTTCGTCGGGGATGATCGGTATCTCCCGATTCATCAGAGGCAAACGAACCGTTTTGCCATGCAAGTGCGTGTACCGTTCATCTTTCGCATTCACGGCGATGGCGGTGTCACCCAGCATCGTCTCCGGCCGCGTGGTGGCCACGGTAATAAATTCGTCCATTCCGATGACCGGATAGCGAATCTCCCACAGCTTTCCCGCAACCTCTTCGTGCTTCACTTCGAGGTCGGAGATCGCCGTCTCACAACGCGGACACCAGTTCACAATGTACTTGCCGCGATAAATCAGGCCTTCTTCATACAGCCGGACAAACACTTCGCGCACCGCGCGCGAAAGATTTTCATCCATCGTGAAATACTCGCGGTCCCAATCGACGGAAGCGCCAAGCCGCTTCATCTGGTCTAAAATTGCGCCGCCGTAAAGCTTCTTCCACTCCCAGACGCGCTCGATGAATTTCTCGCGCCCCAAATCGCGCCGCTTCTTGCCTTCTTTCGCCAGGTCGCGTTCCACCATCATTTGCGTGGCAATCCCCGCATGGTCCGTCCCAGGGAGCCACAACGTGATAAACCCCCGCATGCGGTGCCAGCGCACGACAATGTCCATCTGCGTCTGGTTGAGCATGTGCCCCATGTGCAGGCGTCCGGTTACGTTGGGAGGCGGCAACAGCAGCGTGAATACCGGCCGCGTCTCGCCTTCCGGCGGAGTGGCCACGGAGAATAGTTTTTCCTGGACCCAATAATCCGCCCAGCGCGTTTCAATCGCGCCCGGCTCGTAGGATTTTGGCAGTTCGTGCGGCATCTGTGTATGGCTATGAAAACTAGTGTGGGGACAGCCGCCCCCGGCTGTCCGGCCGCGCAAAGCGCGGCATCGTCGCCAGCAAAATGATGAAGTTTGATCTTACAGGCGCAGGAAAAGAAGGGTCAAACGCAAGCGAGGGTAGGATAGCCTTCACTGTCTACCTTAATCTGGAAGCCGCCGCGCTCCGCAAGGATTTTGTAGCGGTCTATGGAGTCTCGCATCTCCCACAAATCTCTTCGGAGCTGACGTTCTTTTCTCGCTGGATGGTCAGCCGTGCCAGTGGCACTGCCATCGTGGAGAGAATCAAGAGTATGGCTGTGGCGATGATTAGTTCTAGTAAAGTAAAACCCTTTAGCTGTTGTGTTTTTCTTAATGGCTGGTGCCGGAGACCGTTTAGACTACTGATGTTTAAGGTTACGACCGGGCAACTCTTCGACCTCAGGATTACGTCGGCGATGATCAACCCAAGGAGAGTAAGGGAGCTATTATGCTCGATGTTCCCGATAACGAGCTCGAGGATATTACAGTTTCGTCTGCTACTTCAGGAATGGATGGGGTACTAATAGGTTCTAAAGGTCCAGCAGAGGGTAATACACTTACTAACGTACTCGGTGGCAGCGGGCTAGCGAACGTCATTCACATCAGTAACGCTACTAGTGCAAAACAGACAAACGGTAACGGTTTCTGTCCCTTTCCAGTCAGCCCGGGCGCGGTTAACAACGTGTGCGATCTGACGATTCTCGGGGTAGCTGGTCCTAGCGGAACCAACACGCTTCGCGATGAGCTAACCAATACCACCGTGACCGATCCGTCGTTAGGCATGTATACACTTGGCGAGTACGTCGGTACCAACTCTGTCAGCATCGGGAACTCGCGCTTCACCACCGCGGCGGCAAATACCAACACGACGCCTTGGCTGGTTGGCCCTGCGGCGCCTACAGGTACTTGCTCTGTGGGGGCTCTGTATAGCTGTACCGGCAGCTCTGGTTCGTGCACGATCTCGACTGTCACGGCAACTTTGTGGCAATGCGTAGGCTCATCAACCGGTTCTACGTGGACGAAGATTCAGTAGTTTAAAGGCTCCAGTCGAAAGTAAGTACGACGATCTATTTGGATGTCTAGGGACATCAGATTTTATGGACGACCGCCAACAAACCGAGCTAAGATCGCGCAAGTGGGTCCCGATTCCTGCCTTCCCCTGCAAGGCTGCGACTTCCGTCGCAGAAGGTTTCTGGCTTATGAATCCCGAAATTTTGCGTTGCCGTGTTTTGCGTTCGAAGGTGATGGCGCAGATCCTTGGAATTGGTCGATTGCTCATGGCGTCGACGGTACTCTGCGGTTTGATCTCCACTGCATCAGCCGAGTGGAACGAACAAGTCCTTTACAGCTTTCAGGGTGGTACGGATGGGGCAACGCCGACTGGCGCGGTTGTTTTCGACAAGGCCGGCAATCTTTACGGCGCTACGCAAAACGGAGGCGCTTCTACCTGCCTCAGCCCTTACAACTGCGGCACAGTGTATAGGCTCACACCACCGGCCCAAACAGGCGGAGTGTGGACCGAGACGGTGCTGTATGTGTTCAGGGGCTATGCCGCTGGCGACGGTGCCACACCCGAAGGGGGGCTGGTCATTGATGATGCCGGCAACCTATATGGCGTGACCGGTTATGGCGGCACCGGAACTTGCTTGCTATTAGGTGGGGCGGTGGGATGCGGCACAGTATATGAGTTATCGCCCCCGATCCAGGCCGGTGATCCGTGGACTGAGACGGTACTTTACAGCTTCCAAAACGTCAATGACGGCTATGTTGGCTACAGCGATCTCGTGTTTGACAAAGCGGGCAACCTGTACGGAGCGACCTTGTTTGGCGGTGGCAAAGGAACGACGTGTGATTCGCTCTACGGCGGCCAGTGCGGCACGGTGTTCGAGTTGAGTCCACCCAAGGTTAACGACGGCCACTGGACCGAGAAGGTGCTGCATCGGTTCGCGGGTCCCCCTCCAGGAGCACAGTATGGCGACGGTGCTCTGCCAAACGGCGGTTTGGTGCTCGACAGCGCGGGCGTGGTTTACGGCACGACGTACCAAGGCGGTAACAATGTGCAGGGACAATGCGAAGGCGGGACAGAGGGAACAGGCTGCGGTACTGTATTCGCGCTCGTGCCTCCAGCGAAAAAGGGCGGCCAGTGGACGGAGAAGTTGCTCCATGTGTTCAGAAACGGTGAAGATGGATCTCAGCCAGGAGCGGGATTAGTGTTCGATAGCGAGGGCTCGCTTTATGGAGGAGCAGAGGGCGGGGCTAAGGGAGGAGGAATTGTCTTCCGGCTTACGCCGACCAGTAGCCAGCAATGGAGTGGAGCGGTGCTGTACGAATTCGCTCTCGCTCCCGATGGTGGTGTCGCGCCAACGGTTGCCGGATTTGATCGCAGGGGAAATCTTTACGGCACGACAGGTAACGGCCCCAGCGAATTACTGGATGGCAGCGTTTTTCGCCTGAGTCCGCGCAAAGAACAAGAAGGAGTCTGGGCGGTCGATATTCTACACGGTTTCACAAGCGAACCTGACGGTACATTTCCTAACCCCCAACTGGTCTCGGATCGATCGGGCAACATCTACGGTACGACACAATTTGGCGGAGCGAACCAGTCCTGCTACAGAGGTTGCGGAGCAGTTTTTGAAGTTTCGCAGTAGAACTACATCGTTTTTGATTGGCATGTGCCACTGAACAACATTGCGGAGGCTTACGTGAGAAAGATAATGGGATTAGCATGCGATCGGATGCTGTTTGCAGCGATAGTTTTGATTGGCTATTTTTTAGCGCCTCTCACGTGGGCACAGGCACCGGGCAGTGGCAGCCAGGGGCAGAACGCGGTTTGCACCTCTACATCGCCCACCGGATGTGCACCTACTGTAGGCACATCAGCCTTCATCGATGGCGGGTGGCCCACCCTTTCTTCCTCCTTTCTCTTCCCGTTCCGAAACTCTGGGTGCCCCTCGATAAGAG
>PLUJ01000157.1 GCA_003165455.1 Acidobacteriaceae bacterium | reverse complement strand
AACAACAGAAGGGTTTCTCACTAATTGAGCTGCTGATCGTGGTGGCTATCATCCTGATCATTGCAGCTATCGCGATTCCTAACCTGATGCGCGCCAAGATGTCCGCCAACGATGCGTCTGCGGCCGCCTCCGAACGCTCCATCATCACGGGTGAAGTTAGTTATTTCGCCGATTATCCGACGGTTGGTTACACCAGCCTGACAGCTCTTGGCGGAACTGCCGGCGTGGCTTGCGTTCCTAGCACCACCACCGCCTGCTTGATCGATAGCACACTGGGCAGCGGCCTGAAGAGCGGCTACAACTTTGCCGTCACGACGCAGATTGCGGCTCCCAGCGCCGTTCCCAACCAGTTCGTAACCACTGGCTGGCCACAGTCCGGGACCACCGGCACGCGCTCCTACTGCTCGGTGGATGACGGTGTGGTTCGTACCGCGGTTGCCGGCACGATTACGCAGGTTGCCAGCTACGCAGCTTGCCAGGCACTGTTGCCGATGGCGAACTAAGTCAGCTAAGACAACTCGAAAGAAGTTAGATGAGGGCAGCGAACGAAAGTTCGCTGCCCTCGTCGTTATTGGGTCACACTGCGCGGTGAATTCCACCCAGCCTCTTTATATGCCAGCTTTTCGCTGAACTCTGACATTTATGGTCACTCTGCTGATTCAGGTGTTCCCTGCCTCTTGCCGATCGCAGCGGGGCTGGCTGGAACTAAAAGGGTTGTGACAAAACCTCTGTCATTAGCCTCCGCTTAGGTTTTGGAACGAGGCGTGCAGACTACACAAGTGAACCAATGCCGAATACGGCTATCTTCTTGCGGAGACGACCGATCTAATGCGCAAACAAACCGGCTTTTCACTGATCGAACTGCTGATCGTGGTGGCAATTATCCTGATCATTGCGGCGATTGCAATTCCTAACCTGATGCGCGCCAAGATGTCAGCCAACGATGCATCCGCGGCCGCTTCCGAGCGCTCCACCATCACGGCCGAAGTCAGTTATTTCGCCGATTATCCGACGGTTGGTTACACCAGCCTGACAGCTCTTGGCGGAACTGCCGGGGTGGCTTGCGTTCCCAGCACCACCACGGCCTGCTTGATCGATAGCACACTGGCCAGCGGTCTTAAGAGCGGCTATAAGTTCGCCATCACAACCCAAATCGCTGCGCCCAGCGCGGTCCCGAACCAGTTTGTGACCACCGGCTGGCCGCAGTCCGGGACCACCGGCACGCGCTCGTATTGCGCTGTGGACGATGGCGTGGTGCGTACGGCGGCTGCCGGTACAATCACGCAGGTTGCCAGCTATGCGGCATGCCAAGCCCTGCTGCCGATGGCGAACTAACGGCAAATCGCATCACGAAATTGACCGATAACGATGAGGGCAGCGAAGCACTTTCGCTGCCTTTGTCTTTTTCTCTGGCCGCAAGAGTGCCACGTTCTGTCATTTGAGCTTAGAACCTGACGGGAAATTGCATTTTCACTCCAAACCGGCGACTGGTTACTTCTCCAAGCCATTGAACATATTGAACATAAAGACTTCCACGCCGTACCCGAGGTGTAAATCGTGACAGTTTGGCCCTTTACGCGCTAATACAGTTGTGGCGCCTTGCTCTGATACTCGTCGTTTGTTAAGGCCCGCTGTGCCAACGAAGAGTGGAAAGAAACATACGATGCGCAAAACCAAGGGTTTCTCATTGATTGAGTTGCTGATCGTGGTCGCCATCATTCTGATTATCGCGGCGATCGCTATTCCGAATCTGATGCGCGCTCGGATGTCGGCGAACGATGCTTCCGCGGCCGCATCGGTGCGGATGATTAACAATGCGGAAATTGCGTATGAGGCGGCATATCCCACCATTGGCTTTCCGGCCGCGATGAGCACACTCGGAGGCGCGGCCCCGTGCACCCCAGCCATCGCCACCGCTTGCCTGCTCGACAATACCCTGGCCACAAACGGCGGCGGTTCCGGCAAGAGCGGCTATAGCTTTACTGCGGTTGGGTCGGCTAGCTCAGGCGCGGTGAACGATCAATTCTTTACCACAGGCATTCCTGTAAATTCTCTCAGTGGCACGCGTTCCTACTGCTCAGTTCAGGATGCTGTGCTGCGTCTGCAGTCTGCAGGCAACATTACGCAGGTAGCGAGCTACAATGCCTGTTTGCTATTGCTGCCCATGAGCAATTAGTCCGCTGGTTCGGGATTGCTGGAGTTTAGGGAGTATTGCACATTGAGACCGATCTCAGACTACGATTGTGTCTCATTTGTTTTTGTCTCATGTTTTGTCTCAGTACTAGATTTTTCTCAGCCAGCGTCCGGTTTTGTCTTTTCACCACGGTTCGTCGACCATCGCCTTCGATGACCCAAGTAATGCTGGGCCATTACAAAAACGCCGCTTTGTTCCATATACTTTTCGTGGGAGCTAAAACATCTCTTCCATTCCATTCACGTCGAAACGCCATGCCTGCGATTGAAATTCTGGGATTAGAAAAAAGTTACAAGGTTGGCTTCTGGATTAAGCGGCCGCGACGTGCGTTGCACCCACTTCATCTCACCGTGGAGGATGGCGAAGTTTTCGGATTTCTCGGCCCGAATGGAGCCGGCAAAACCACCACATTAAAGTTACTCATGGGGCTGGTATTCCCTTCGTCGGGATCGGCGCGGATCCTCGGCCGGCAGTGGACAGATCCCGAAGTGAAAGCGCAAATCGGATTCCTTCCCGAGCAGCCCTATTTTTACGATCATCTCACCGCGCACGAATTATTAAATTACTATGCGCAACTCTCGGGCGTTTCCGCCAAGGATCGTTCCCGCCGCGTGGAATCGACGCTGCAGCGCGTTGGTCTGAAAGACGTGCGCGGCGTGCAATTGCGAAAGTTTTCCAAAGGAATGCTGCAGCGCGTTGGAATTGCGCAAGCCATTCTGCATGACCCAAAGCTGGTGTTCTTCGACGAACCCATGTCAGGACTGGATCCCGTGGGCCGCCGCGAAGTTCGCGACCTCATGGAACAACTCAAGCACGAAGGCAAGACCGTGTTTTTCTCAACCCACATTCTCTCCGACGCCGAAGCACTTTGTGATCGCGTCGCCATCATCAACAAGGGAGAGCTTCGCGGCATTGGGGCGATCGACGATCTCACCTCGAGCGTGCAGGGCAAGGTTGAAGTGATTTGGCATGGCGCGCAGGTTCCCGTCTCCATGAAAGCATTAGGCGCGGAATGTCACATAACCGGCGAGACTGTGCGGGCTATCATCGGCGAGGCGCAACAGGACGCGGCCATCGATGCGCTCCGCCGCGAACACTTGCGACTCATCGCGATCACTCCGGTGCGGACTTCGCTGGAGGCGTATTTCGTCGAAAAACTTCAGCACGCTGAAAGCAAGGCGCGGACAGCCGTTTAGATCCTATGAAGAGGACAGCATGAACTCGCGCATCTTCCACATCGCCTCCAACACTTTTCGTGAAGCGGTACGCGACCGCGTGCTTTACAACCTGATCGCTTTCGCACTGCTGCTTTCTGGAGCGGCGGTTTTCGTAGGTCAAATTTCCCTCGAGATCGAGAAGTTAGTGGTCATCAACCTCGGTTTGACCGCGGTTTCTTTATTCGGGGTTGTGATCGCAATTTTCATCGGCATCGGATTGGTTTCGAAAGAAATCGAGAAGCGCACGCTCTATACCGTGCTTTCCCGTCCGGTTCGCCGATGGGAGTTTATTGTGGGCAAGTTTTTTGGCCTGGCGGGAACTTTGGTGGTGAACACTTTCTTCATGGCGATTGGCGTCTTCGCCGCCCTGTTTTACGTTTCGCATCGGTTTATACGAGCCGATGCTCTGATCTTTGTAGCGCTCTATTTCGCGGTTCTTGAATTCATCATCCTCTGCGCGCTGGCGCTGCTATTTTCCTCGTTCTCTTCCCCGCTGCTTTCCGCCGTCTTTGCTTTTTCTCTGTTTGTGATCGGAAGTTTTGCCGAGGACCTCCGGAGCTTTGCCGGCATGGCCCATGGATTCACGCGCTGGCTGGCCACAGGGGCGGCCTATCTGGTGCCGAACTTCTCCGCGTTCAATATCGTTAGCTCGATCGCCCATGAACAGCCGGTGGCTCCGCAATTAATTCTGCACAACACTCTCTATGCTTTTTTCTATGCCGCCATGGCTCTGAGTGGGGCGGTCCTCATCTTTGAGAATCGGAACCTGAAATGAGTCGCCGGAATACTTCGATCGTTGCCGCAGTCTGCCTGGTTATCTTTCTGGGCGGCAGTGCGGCGTTATTACACCATTCCGATCAGATCCGTCCGACAACGGCGCCGGAAGATGCTTTGTATATTGACTCTCCTAAGTTTCTCAAACGCGCCAGCCTCGGCTATCAAGGATTGCTGGCGGACATTTATTGGACACGAGCAGTCCAATATTTCGGCGTACGGCACCACAACCACGCGACGAATTATGCGCTGCTTGCGCCGCTGTTGGAAATAACGACTCAACTGGATCCACAATTAATGGTGGCGTACGAGTTTGGAGCCAGCTTTCTGGCGCCTGCGCCGCCAAGCGGTGCCGGAGAACCGGAACGCGCGATTCAACTGATGGAGTACGGCATCCAGCAGAATCCAGAAAACTGGAAGCTCTATTACGACCTGGGGTTTGTTTATTACATGAACCTTAAGGATTATCGAAAAGCTGGCGACGCATTTGCTCGTGGTTCGAAGGTTCCCCATGCGCTTCCAGTCCTGAAAGTTCTGGCTGCGCAGATGGCAGAGCATGCCGAAGACTTCGCTACTGCCCGCATCCTGTGGTCCGCGACGTATCAGAATACTCGCGATGAATTGATTCGGCAGAATGCAATCGAGCATCTGCGAGCCTTGCGCGTGGATGAAGACGTCACGCACTTGCAGGAAGCGGTCTCGCGTTTTACCGGACGCACCGGAACATTGCCATCGAGCATGGCGGAGCTCGCCGCGGTCGAACACCTACCAGGCGTACCTGTGGATCCGGATGGGCGCCCCTACATAATCACTGCCGCGGGGCGCGTTGAGGTGAAGGTGCCGGCTGACTTTCCATTCGCCGTCAAAGGCCTTCCACCAGGATTCAAGCCTGAGCTGCCCAGATTTCATCCGCAAGCTAAGTAATCCCGCCAGTCGCTTATGATGGCGGAGCATGATTGGAAGTGCCACGCCAAAAATCAGTCTTTCGCGTTCTGCCTGGGCCTGGTGGAAAAATATTGCCGCGCGCGACGGAAGATTCGCAGCCGCCTGGCAGTTACTCGTCGCGCTGGCGGAGTTTGTCCGTAACTCAACTCCGGCGCGGCTTCGCCAGCGCTATGGCGATGCCGACTACGATTGGGAACATCGCGTCAACACGACCAGCGCCGCGGTTGGCTGGCGTGATCGATTGCTGGGCGTTTTCCATTCCCCTTATCAACCGACTGACTCTGTTCTGTTTCACGAAATGATCGGGGTCCTGTCGGCGCAGGTCGGCATCGGGTTTCGTAAATTCACATTCATCGATCTAGGGTCGGGCAAAGGGCGGACTTTGTTGATGGCGTCCGATTATCCCTTTCGCCGCATTGTGGGCGTGGAGCTTTTACCAACGCTGCATGAGGCTGCCGTCGAGAACCTTCGCAAGTATAGGAGTGAGTCGCAAAAATGCTTTGCCAGCGAGTCCATTTGCGGCGACGCGACTGAGTTCGCCTTTCCCGCTGAACCGATCATTCTTTTTCTATTTAATCCGCTTCCCGAAGCGGGGTTAAGGCGCGTGTTTGAAAATCTGAGGCAGAGTTTGAGCGAGCATTCCCGCGAGGTTTATGTGCTCTACCATAATCCGCTGCTGGAGCACGTGCTGGGCCAGAATCCTGGGTGGAAAAAAATTTGCGGAACACATCGATACGCGATATACGCGTCGGAGTGATCCGGATCAAGTAAATTTACAGATCAAACGCGTAAAATCACTTGAAACAATAACTTGCGGACGTGATCGCCGCCGAGATCTGGCTAAAATCTGCGTTCTAAATAACTTAGGTGCAAAATCACTGTTTTCACGCACTTGCGCTGAACTTCTTGCGTGACAAATGCCAAAGAGCTATCGTTTTCCTTGCACTGAGCAAGGAAAGTTTCATGGAGTTTAAGGCAGTGGCGGGCGCAATGATGTGACGGGTGACCAGAGAACCTGTGGAAATCCGCCAGCCAGAGGCTTTTGTACCCGGCGCAAGACGGCAATTCAACTCTCAGGCAGTCAACCGGTGCACCTTCAAGGGAACTATCTTTGCGTAACGAGCGAAGTCGTGATCGACGGTAAAGACTTCCCAATTGCGCCCGAGGGCGACGGCGCAGATGAGAACGTCGATTGCGGATGCAGCAATGCCACGCGACCTGCACAGATTGTCGATGTGCGCAGCCTCTTCGTAATCGCCGATCTCCAAAGGTGTTTCATCGAAGGCACGCAAATGGTCTCTGAGTTCTCGAAAGATTTTTTCGTGGCGGACACCAGAAAGCAGTTCCTGACGGACTGGACCGATGAGTTGGGCGCGGCCATCTTGAATGAGTTCGCGCAGGGCTGTGGAGTAGTTCTGTTCGATCCTATTCAAGTTCGTGGGACTTCGCCTTAAGGCAAGAGACCAGATTGGAGTATCCACGAGAACGAACATGATCAGGGGCGCGTTCGGCGCCGCTTCCCTTTGTAATCGTAGGTGGGATCGAAATCGATGGTGCCGAACGCGTCCAAGATCAGAAGCTGCTTGCGCCGTTTAACGTATTCAGCGAGGGCTGCAGTCACGGCTTCTTTTTTGGTTTTATGACTGCCGGCTCGGCGGGCTTCTTCGATCAAACGGTCATCGAGCGCCAGGTTGGTGGGCATGTGTAGATTATTACACATTGCAAGGTGTGGAGCAAAATCACATCGCCGCTGCCACCTTTTGTGGACTAAAGGTGCGCTACCCCCTTGACTGGCATTCATAAACGTAGTTAAACTCACTACATCATGCAAAAGGTGATTTCAGCGGCGGAGGCAAACCGGAAATTCTCCAAGCTCCTGCGGGAGGTAAGGGAGGGGCGGAGCTATGTGGTGACGAGCCACGGCAGGCCTGTGGCGAAAATCGCTCCGGTAGGGGAAGAGCGCAACAGCAAAGCCAAGGCCGCCTTGTTGCGGCGGCTGCAAGCGCAACCCGTCATCGATATCGGCCCCTGGACGCGGGACGAGTTGTACGACTAGGCTCGCGTGAGGCTCGCTCTTGACACCAACGTTCTTGCCTATGCCGAAGGCGTGAACGGACCAGCCCGAAAGAAGGCCGCGCTCGAAATCACTGGCAGGCTCCCTCCCGATTCCACATTCGTGCCGGTTCAGGTTCTGGGTGAGCTGTACCGCGTTCTGGTGGGGAAAGCGGCTTGGCCTGCCAAGCGGGCGAGGGCGGCGATTCTTAGCTGGCAGGATGCGTTTCCGCCGATCGAAACCTCACCTTCGGTTCTCATCGCCGCCATGGACGTTGCCGCCGACCACGGTCTGACGATATGGGATGCGATCATCCTGTCGGCCGCGGCGTCGGCAGGATGCCGGTTGCTGCTGTCCGAGGATATGCAAGAAGGTTTCACCTGGAATGGCGTGAGGGTGACGAATCCGTTTGCGGGGAACAAGCATGAGCTGCTGGCGGGCCTGCTGCTTTAGGAGGTTTGTAGTGAGCTGGCCAAACCCCGCAGGATGGGCTTGTCGCACGGCGCTGAAGCTCCGCTTCCACTGTTTTTCTGCGGCAGGACGGTATGCCTGAAGGCATACTCCGATACGAACCCCGGCTGCGAAATTGCGGAGCTTTCCGCATGGTGGTCTTTCTGACGAAGCTGTGCGGTTAGAATCACAGCATGATTCGGCTCTGCGCTTTGTTGTCGATGTTTGCCGCCGCTCTGTCCACTTTGGCCTTCGCACAGGACGTTCACTCTCTCGCCGCCGCTGTGGATGCTCACTACAACCACCTGCGAACGCTGGAGACGCAATTTACCGAAATCTATCGCGGATCGGGGATGGAGCGGACGGAATCCGGGACGCTTTGGCTGGAGAAGGATGGACTGAAAAAACCTGGCAAGATGCGGTGGGAGTACCGTTCTCCCAAGGACAAGCTCTTCGTGAGTGACGGGAGAGATGCGTGGTTTTACGTTCCCGGCGACCGGCAGGTAAGAAAGACATCGGCTCAGAAACTGGACGACGTTCGATCTCCACTTGCATTTTTGCTGGGTAAGAGCAAGCTGGAGAAGGAGTTGCAGGGCTTATCTATGGCTCCGGACGTTGCGCCGGTGAGCGCAGGAGATTTGGTGTTGCGGGGCGTACCGCAGGCGATGGGGGACCGGGTGAGCGAGATTCTGGTGGAAGTGACGCCAGAGCGTCAGATTGAAAGGATCGTGATCGACGAGGTGGACGGATCGACGACGGAATATCGGTTTAGCGATCAGAAGGAAAACGTTGCGATCCCGGCGGGATTGTTTGACTTCAAGGCACCCGCGGGCACGGAAACGGTGGAAGGTGATTTGGGCGGCAATTAAAGATGCGGCAGCCGTCGCGAGTGGGATTAAGCCTTGGTAATCCGATTCGAACTGACGTTCACCGACCTACGATAGGCAGAAAGACCGTGGTTTCTTGCCGGGTTCGTAGGTTACTTGCGATACTAGAAACAACGGGATTTAGGGCGATCTGCGAGAGCTGCAACAAGTTGCAATGTTAGACTGAGCGCATAGGGTTGCGGGCCGGAGAACGACCGGACAAGAAGAGAAACGAACGGTAAATGGCTGATTTTGTTGTCAAAGTCGCGGACGAGCGCGGTCATATGCTCCAGCAGGTGGAGCAGGGTTACTCAGTGGCGGAGGTGCGGGACCGCTTCGTATCGCAGGGCTATCTGGTTTACTGGGTAAAGCCGCAAGGGATGCTTTCGAGTGGCCTGTCGTTTGGCCGACGCCGCAAGTTGAAGCAGAGTTCTTTCCTGGTTTTTAACCAGCAGTTCTTGACCCTTTTAAAAGCTGGACTGCCGATTTTGAATTCGCTGGATTTGCTGATCAAGCGCCAACGGGACGCCAATCTGAAGGTGATTCTGGAAAACGTCCGGGAGCGGGTGAAAGGCGGAGAGCTGCTTTCCGACGCGTTTGCAACTCATAGCATGGTGCCGAAAATCTATACCACGACGCTGATGGCGGGAGAGAAGAGCGGCAACATCGACGAAGTGCTCACGCGTTACATCAACTTTCAGCGGCTGGCGATGACCTTCCGCAAGAAGTTGTTTGTGTCTTTGATTTATCCGACCCTGCTGGTCAGCGTGGTGACCATTATGGTGATGTTTTTGTTCACCTATGTGGTGCCGAAGTTTGCCGAGCTGTTCAACAGTCTGGATGCGAAGCTGCCGGCGATTACGATGTTCATGCTGGCGCTGGGGCAAGGGGCGCAGAAATATTTTCCATTTGTGATTGGCGGTTTGGTGCTTGGTGGGATTTTGTTCTGGCAATGGCGAAAAACGGATAGCGGCGCCGACCAGATTGACCGCGTGATTCTAAGCCTGCCCATGCTGGGGGACATCCGTTTGAAGCATCAGGTAGCGACGTTTTCACGAATGCTGGCAACCCTGCTACAGGGCGGGCTGCCGCTGGTGCCATCGATGGAGACGGCGGGCGAATCGATGAGCAGCCGGCGCATTTTGAAGGGCGTGATGCGCGCGAGCGTGAGAGTGCGCAAAGGACAGGGGCTGGCGGGGAGTCTGGAAGAGCAGAACATTTTTCCGGACCTGGCGGTTGAGATGCTGGAAGTAGGAGAGTCGACGGGCGCGCTGCCGGCGATGTTGAATTCGGTGGCGGAGTTTTACGAAGAGGATGTGCAGACGGCGCTGAACGCTTCGATGGCGCTGATTGAACCGCTGATTCTGATGATCATGGCGGTGTTCGTAGGTGGCGTGCTCATCTCCTTGTATTTGCCGATCTTCACGTTGGGAGTGCACTAGAAGGAGTTTTGTAACTGGTAATTTTAGGTCAATCATGGCGATAGCGGACAAGAAGTCTCTTTTCGTACACGGCGAGAATGGCAGCCAGGTGGTGACGACGGGAAATCCGATCACCGATCTGGAACGCGCGCAGGACGTCGCACGGCGCTATCGCTGCGAGTTTGTGGATCTCACCGATTTCCAGCTCCATCATGAATTGTTCAAGAAGTTTTCTCCGGAGCTGATGTTCCGCTACAACTTTGTTCCGCTGGAAGAGACGGCGGATGGCAAGCTGGCGATTGCGATCGCCGATCCCAGCCAGTTGATGATGATCGACGAAATCAGTCTGCTGCTGCAGAAGCGGATCGTCACGAAAGTAGCCACGCTGAAACAGATCAGCGACATCCTGAAGAAGACGGAGCAGTCACAGCGCGTACTGGAGGAAGCCAGCGAAGGCTTCCAGATTATCCGCGAAGACGAAGCAACGGGCGCGGAAGAAACGCTGACCATCGATAAGCTGACGGCGGCTGGCGATACGAGTCCCATTATCCGGCTGGTGGATACGACGATTTTTACGGCACTGCAGCGGCGTGCGTCCGATATTCACATTGAAACGCGCGATGATTCGGTGGTGATCAAGTTCCGTATCGATGGCGTGCTGACGCAGGCCATGCCGCCCATTGGCAAAGAGCATCATTCGACCGTGATTTCGCGTATCAAGGTGATGAGCGAGCTGGACATTTCCGAACGCCGCGTGCCGCAGGACGGACGCTTCCGGGTGAAGTACAACGGCCGCGCCATCGATTTCCGCGTGTCGATCATGCCATCGATTCACGGCGAAGACGCCGTGCTGCGCGTGCTCGACAAAGAGTCGATGAGCGAGAAGTTCAAGTCGCTCACGTTGGAAGTGGTTGGGTTCGATGAGGATGATCTGAAGAAGTTCCGGCGCTACATCAAAGAGCCTTATGGCATGGTGCTGGTAACGGGGCCGACGGGCAGCGGCAAGACGACGACGCTTTACGCCGCCGTGAACGAGATCAAGACGGATGAAGACAAGATCATCACGATCGAGGATCCGGTCGAATATCAGCTGCGCGGCATTACGCAGATTCCGGTGAACGAAAAAAAGGGACTGACATTTGCCCGAGGATTGCGGTCGATTCTGCGTCACGACCCGGACAAGATCATGGTCGGCGAAATCCGCGACCAAGAGACGGCGCAGATCGCCATTCAATCCGCTCTCACCGGTCACCTCGTATTTACTACGGTGCACGCCAATAACGTGGTCGACGTAATTGGACGATTCCTGAACATGGGCGTCGAACCGTACAACTTTGTTTCGGCACTGAACTGCATTCTGGCGCAACGGCTGGTGCGTTTGATTTGCGAATCGTGCCGGACGCAGGTGAACTATCCGCCGGAGGTGCTCGAGGCGAGCGGACTGGATCCGGCGCAGTGGTCAAAAGTAGCTCTCTATGACGGGCCGGGATGCATTGAGTGCGCGGGAACGGGGTTTCGCGGACGAACCGCGATTCACGAATTGCTGGATTTGAGCGATCGGATTCGCGAGATGATTCTGGCGCGGAAACCGACGTCGGAGATACGGCGCGCGGCGCGAGAGGAAGGAATGCGGTTCCTGCGCGAATCGGCTTTGGACAAAGTACGTCTGGGGCTGACGACGTTGAAAGAGATCAATAAAGTTACCTTCATCGAAGCGATGCGGTAAGAACTTCGGTGCGGCACGGAGAGACCCGTGCCGCAGCCAATACGAATTTCAACGAGAATTTTAGAGGCCCTGACCTCCGGTGACTGCCTGGTGCCCTTCCAGCTATTGCAATTAGAACAAATGGGCGTTTGAATTATAGACAGGATCGAATCCTCAATTATGGCTTCCACTTCCAATCCGGCAAAACCCAGGCTGGCGTGTGAAATCGCGGCGGACCGTGTGCTCGTTGGCCGGTTAGCGATGGATGGCCACAGCCTGGAGGCATACGCGGCGCGTGAACTGGCGCCGGGCAGCGTAGTGCCGGATTTGGTGGAAAGCAATCTACGGCAGCGCGCTCCGGTAGTCTCCGCGCTGGAGGAGACATTGAACAGCGTGGCCGGGCGAACGCATGACGTGATTGCGGTGGTGCCCGATNNATGAAGAAATCCCTGCCCTTCGATGTGGATAAGGCGAGAGTTTCCTACCATGCGCAAAAGACGGCGGACGGGGTGAGAGTAGTGGCCGCAGTGGCGTTGGCAAGTGTTGTCGAGGATTACGAGGCGGTGTTCCGCGACGCGGGGTTTAGTCCGGGCGTGGTGATGCCCTCGATGCTGGCGGCGCTGGGAGCGGCCGAGTCGGAACATCCTACTCTTGTGGTGAAAGTAGACGCACACACTACCAGCATCGCCATTCTGAATGCGGGGCAGTTGCAACTTTTCCGTACCCTGGAAAATACGCGCGGCGTCACGATTACAGGCGAGCAACTGGCGGAGGAAGTTTATCCGTCGGTGGTGTTTTTTCAGGATACGTATCACATGAACATCGAGAAGATCTTCGTCGCCGGATTATCGGATACCGGCAGCGCGGCGCCTGCTCTACGGACCCAAACGGGAGCTGAAGTGCAGGAGTTGGTGAGACCCTCGCTGTTGGGAGCTACAGCGGGAGGGTCCGTACCGCGCTGGCGAATGGCCGGGGTGGTTGGAGCGCTGGTTTCCTAGCCGTTCATGCGATTTGTTGAACGATTTGTATTGAGTGGAATTGAAGAAGATGCGTTTAGATATCAATCTCGCAAGCCAGCCGTATGAAGATGCGCGGCAGTTTTGGATGCGCTGGGGAACTGCGTTGGTCGGGGTCTCCCTCCTGACATTGGCTTTGGTCGCGGTGACCGTCAGCGGATGGCTTGCGGCGCGGCACGATCATGCGAAGATTTCAGATCTGAAAGCTTCCATCACGCAGCGCGACCGCGCCCGCCAACGGGCGGAGGATTTTCTGAACCGGCCGGAGAATCGCACCATTCGGGATAAATCGCAATTCTTAAATGAGTTGATCGAGCGCAAATCGTTTTCCTGGACGCGGGTTCTGGAAGATCTGGAGAAGGTGATGCCGGCGCGGGTTCACCTGGTGTCGATTCATCCCGAACTGGACGAAGACAATCAATTGTCGCTAAAGATGCTGGTGGCGGGAGATTCGCGCGACAAAGCGCTGGAACTGGCCCGGCGCATGGAAGAAAGCAAGCATTTCGCTCAGACCTACATCGAGAACGAGAGCTACAGAGTCTCGGGCACCGGCGATCCGGTTCAATTTGCGATCGTCGCCAAGTACGTTCCGGAAACCGTTCTGGAAACGGTTCCGAAGACACCTTCCGTGGCGGCCTCAAAGACAGAGATATCCAAGAGGGACACGCCATAATGCCAGACTTACGACGGACGCGGAAGAACATCAAAATTGCCCTCTCGGTGCTGGTGGCCGTGGACGTGGTGACGGTGATCGTGCTTTTTTCGCCGCTGGTGGGTTCGACCGCATCCCGGCGAATGGAGCTGAATCAGTTGTGGAGCGAATTGCAAACCAAGACCCGGCAGGTGGAACCTTTAGCGAATCTGCCGAAGAAGGTGAGCGTCGCGAATGGGCAGATTGCCGAGTTTTACAAAAAGCGTTTTCCCAGCCAGGAATCGCAGATCCTGACTCAGTTCGGCAAGAGCGCGGCCGCCAATGGAGTGACGATTGAGCATGTCACTTACAAGGTGCAGTCCGAAGAAGAGACCGGCAGCTTACAGGAGGTGGAGATTGCAGCCGACCTCTCCGGCAGTTACGTTTCGCTGGCACAGTTCATCAATGCGCTGGAACGGGACGATATGCTCTTTATCATCAGCGATATCGAATTGGGCGGCGACCTGCGTGGTCCCATCAAATTGCAAATGAAGCTGCAAACTTATCTGAAGGCAGGGGCGTAAGTGAAGCTGGGAACGGAAAATCGCAGGAACACGATTGTAGCGGCGGTGCTGGGCGTCGTTGCCGTAGGGGCGATCGCGTACCAGTTAATGCCGTCTTCGTCGACTGTCGCCTCAACCACCGGCGGCACCGCGGTGCAACCATCGCCCATCGGCATTCTTCCTCATCATCCGTCTCACAAGGCATCGGGATCCACCTCGGGGAAGAAAGTAAGAGAGCCTCAGAGCCTCGATCCCACACTCAATCTGAAAGAACTGAACGCCACGGAGCAGATTAAGTACGAAGGCTCGGGACGAAATATTTTCATATCGCAGGCCGAAGATATTCCTAAACCGTTAACCAATGGCATAGCAAGAAGCGGGTCCAACGATCCCGGCGCTGGCTGGCAGCCGCCAACACTTGCGGCACCTCCGGCAATTCCGCTGAAGTTTTTCGGTTTTGCCAACCAACCGGGCGAGCCAAAGAAAGTATTTCTTTCCAAGGGCGAAGACGTTTTCATCGCCGGAGAGGGTGAGATCGTCGATCGGCGCTACAAAGTGGTGCATATTTCTTCCGGCTCGGTCGAAATTCAGGACGTGGTGGGCAGCGGCCC
>PLUJ01000053.1 GCA_003165455.1 Acidobacteriaceae bacterium | reverse complement strand
TTGTTAGATGCTCTTAAGGAGCTTTTCCTTGTATGCGATGATCATCTTGGTTGCTCCAATTGTATATTCTACAACCCAGCAAAACTCTACCCAGACTGCTATTCCTGCCTTCGAAAAGCAGAGGGCATTCCCAACCTCCAACACTCCGAGACCAACGATTCATCAACTGACGAGAAATCCCGAAATTGCGGACCTCCGGGGAGTTCGCGATTTGGTTCGTTAAATACCTCCACTTTTAGGGTTGATTACCCTAGAACTATGCCTCCAAAGACGATTAATTGGCGCACAAGGGGTTTAGGGCAACGCAGCCTGTTGGTACTGTCGCACTGGCAGCCCGTGTGCGGCGAGCCGCTTGATACGGACTGTCTGGCATCGTTAAAGGACCTGCTGAGATAAAATGTTCTGGCGAAAAAAGCCAATGACTCCTAAGCGACTGTCATCCAAAATCCGCAAGTTGAACGAAAAGGGTTCGGTAACGGCTGATTTCGAGCGTGCCCTGACCAAGCGGGGCGTCTGGAACCGCAATAAGGTTTGGTACAGCACACAGAAGGAGCACTGGCTTGGCTGGTTGAAGGAATGCGATGGCCCAGGATACTACGGTCGCAAGAAGCGACATAGATCAGCGGAGTTTGCCTACAATCATAGTACGGCTTGTCTGTCCACCTATGGTACTTTGGCTGGGCGAAGCATCCGGGGTTCAGAAACTGAAAGTTCTCAAAGCTAAACGGGCAGCACTGTCGGCTGGGGCTTCCTTGCCTGCACTGAGTGGCGCTANNCTATTAGGAAAATTATCCCTTGGGAAGAAATCGAGAGTCGCCTGAAAAGCTGAATGCTGGTTAACCCTTGCGAATATTCCCGCTAGAGCGGACAATAGACCGCCCCCCTCACATCAACTATATGAAGCCCATACTGTGGGACTGGAGATACGCACGTCTCCAACGCAGGCAGTGCAGCTTATCTGTAACTGCTGCGGGCAGCCATATTACCCCAACAAGTCATGGGAAGATCGGATGCGAGCCATCATCTTTGGTGCAGAAAAATACTCGGTCTGCCCTTTGTGTACCCAAGAAGTGCAGTCTGATGTCTTCCAAGACGTTCTGTCCGTTGGGCACAGTTGCCCACCCATAATTATTGCTCATAAGGCTGTAGCTCAGCTTCATCGCCCCGCCCCTTTGCGGATAGGAAATGAGCGGGATGCGCAGAAAAAGATGCCCGTCCTCCATGCTGATATTGTCGAGATCACCGCCTTCAAGCGATTGAAATGGCAGCAATCCTTGCGGTCCAGGAGCTTGAGCTTCCAACAAGAGACTCGCAAATAGAACGCAGACTATGCACGGGGAGTGCTGCTCACTAGACGATTGAAATCGTCATAACCGTAACTTGACCATGTCCCATTAACGCTATCCGTGGCAGTGAGCACGTCGCTATTTCCCGAATACGTGAGCTCCTAGAAATCCCTCTTAGAATTCGGTTTTGCTGATTGAGGAGAGTGGTTCCTTGCGTGTGTGATACATCCCCTGGCAAGCGAAGAAAGCACCAATCAATCCACCGCGGAATCCCCGAAGTTAAAAGGATAAGAAAATCAACTTTCGGATTTTGGAGTAGCTCGGGTCTAGACCGTGAAGCAGGGCGCGCCGCCCCGAGCCGGGTGCATTAGGTTTTGAAAGATCGGCGGCAGATGTTTGAAATCGTACGACGTCAGGAGACGTTTTTGAACGCCACTCCAGCACATTTGCGATCGTGAACAACTTCTGGTCTATGATGTCCGGCAGGCAACCAAGTGAATCCTTTCTAGTGAACCCCAGGTCTTCACGAAGCCAATCGCCAGTGTGGAACTTCAGTCTTTGCAAAATAGCGAAATGCATCCGGACCATGATCGTGCACTTTTAACGGTTTTTCTTCCCCGCGTTGAGCTGCTTTTGAATCCCATGCGTAGGTTTGCATTTCTTGGATTGTTATCTTGGCCGTCTGTCGGCAAAAACGCACCAAACGTTGATTGAGAATCATGGATGCGATTCGAATGCCTTCGTTGACGTCGTTGTCCGCATCAACATGCCAGATGCCACGTTTCAGCATTTCAGCCTTGAAGGACGCCGCCGAGGGATCGACAATGACTTTGGCCGAGCCGCTGTGGACGGAGACACAGAATAACATCCCGCTCGACGCCACTGGACACTACTCCGTGCAACTGGGCATCACGAAGCCTTCCGGCTTGCCCACCACGTTGTTTACCACGGGGGAAGCGCGCTGGCTCGGAGTACAGGTCGCTGAGCAGGGGGAGCAGCCGCGGGTGCTGCTACTCAGCGTGCCCTATGCACTGAAGGCTGGGAACGCGGCGACAATCGGGGGATTGCCACCCTCGGCCTTCGTGCTGGCGGCGCAGAAGCGCGACGAGGACTCCCTAATCTGAGTCTTTACGCGGTCTACCCCCGCCGGTAGTGTCCTATATAGTGCGTTGAAAATTGAAAGGTCCCGATTTCCTCTTCCTCCAGAGACTATCGGGACCCCTATCTTGCTTTGTCGAGAACTATAGTCTCGCACTGAATAGTGGTACAAGACAGAATGCGAGAGGGTCCTATTAGTGCGTTGCTGAACCGCTGTGGAAATCCAGGTTGGATTTATCGTACACTCTCGCGCATGCTTTCACCGGGGGAAATAGCGCGAATCAGGACTGAGATTAAGAGGCTGGAACAAGCTCTCAAGGAATGCCGCGACAAAGGGATTCGGAAGCGGATTATGGCTTGGATCGAGGAACACAAACAGAAGTTGGCTGAGAGCTAGGGAATTGTCGGTCCTAACACTGCGTTCGTTCAGGGTGTAGGATTCTCCTGTCTTCTTCGAAAGCGACTGAGTATACGGCCTTATCGTTAGCGAAAACTGTCAGGCAACCCAGGAACCGACGAACGTGTTTCTCGGGGCCGTGCCGAGTTGCAACGTAGGAACGGCTGTGATGGCGCCCAACACAGCCTGGGCTCATTCCCGATGTCGACGATGCGCACTACTTCCAAGCCTAAGAATACAAGTGGCGACAATAAGAGGAGAAACGAAAATGATAAAACAGGCGGAACTTGGCGGCACCCTCCGACTTCCAGGAACTTCATTAGGAGTGAACCGCATGGGCTATGGCGCGGTGCAACTTGCTTGGCCCGCAGGTGTGGGGACCGCCGCGCGATGTTGAGGCCGCGATTGCAGTCCTCCGGGAGGCGCTTGCAGCAGGCGTGAACCATATCGATACCGGCGACTTTTACGGTCCGCATGTGGCCAATCAAATCATCAAGCGGGCGCTTCATCCCTATCCGGATGACCTTGTGATCGTCACCAAGGTCGGCGCCCGGCGCGGCGAAGACAAGTCTTGGCTTCACGCTCTTTCGCGGCAACATCTGATCGATAGCGTGCATGACAATCTGCGAAATCTGGGACTCGACGCGCTGGATGCGGTCAATCTTCGGGTGGGAGGAGTCATGGGCCCCTCGGAGGGATCGATCGAAGAACCGCTGACCGTGCTTGCCGAACTGAAG
>PLUJ01000151.1 GCA_003165455.1 Acidobacteriaceae bacterium | reverse complement strand
CTTTTTCCATGGAGCTTCTACCTGCCCGTGGCGTTGCGTAGACCGGTTCGCAATTGGCTGGCTCGGCGAAAAAACGCCGATAAGCTGGCTCGAACGCCGCTCAACTTCCGTTCGCGAACTGAATTGATCTGCGTTATCTGGGCTGGAATTACGCTGGTCTTTTTTTCGTTCTCCACCAATCAGGAGTACTACACGTTTCCAGCCTACTTTCCAATCTTGTTGCTGATCGCAAATGGCTTGTCCGAGGAAGAAGAATCAGGCTCGCGAAAATGGTTGGCAGGCTGCGCCGCAGCGCTGGCGGTAAGCTGCACCGCCTGTTCCGGAGTGTTGACATGGGGGTTGTGGAGCTCTCGCCATATTCCATTCGTTTCGGATATCGGCACTGTTCTTGCTAAACCAGATTTGCAAGTCGAAACGCTTTCGATGGGGCACATGCTCGATCTCACGGGCGAGTCTTTCGCCGCCCTAAGGTTGCCTGCGATTCTAGCGGCAGTGGTACTGCTGGTAGGGCCGGCGTTCGTGTTTTGGTTTAGGCGCCGAGGGACACAACTGGCCGCGACTTGGGTAACGGCGACTACGATGGCAATATTTTTGATTGCCGCTCACATCGCGCTCGTGCGCTTCGATCCTTTCCTGGGATCAAGAAGCATGGCCCAGGAGATCGCCCCTGAATTAAGGCCTACCGATCGAATAATGATTTATGGGGACGAATCTTTCGGTTCTTCGTTGCTGTTCTACTTACGCCGTCCCATTGAACTGGTGAACGGGAATACGACTTCCATGTGGTGGGGATCAACGTATCCCGATGCTCCACGTATTTTCTTGGACGATCACCAGATGGTGGAAGCGTGGGATTCACCCCAGAGAGTTTTTCTTTTCGTGCCGCAGCATGAACGGGCAAAGGTGGAATCGCTGCTCCCTGAACCGTTGCGGGTCGCCAGTGAAGTTTCAGGAAAGGTGATATTTACCAACCATCCTTAGCGGTTAACGGTTCGTCGACCATTCGCCGGAACAAGCTCTAGAACCTCCCGCACTGCAATGGGCAAAGAGTATCCCGACTTCAGCGCATCTCTGCGGAACATCTGCACAGTCTCCTGCGAGAACTTGTGCAGGTCTTTTCCGACCAACGCTAATTTCTTCAAGATATCAGTGGTCGCGGTGATTACGTGGCATCCGATTTCATCCGCCTGGAAGACATTGAGCAGCTCGCGCGGACTTGCCCACATCAACTGGGCATTCGCATCATTCGCCATCAGGACGGCTTCTCGCATCAGCGGAACTGGATCGCGGCCTGTATCGGCAATGCGTCCGGCAAATACGGAAATGTACGCTGGAACTTCACCGCGCAACGAATTGCACACGCTCCGCACTTGCTCCAGTGTAAGCAGCGCGGTAATGTTCAACTGAATCCCGCCGGCGGAAAGCGAGTTGACAAGATCGTACGTGGGAATGCCCCTGGTGTTCATCACCGGAATCTTAACGAACACATTCTGTCCCCAGGCCGCGATGTGCCGTGCCTGGCCCTCCATCTCCGATTCTTCGTCCGCAAACACCTCAAAAGAGATTGGGCGGTCCTGAATGGTCGCCAGCAGGTCCAGCGCGAACCCCTCATAATCCTTCACGCCAGTGGCCCGCATGAGGGTTGGATTGGTAGTAAACCCCTTGATGTGAGAGAGTCGATAGAGTTCCAATATGCTGGACTTATCGGCGCCGTCGGCAAAGATTTGCACGCGCAAGTCGGACACGGACTTCATATTGAACGCGCTCCCTTTGATGCAACACTAAGAATCCATTCAGCCGCTTCGCGAAGAGAATCTACGCACACGTCAGGCGGATAGTCTGGCGACTTCTCTGAATATCCATAATCAATAAGAATAGTCCGACATCCAGCATTATAACCCGCCTCGATGTCACGCCAGCGATCTCCCACCATAAAGCTGGCCGGGAGGTCGACGTTATACTTCGCGGCAGCTTCGAGCAGCATTCCCGGCAGCGGCTTGCGGCAACTGCAACGGTCTTCATCGGTGTGGCAGCAAACGAAAATATCGTCGAGCGAAAGTCGTTCGGATAACGATCGATGCATGGCATCCAGGATTTCGCGAGACTGGGTGCCTCGTCCGACGTCTGGCTGGTTGGTCACGACGATCAAGAGGTATCCGGCTTGCCTCAGGTTTTGCAACGCCTCGGCAACCCCGGGAAGCAGGTCCAACTTGTCCGCAGTCTCGGGAGGATAGGGCTTACGCTCGCGAACCACCGCCCGATTGATAACGCCATCCCGATCGAGGAACACGGCCCGTCGTTTTTCGGGACGCGCCATCGACTCCCATTTGGTGGCTTGCAATTTTACTGCTGGGTGCGATACCAGCAAATGCCAGACAATCGCTTGAAAGGCCTCTGTGTGTGGAGTGATATGCGCAGGGCTGACGATAGGAATCAGCACACAAACGTCCGCAACCGTTGCGGTGTAACCACCGTCGCGGCCTAGGATGCCAAGGATTTTCGCGCCCACTGACTTCGCGTATTTCAATGCGACGACCAGGTTGGGGCTTACGTTTTGTTCAACGTTCCCACCCCCGACGGATAGGACAAGTAACAGGTCGGTGGAACAAAGCCGGCTCGTTCGTAACCAGCTGTCAAAGATGGAACTCCAGCCATCATCGTTGGCGCGCGCTGTAAGTTCGGACACGTTGTCAGTCGGAGCATAAGCCTCGATGCCGGCGATCTTTCGAAAATCGTTGACGGCATGGGACGCGTTGGCCGCGCTTCCTCCAATTCCAAGAACGAAAAGCCGGCCGCCTGCTGCACGCGTGTTGGCGATAAGCGTTGCGGCCCTTTCAATACTTGCTCTATCCAACTTCGCGATGATTTGGCTTGCTTCGGCAAGGAAAACTCCAGCAAAGGTAGGGGTACTCATTTTCGCGAACCACCTTTTTCTCGTGCGCCAAGCAAACTCTCCAGCTCTTGTAACCCCGCAGGGGAACCTATTTCGTAGAAACGCTGGTGCACTTCCATGCCAGCCAGTTCGTGTTTCTGAAGAAGGTCGACATAAACATCGGCCATGTCTGATGGTTGCGTAGCCTGGAACGCTTCTGCTCGGAAGACACCTAGTCCGTAATCGATGAATCGCATTCGAGATGTGCAGTCTTTCTTGCTGTAAGCCAGAATGTTCCCGTCTTCGAATTCTACGTTGCTCGCATCCCACTGCCCTTGGTTACAGAAAACCGTCATTAATGCCAGCTTGCCACTCTGGAATAACGCGCGTTCAATCGCGGCGTAATCGCACGCCAGGTAAGAATCGCCATACATCACGAAGAAGTACGGGCCCAGCTTAGGTAATGCGCTTCTGATCGCGCCCGCTGTTCCCAGCAAGGCGGCCCCATCGTAGGAATATTCGACCCGTAATCCGAATTTTCGACCATCTCCGATCGCACGCTCGACCATTTCGCCCATATGGCCGACGCATAGTATTACATGACTTATGCCGCTCTTCTGAAGCAGGCGCAACTGACGTACCACAAAAGGTTCTCCCGCGACCGACACCAGCGCCTTTGGAAGTTTCTCGGTCAACGATCCGAGACGCGTTGCAAGGCCGCCGGCAAGTATTGCCACAGGTAACATGAAATTCAGGAGTGCACCAGAACGGATGTGCCGCTGAAATCAAAAGACAATCGCACTTCGCGAAGCCCCGCTGCGCGCATCGCGGATCGCAGCCGAGTTTTGTCTTCGGTATACAACAGGAGAAATCCGCCGCCGCCAGCGCCGATCAGCTTGCCGCCGAGCGCGCCGTGAGATCGCGCAAGGTCATACATTTCGTCGATAAAGCCGCTGCTCATTCCCGGAGAGCGCTTTTTCTTATGTTCCCAGTGAACGTGCATCAGTTCGGCAAACTGGCGCAACTCGCCGGCAAGGAGCGCATCACGGCTTTGATATCCCAACTGCTTGGTGAAATGAAGATTCTCCAGCATGTCGCTCTCATTGGCGCGGGTCCTCGAATCTTGATCCCGAAGAACCTCCGCGGCTGCGCGAGATGCTCCCGTAAAGAACAACAGCAACCCATCCTCCAGATTGGCCAATGTCTCCGACGATAGTTTCAAGGGTTCAGCGATGACGCGATCGTCCGGAAGAAACTCAAAACAAGTAATCCCGCCGAAGGCAGAGATGTATTGATCCTGCTTCCCAACCGGTTCTTTCAATAAATCGATTTCAATATGACAGGCCTGCTCGGCCAATTCATGTGGAGGCACGAAATTCCTGTTCATGGTGTGTAATGCGCGAAGCAATGCCGTGGTAAAACTTCCCGACGAACCAAGCCCCGTTCCAGCCGGAATGTCGGAAAGGCTGACAATCTCAAGGTACGGACCCATCACTCCCGTCATTCGCAGCGCTTCGCGAAAAATGGGATGCTGAATATCCTGCCAGCGCTCAACATCTTCCAGCCTGGAATATTTCAGAATGATCCGCGGACGAAACGCTTCGTTGATGGTGATATAAACATATCGACTGATCGCGGCCGACAACACAAAGCCGCCGTGCGTGCGGTAATAGGATGGAAGATCAGTTCCGCCACCTCCTAACGAGATCCGCAGCGGACTTCGCGTAATAATCAATCAGGATTGCCCCAGCAGCGGGTAAGTATAACGTAGCTAAACCTCAAAAGTGCAATCACGAGGTCGTCTCGGCCGCATCTTCTTTCACGAACTTAATCGTTGCCATGATGGCCTCTTTGATCGTTAGTTTCGGTCGCCAGCCCAGGGCGCGAATGCGCGAGCAATCGAGCAAGATGAACGGACTGTCCCCAATCCAGCCACGCTCACCACCCGCGTAAGTTAACTTCGGGGTCAGACCGAGATACTCGCCGATCCATGCGATCGACTGGTTGACTTCGCAATATTCATCGGTTCCAAGGTTGAACATATTCACTTTGCAATCTGCCTTCTCGATTGCGAGAAGAATCGCATCGATGCAGTCCTGTACGTACAGGTAAGATTTTTGTTGGTGTCCGTCGCCTAGCACATAAAGGTGGTCGGGATGCTCGGCGAGCTGCCGGTAGAAATCGAATACGTGCCCATGGGTGTAGCGCTCACCAAGGATCGACACGAAACGAAAAATGTAGCTTTGGATGTCAAAACCTTCGCAATACGCTTGAATCAAGCCTTCCGCGGCCATTTTGGACGCTCCGTACAGAGAGGTTTGGACCGGGAAGGGGCAAGTCTCGGGCGTGGGGAACGTTGTCGGTTCTCCATAAACTGACCCCGTTGAAGAAAACACGATGCGCTTACATTTTTGTTCGCGCATGGACTCGAGCACGTTCCAGGTTGCGATTGTGTTCTGTTCCAGATCTCTCCGCGGGTGTTGGGTTCCAAAGCGAACGTCGGCATTGGCTGCGAAGTGAAAAACAAAGTCCACACCGTCCAGTGCGTGGACCAGCGTTGCTCGTTCTAGCAAATCCGCCTGAACAAATGTGAATTCCTTCCTGTTCATGGCTTGTTTCAGAAAACGTTGCTGGCCGGTCGACATATTGTCGAAGCCAATCACACTGTGGCCCAAGGAAAGGAGGCGATCCACCATATTGCTGCCGATGAAGCCCGCAGCACCCGTAACGAAAACGCGCAAAGAACCTCCGTCTAACGCCGAGATATAACGCGGAATAAAAATCGCCGGAACTCTATCTGCTACTGGGCGAAGAGTCACGAAGGGCGATGCGTGTTCCCTTCAATTCGAATCGGCTGTCCCGCCAAACATAACGCAGCCTCAAATAGCTGGCAAACCACACCGCAAAGCCGAGCAAGTCGCGCAGCGGATACAGCCATGGCGCGCCGCGGATGCTTGGATCGCGAACCACAATCCAGCCCACCAGCCACGCTTCCACTAAGCGATTCACCAGGGCCGCGCTGAGCAGAAGTGATCCAAGTGTCCAATGTTTTGTTGCTCCAGCCGCGACGAACCCGAGCAGACCATACGGCATGGCAAAGATGAGTCCGCTTCCGAAATGACCTTTCGGCCGCGAATACCTGGTGGTCTGCGCCCAACGCAACTGATTCTGCCACATCTGCCGGAAAGATTTTTGATTCACCACATGATCGATGATGTGCCGCGACAGCATGACTTTGTAGCCTGCCTTCGCGATGAGGTTCCCGATCGCGAAGTCATAAGCGATGTAGTCTCGGAGAGAGGTGTACCCTCCAATGCTCGCGAGGGAATCCTTACGGACCACTGTGGTCGGTCCCAAGCCGAACTTCATGCCTTCAAGCAAATTCGCAACCAGGACTCCTGCCGTCATCTCCACGGACATGCCGATGGCGGTCAGGCCGGAGAAAAATCCACCGGCATTTTTGCCGCGGTACAGGCAGGTCACCATGCCGACCTGCGGATCAAGCAATGGCGTTGCAACCTCCCGCAAGAAAGTAAGAGAGACCTGTACGTCACTGTCGGTGGTGACCAGAATGTCGTGCGCTGCCGCCTCCGCCATGCAGTGGAAAGAGTAAACGACGGGATTAGGCCATGGCGTTCCCGTGACTAAAATGCGGGTAGGGATCTGGGGATATCGAGCGCAGACCTCCCGCACTATTTCGAGAGCAGCATCGTCTGCGGTATCGGCTGCAAAGAGAACTTCGTAGTGAGGATAGTCTTGTCGAAAAAAGCTCTCAATGTTTTGCTTAAGTTGTGCCTCGACACCGTGCACCGGTTTGAGCACCGACACTGCTGGAAGACTCGCATCATCCGGGACAGTACCAGCCTGACTGCGAGCTTCCGTCCGGAACCGAATGACGCCGAAGGCCGCCAGTCCAAGAAAAACAGCGGCCGATAACGTCCCCCCGATGGCCAGAGCCAGGCAAAAATACAGAATTGACCAGTAGAAAATCGTATTCCCTCGCTAAAAGGTCGAAGGCCAGTCACGAAAACTGGCACTTCCGGCGGGATCAAAACGGCATTCAAACTATACATTTCCACACGGCGTAAATGTAAGGCAAGAATGAGCGGGAGCTGAGCTGGTTCCACTGAACGAAGATGAATGGATCGACGAACGGGTCTGGCTTCATGGCACAAAGGGAGCGCGATCCGGTCTAGGTCTCAAATCTGGTAGGTGAATTGCTGCTAGCTCTGCTGAGCGCATCGCGGCAGTCCTATTCGGACAGCAGGCTAGAAATCAGCGAGGAGGGCACTCATGCACATCCACCCGAATCTGATCAGTCCGAACACCGAACTGAACTCTCTTTATGCCGCACAGAAGTCGGCAGCCAAACGCGAAGTCGAACGTACCCGAAAGAAACTGCTCGGCTTCGGTTACGAGGTGGAAGCCGAAGCTAGCGAAGCGTGCGTTGTTGATCTGAATGCGGAGCCGGAATCCCGGCAAGAAAGGCATCCACGACAGCGCGGAAGTGGGAAGAAAGTAGCAGAACAAGACGCAGAACCCGGTCACAACTCAGTATCAGACTGGGCGTAACTGTTATGAAACAACGGTCGATCCTGGTCGCGACTCCCTGCTACGGCGGCATGGTGACGCAGACCTACATGCTGTCCATGATGCGGCTGATGAGCTACGCGAAGTCAGCTGGGTTCGAAGTATTTATATCGTTAGTGGGGTATGACGCGCTGATCTCACGGGCGCGCAGCACGCTCGTTGCAGCCTTCTTGGACGATACGAGGGCCACGCATCTGTTGTTTGTAGACGCCGACATCAGCTTTGAACCGGAGCAGGTGGAACGGCTGCTCAAATTCGATAAGGAATTTAGCGGAGCCCTTTATCCCTTGAAATCGGTTGACTGGGACCTGATCCCACAACGTTGCGTGAAATATGGTGAGACTGTGAAGGAGGCTGCGCTTACCTATGTGGGAACTTTTTGCCCAGAAAAGGAACGCAAGCGGGAAGGAGGGTTTGCCACCGGAATTTACATCGGAGGAGGATTTCAATTGATCCAGCGCCGGGCCATTGAGCGAATGATCGCGGCTTATTCCGAAACCCATTTTAGCCACGTGCAAGGTCTACCCATGTCAGGCTCGCGATGCTCTGCTGCGCAGAGCTCGAATCTGTTTGCTCTTTTCGATTGCATCATCGAACCGGAAACTGGTGCCTACCTGAGTGAGGATTATTCTTTCTGCCTGCGATGGCGGAGGATCGGCGGCGAGATCTGGATTGACACTGCAAGCAAACTAACCCACACGGGCGCCTATCAATTTGTAGGAGACTCGAGGTCGCGTCATGAGCAAAGCGAATCGCGGAAACCGAGTGAAGCGCAATGAGCACTTTTTCTTAAAACCGCCGAATCGGTCAGTGACACCGATCGGCGAAGAATCTGCGATCACCAACGACCTACTGAAGAGAGCTCTTCAGTATCATCGCGCTGGGCATTTGGTTGAGGCTCAACAGATTTACCGCGATATTCTGACCGTCGATCCTAATCATGAGGACAGCCTGCATCTGCTGGGTATGATGGCGTTCCATGCGGGAGACCCTCAGAAGGCGATTGAGATGGTTCAAGCGGCGATCGCGATCAACCCAACAACCGCTGCCTACCATTCCAATTTGGGGACCATATTCCACTCTCAAAATAAATTGGAAGAAGCGGCCTGCTGTTACCAGAATGCGCTGGCTCTCAAGCCGGCCCTAGCCGAAGCGCATTACAACCTGGGAAATGTGTTCCATGCTCAGGACAAACTGGAGGATGCCATTGCCTGCTATGAACAGGCCCTGGCTTTAAATCCAGGCCTGGCGGAAGCGCACTATAACCTCGGTAATACGCTGCGGAGTCAGGAAAAGTTTGACGAAACCATCGGATGCTTCAAGCGCTCGCTGGCCATCGATCATGGAAAGTACGAGGCTCTCCATAATTGGGGGAACGTACTTCAGGCACAGGGCAAATTGGAAGAAGCGATGGTGTTTTATGAACGTGTACTCCACGTTCACCCCGGTTACGCCAAGGCTCACTATAGCGTGGGTTGCGCGCTGCAGGCGTTTGGCAAACCTGCTGAAGCGATCGACTGTTATCGCAGAGCTCGGGCTTTGCAGCCGGACTTTGCCCAGGCAGCTTTCAGCGAGTCTTTGGTTCAACTGCTTCAAGGCGAATACGCCGAGGGCTGGCAGAACTTTGATTGGCGATGGCGAACCAAGGACCACAACACGCCGATGCGCAACTACCTGCAACCGCTTTGGAGGGGCGCCAAGCTCTCATCGGGGCCGGTGTTGATCTGGGGCGAACAGGGCATCGGCGACGAAATCATGTTCGCGGGACTGATACCGGATGCAATGCGCACGGGCAACAAACTCATTCTGGATTGCGCTCCCCGGCTGCAATCTCTCTTCGCCCGTTCTTTCCCAGAGGTTACCGTGATCGTTCGGCCGTCTCGAGAGCAGGGCCAAGCCGCGGAGCCTGCTTTTGCCGCACACTTGCCAAGTGGCAGTCTGCCCGGTTTGTTCCGCGCGACGAAAGCTGCTTTTGCGGCGACCACGTCGCCGTACCTTGTTGCCGACCCGGATGCGCGAGAACGGTTTCGCTATCGCTATGCAGATCCAAGCGGAAAACGGCTCGCGGGAATCGCGTGGCATACAAATAGCCGGAACTCTGGGCGAAACCGTTCCATCGATCTTGCGGTGTTCGCCTCACTGTTTGCGATGCCGCAGTACCACTGGGTAAGCCTGCAGTATGGAGATCACGGAACACTGGAAAAGCAGGCACTGGAGGCTGGGGCGCCGATCCTCGTCGATCGCTCCGTGGATCAGTTGTCAGATATCGATCTCTTCGCGGCTCAGATCGCCGCCATGGACGTTGTGGTTACAATCGATAATTCCACGGCGCATCTGGCGGCTGCGCTCGGGATTCCAACTTTTGTCCTGCTTCCCTTCGCTGCGGATTGGCGCTGGCTTCAAGTGCGGGAGGACAGCCCTTGGTACCCCACCGCGAGACTGTTCCGGCAAGACAAACGTGGCGATTGGCAATCTGTTGCGGACAAGGTACGAAGTTTACTGTGACTTATCTGAGCCGACAGACTCAAAAACTTTCCGCGTTATGACTAAGTGCTCTGGCGTTTTCACTTCGATAGCGTAGCCAATGCGTCCCGAAAGATCGCGTCGAAAGATTTTCCACTTCCGCTCCTGGTGACGTTCGAAAGCACTTTCTCGGCCACTGTACGCTGATAACCCAGGTTCACCAGCGCAGAAAGAACATCTTCTTCGGCGCTACTCATTGTAGCGATTGCAGCCACCGAAGCTGCGGCTGGTTCGGGCAATTTGTCACGGAGTTCCAGCACCATGCGTTCCGCGGTTTTCTTGCCGATCCCGGGAATCTTCGTCAGCCGGCCAAGATCATTGCCCCGGATTGCCCGCGTCATTTCTTCCGTCGGCATTCCGCTCAAAATAGTAATAGCCAGCTTTGGCCCAATTCCGCTGACTGTGATTAATTTCTCAAACAGTCGCTTCTCCGCCGGATGAATGAAACCGTACAGCGCAATCAAATCTTCCCGCACGTGAGTGTGAATGTGCAGGGCGATTTCTACCCCGCACTCCGGCAACTCTGAAAAAGTTGGAATGCTGATGGTTGCTTCGTAGCCGACGCCTGCCGTCTCGATCACAACCTGGTTGGGATGTTTGGCCAGTAATTTTCCGCGCAAATGGGCGATCATATTGAGGCCATTGTAGCCGCAACCGCTGGATTGAATCGGGGTACGCCAAACATGAAAAACGGCAGGGCCAGCCCTGCCGTTTCTAACGCAAATTTCTACGCGCTTACTTTTTGTTTACCGCTTTTTTCAACTCGGCCCCAGGGGAAAATTTAGCGACCTTGCGGGCAGCGATCTTGATAGTGGCGCCAGTCTGCGGATTGCGCCCATTCCGAGCCTTTCTCTGCGAAATCGAGAAGGTGCCGAATCCTATCAGGGCAACTCGATCCCCTTTGCGAAGTGCACCCGTGATGCTGCTTACCGTTGTATCAATCGCGGTTGTAGCTTGCGCCTTGCTGATTTCGCAAGCGCCGGCGATCTTGTCAACCAGATCCGCTTTGTTCATAGTTTCTCCTCACAGGTCTCTTTCTTACCCAGCACAAAACCGGGAGGACAAAAAGCTCTTGCCTGGGCTGGGAAACCTGATGGGAGGTATTCTCCTCTCTCTGGGCAGAATGTCAACAGTGAAAATCCGCGCCGGAAGCCTGTTTCGCACTCCCTGGGTCCGGAGTGGGGCTAGGGAAGCGTGGTTTAGAGATCTGCCACGAATACGTCCGCTTGGTTCGGCTTTTCCTCGGTACTCCACAGCCATCGCGGCTGCCGCACAGGTTCTTCACAGGGATGTGCTCTTTCTGGCTTGCGCTAGCACGCGTCGAAGTGCAAAGTGTAAAGATACAATCGTGAAAACATGCAGACTAAGGAACCCGTGAGCGGCGAAGCGATGTTGACCACGACAACAGCAGAAGTTTGCCCGCTATGCGAAGGAACAGGCTGGAAGACGCTGCCTGCGAAGTCGGGCGCTCCGAAGGATCGCCGCGTAACCCGGTGTGATTGCCAATTGCGCGAGCGAAATCGAAACCTGCTGGCCGCCGCTCGAATCCCAAAGAGGTATGAGCATTGCGAACTTGCCAGCTACACCACGGATTTTCCTGGCGCTCATCCTTCATTGGCGTTTGCCTACCTGTCGGCAGCTAAATTCGCGCAAGAGTACGATCCGCGCGATGGTACAGGGCTCTTAATCGTTGGCAAAATTGGTACTGGCAAAACGCATCTCGCGGTCGCGATCACCAAGGACCTGATCCTTAATAAGGGTATTTCGTGCTTGTTCTACGACTATCGCGAACTGCTCAAGGAAATTCAAAATTCTTACAATTCGACGGTGCAGACCACGGAACTGGACGTACTACGTCCAGTCTTTGAAACCGATGTTCTGGTGCTCGACGAACTGGGAGCGGTGAAGCCGACGGAATGGGTCTGGGACACTGTGAGCCTGATTTTAAACAGCCGCTACAATGACAACCGCACCACCATTATCACCACAAATTTTGAGGATCAGCCGGCCTCTGGCGCAAGCGGTGCGGGATCCGCGGTGAGAGCGGCAACACGGGCCGAGAGTCTGGGTGATCGCATCGGTGAGCGCATGCGCTCGCGGCTGCACGAGATGTGCCGCATCATCACACTGGAGGGCACCGACTTCCGCCAGAAATTCCGCAGCGCCA
>PLUJ01000139.1 GCA_003165455.1 Acidobacteriaceae bacterium | reverse complement strand
AAAAACTGCAGTGGGTTTGTTTAAGAATTCAGGATTGGCCGACGAGGTCGTTCGCGATCTCGAGGCCACGGGCTTCCCCAAGAATGACGTCCGTGTCTTGGGCGAGCCGCGGGAGATGGCGGGCAGTGGACTCATGAGTACGCCACACACAGATTTTGAAGTGGGTTTGATTCGTGACCTTACGGCTTTCGGGGTCATCGAAGCGGACGCGGAAGACTACGTTCAAGGAGTACGGCGTGGAGGAGTCATGGTGTTTGCCACCGGCCCGGGCGACAAGGCTCAGGCGGCAACTGAGATTATGAACCGCCATGGTGCTGTGGAGGTCGAAAAGATCAGCGCTACGAGGCCGGAACTCCCGAGTGCGGACTCGGGTGAGGTGCTTCCCGACCGGGAACAGTCCGTCCAAATAGGGAGGGATCGATCCTCCGGCTCCGGTGCTCGCCTATTCGTGTGGTAATGATTTTGCGAAAGGAGTGTGCCTTAATCTCCGGATATTCGTCCTCTTCGTCGGCAGCCACCCGTTGGTAAGCGGCTATTGGTGCGTTTCGAATGCCGAGTGATCCACGACCACTGTCTTGTTCGCATTCGCACACCCCGCGCTGGGAGCACCCGTAAATGCTGTACCAGTGAGAATCAAACTTTTACGCAGACAAAACGCCGCGATTCGCATCTTGCTGAGCCAGAATATTTGCGCTCCCCGGGGCGAGAAGTTGGATCGTGATGAGGATGGCGGGAATCAGGAAGGCAAAAGAACCGATAACCCACATGATGACTGCGCCTAGAACTTGGTCCGAAAGCGGCGAAACGTGGAACGGATTCGGTCCAGTTATATAGAAGGAATAGACAGGTTTATCGCAAAAAGCTAGAACAGCAGAAAGAGCTGTGTTCACGATATCCGCAGACATCAAGTACAGCAACAGTACCCACCTGGATGTTTGAATCTGGCTTGGCCATGGATGGACAATTACCCACCAAAAAACTAGCGATGTTGCAAGAAAACAGACGTGTTCAAAATCGTGGCAATATTCGTGTTGCAACGCATAGTCGTACGCCGCAGGCACGTGCCAGATGAGAAGCACAAGATTCATGGCAAGCCATGCAACGATCGGCGCAATCAGAAAGCGTCCGACCCTGCGTAGAAATGGCGAGACGAAGAATGGGCGTAAGACCGTCTTCACTGCCCATCTCGGCAGGCCCCGCAGTAGTGGCACAACCGGAGCGCCCAGCACTATGAGAAGCGGTACAACTGACACCAACAATAAATGCTGCACCATGTGCGCGCTGAGCAGAGCATCTGCCAAGGCGTCAATGGGCGATCCAATCGAGAGCCACAAGACGAGCATTCCAACCAGAAACGCGGTCAACCGCCAGGGGGTAAAACAGTTCGGGCGCGTCGCGCGAATCGCGTACCATCCGCGGGCGTATACCGCTGCGACGAAGGCCACTGCAACCGAGATCCCAATCGGTGGAGACCAAGAGGCAAGAATCGCGCGGAGTTCTGTGGCCATGCAGTGCACTCACTGGCTGGCTGAAGTTAGTGATTCATTGTGCGGCTTGAGGACTGTCTCAGACTTCCTTATTAAGACGCGTGAGGGATCGCGAGCCGGGATTCGATTGCCATTCAGCGTCTCAAGAAAACGTACCAACGCGGTAGTTTCCGGCGGACTTAACGCGCTTCCGTAAGCGGGCATGTTACCGCCCCCCTGCAATACTTGTCGGATTAGCTGATCTTCTGTCAGTCGCGTTGCAACCGCATCCAGCTCAGGCCCTCGCATGCCGCCCACGCCATCAAGAGCATGGCAGTTACGGCATTGTTTTTCCTGAAAGACGAGCGCGCCTTCGTGCTCGAGAGGGGTTCTTCTCTCCAAGAATTTTGGCGGTACCGGGTCTCCGCTCCACGCGTCCATAATCGGGCTCCACGGAACGTAGGTCGCCAGCCGAGTCAACGCGCCAAGTGAGACGGCGATCATCATGACCATGAGCACGGCCACCGGTCGGCGCGACCAATGCTTTTCGCCCTCTCCTGCAACTAAGGGCAATAGTACCAGCCCACCGATCACAAGTACGGGCACAATCAGCAGAAACGGAGTTTCCAGCTTGGGCGGCAGATAAGCGAGCAGTGCGTAGAGCCAGAGGAACACCATATCCGGCTTCGGAGCGGTCTGAATGATGGTCGGGTCGGGCGGCCCGGATGGACCAATCGGTCCGAAGAAAAGTGCACTTGCAATGATGGCCAGGATGATTGCCGCGGCGAAGACCGCGTCCTTCCAGGCGGCATCGGGAACAAACGGAATCCCGGTTTTGTGGGTTATGCTTGCATATTCTTGTACATAGGTGCTCTTCCGCACCAACCGGCCCGGCATCGGCCACTCGTTGATGCCGAGATGCAGCACCATCCATAGGTGCAGCGCGACGCAGCCCAGCAAGATTCCAGGAATCACGAATACGTGCAACGCAAAAAAGCGCGAGAGCGTCGTTCCGCCGATGATCGGGCCGCCTAAGACCAGATGGACGAGTGGCGCGCCGATAAAGGGAACGCGACCGGCAATCGATGTGCCGATGCCAAGACCCCAGTAGGCATCTTGATCGAAGCGCAGTACCTGACCGGTGAATGCCATCCCAAGAGTCATCAATAGCAGAAAGACACCGACGATCCAGGTCAATTCCCGAGGAAACTTGAACGCTCCAAACAGAAAAACTTGAGTCATGTGGATGAGCACAATGGCGATCATGAAGTTGGAACCCCACCCGTGTAGAGCCCGGAGAAACCAACCTAGAAGCAGGTCATGATTCAGAAATTGGAGGCTATTCCAAGCCTCACCGGCAGACGGGGTATAAACCAGAGCGAGCAGAATGCCCGTAACGATCTGCATCACCAAGATAACGGCTGCGGCGCTGCCAAATACATACCACCAGCTCGCGCTACTGCTTGGAACCGGATGTTCGGCTGCTTCGGTAATAGGTCCAGCCAGCCCTATCCGCCTCTCAAACCAACCATACAACTCGATGGCGCGTTGTTTCAGCCCTGGCATGGCGAGTGCTCCGGTTTGGCCACGCTTGCCTGGGTTGACAACGTAGGTAATTCCCCAGCCTTGATCATGAGCTGGTCACCGGCAATCTTGTAGCTGTACTGAAAGAGTCCACGTAGGGGCGGACCCGATGCGCGAGCCCCGTCCTGGTAATACACGCCCCCGTGACATGGGCACATAAAGAGCTTCGACTGCGGAAACCATCGCACCGGACACCCCAGATGCGCGCAGTTAATAGCGAATACCTGGAATTTGCCGGTTGCAACGCAACGCACCCAGCAGGGAATCGTGCCAGTTTGTCCATCCCATGCCACACCCACGGGATTGTGGTAATTGGCTAATCGCGTTTCGCCCACAGGGAACTGGTCTAGCGATCCGAGCGGAGTCCAGTAGTTGTAGCTGGAGTCTTTTTTTAGGAGCGGTCCTAGCAGATATCCAATTATTGGTATCGCAAGGAAGACGCCGACAATGCCATTAAGTAGAATGGCTATCTTCATAAGAAAGGTCCGCCTGGAATGTTGAATTAGATCATTCATCGGCCACTCCCATGTCTACTCTGAATGCGACTGCGGTAAGGTTTGGTCTGGAGACTGAATCCGCTGAGAAATGAGCCACGCCACCACGTCGGTCACTTCCTTGTCAGTCATCGGTCGGCCAGGGACGTCCCCGCGCCAATCCGGCATCTTGTAGTTGGGCATACCTACAACCGTAATTGTGCGTAGGTCTTGTGCACTTACCAGTGCGAGATAGCTTGGGTCAGTGATCGATCCAACTGCGATCGAGCCAGTCGCGGTCAAATCGGCTGCGGCTGCCTCGTTGATGTCGTCCCGATGGCATCTCGAGCAGAACCCTTCAAATACCAGCTTTCCTTGGGCTGTATCTCCCTTGGTAGTGGCCGCATAAAAAGGAATATTCTGATTATTCAGGATCTCCCGCTGACCCCACTGCGCCAACATCCCCTGAACTAAATTATCAATTTGCTGGTCAGTGAGCATACCGCCGGCGCGCTTGCTGAATGCGGGCATCAATGTGCGCGTGACGCCCTTCGCGGTGATTTGTTGCAAATTGTCTTCGCCTGCCCATGCAAGATAAACGGGATTGGCCAGAGCGATCGCGGCCCCGTTTTTCCCATCGGCCCCATGACAGGCAGAGCAATTCTCTTTGTACAGTGTCGCAAAATCCATAATTTGATCGGGGCGCGGTGCCTCGGGCCCGGGTTTGCCAGGTAGATGGCTGCATCCTGTCATCGGGACAGATATCAGAACGAGAAAAATCAAAGCCGAAAGACCGCTCATCTTCATTTTGACCCATCCGCTCTATCGTTCTCTGGTCCCTGGGTCTCAAAACCTGCGCGTACAGCAAACGGCAGTGACTGAAATTGAGCGGTGCGAACTCGGACGTGAAGGTTGACGACAAATCCCGCTACGAGCCCAAAAGCGAATTGCGAAGCGATGAACCACAACCAGTCGATTCGCTGATCCAGCAGTGGGTTCACGACCCCCAGAGTGGTGTAAAGCAATCCTGACNNAGCGGCGCCAGAAATCCCGCCGTTAAGATGGGCTTTTTCGGAAACATAGGAAGCATCGCCCCATAGAGCAGGCCGACCAGGAGCGACGTCAAGCCGTGAAGAATCGCCGCAGCAATGAGTCCGTCCATATGGAAGGCGCAGAGGAAGGTTGTGCTAGCGTTCGCCCAACTGACAAACACTGCTGCCGCGAGCAGATTTGCGGCATACCAGGCGCTATGGTAGTAAATCAGTCCATAGAGAATAGCGGGCGCGATCATGGCTACGCTCCCTGCCACGCCGCCTCTAATACCGGCAGTGATTGTGTAGGTTTCGATGGGTAACATCTTTCTGTGGAACTCGCTGGTAGACAGCCGGTCGATCTGCCCCCTGGTGGTCGCGATCTCCACCACTTGTGTTGTCACCAATACTGTTTCACGATGTTCGTGTGGTAATACTTCGCGGAACCAGCCCACTGAGGCCCGCAGCATCAGGATCAGGCCGAGCAGGCTAATGGCCCAGTGCGTTACCATCCCCGCGAGCATGAGTGCAATACCCAGTGCGAGCACCATCGGCCATACCGTGGGAGATGGAAGCTCCACTGCGACTGCTTGTTGGCGGTTGTCGACTGCGTCGATGGTCATGCTCCATTACCTTCCGAGAATGTAGACAACCGTGAAGACTACGATCCATATTGCATCGACGAAGTGCCAGTACAGAGACAGCGCGTGAAAACGAGCCGCGTGTTCTTGTCTTACTTTCCCGATCAACCCCAGAATTAGAGTGACGGTCAACATCAACAGCCCAGCAACGACGTGACTCGCATGCAGTCCAACCAGTGAATAAAAGGATGTACCGAAAAGATTGGTTTGGAGCGTCAATCCATCCTTATAGATGAGCTTGTACCATTCGACGCCGGTACCGCTAATGAAAATAGAACCCAGCAACACCGTGGCCGCTAGCCAAGCTTTGAACGCAGTCCATTTCTCATGACGCAATCCATTCACGGCCAAGTGAACTGTTACGCTGCTCGACAGCAGACAGACGGTGGTGAAAATCGGTAGTTCCAAGACCTGGCGCGGTGTGGGTCCGCTGAGGCTCTTGCCTATGTAATAGATATAGGCAATTACGAAGATGGAGAACATCGCTGATTCAGCAGTAATCAGGCAATAGATGCCGATCGTTCCGCGATACGGTAAAACCCAGCGCTCGTCACTTGAGTCGGCGGTGAATGGGATTGCGCTCATTGTGTTTGATCCCTCACTCGTACCTCCAATCAGGATCTTCTGGATGTTTTAGGTCCCATAGGGGACGGCGACTGCGCACGATGGGTTCTGTGGCGAAGTTGTAAACCGGTGGTGGCGAGGCGGTTACCCATTCCAAAGTCCATGCGTCCCAAGGATCGCTGCCCGCAGGATTACCCTTATAAAGCGAACGGATCAAGTTCACCAAAAACAATGTTATTGCGATCAGCTGGATGAAAGCTCCTATCGTCACAATCAAATTCCAGACCTCCCAACCGCGTCCTGGCTCATAGGTATAGATCCGTCGCGGCATTCCAAGAATTCCCGGAATATGCATAAAGTCGAACGTGAGATGGAAGCCGATCACGAAAAGCCAGAAGTGCCACTTCCCGAGAGTCTCACTCATCATTCGGCCCGTCATCTTGGGGAACCAGTAATAAAGCGCCGCGAAGACACAGAAGAGGATTCCCCCCACAATTACATAGTGGAAGTGCGCCACGACAAAAAATGAATTGTGCAGCTGCCAGTTAAACGGGGCCACAGCCAGCATGATGCCGGTAAGCCCCGCAACGAGAAATTGAAATAGGAACGCAACGCAAAACAGCATTGGAACGGTGAAGTGTATCTTCCCGCCCCACATGGTTGCCAACCAGTTGAAGATTTTTATACCGGTAGGAATACCAACAATCATGCTTGACAGTACAAAGAAGATATTTGCGCCCGCGCCTAAGCCAACCGTGAACATGTGGTGTGCCCAGACACTTAGGCTAACGAATCCAATACCCACGCTCGCCGCCACCATGGCCGGATATCCGAAAATGGATTTGCGGGAAAAAACGGGGATGATCTCGTTGGCAAAACCAAAAGCGGGTAAGACCAAGATGTATACCTCGGGATGGCCAAAAATCCAGAAGAAGTGCATCCAGATGATGGCCGATCCTCCAGCCTGCGTATCGAAGAAGTGGCCACCCAGATAGCGGTCGATCAGCAGCATGATCTGTGCCGCCGACAACGGAGGAACGGCAACAAAAATCATCCCGCATGTAACCAGCATGAGCCACACGAAAAGCGGCATGCGCGTCAGCTTCATGCCTTTGCATCGTAGGCAAAAGGTCGTGGTCACGATGTTCAATGCCGTACCAATCGTACCTATGCCGCTTAACAACACGCCCAACGTCCAATAGTCGGTGCTGTTTCCTTTGGTGAAAGTCTTGGCCGTGAGCGGCGCATATGCAAACCAGCCTACAAGAGGAGCACCGCCATTCCCATAGAGCCCGTTGCCACCAACAAAACTGTAGTAAAGGAGCAAGCCGCCAAACAAAGAAATCCAGAAGCTGAACGCATTCAGGCGCGGAAACGCCATATCCCGCGCGCCGATCATCAGAGGAACCAGGTAGTTTGCAAATCCGAACAGGATTGGCATGGCCACAAAAAAGATCATCGTCGTGCCATGCATCGTGAACATCTCGTTAAAAACCTGCGGCGAAAGGAACCTCGCGTTAGGAACAGCCAGCTGAATGCGAATCAAAAGCGCCTCAACCCCACCGATCGCCAAAAACATGATGGCCGAAGCGATATACATCAACCCAATCTTTTTATGATCTACGGTGACAATCCAGTCGTGCATCACGTCCAACGCCAATCGTCTTGGCGTTGTAGCCTGAGTGAGATCGAACGTTCCGGAAATTGGCAATGAGTCAGCCATACATTGCTTCTGTCGCCTCGCCAGGGTTAGTGCAACGTCATCAAATAAGACGTGACCGCGTTCAGGTCATGATTGTCCAGCTTCATCGCCGGCATGAGCGCACCCGGCTTCAAAGAATCGGGATTCTCAATCCACTTTTGTAGGTTGTCTCGCGTGTTCGGGAGGGCTCCTGACGCAATGGTGTCCCGGCTCATCAGGTGCGTAAGATCTGGCCCGAAATGCCCTGTTGCTTCCGTCCCAGCAATGGTATGGCAGTTGATGCAGGCGTTCTTTTGGAAAATGGCGCGTCCCTCAGCCACGCTCGAATCTTGTACCGCTCTCTGTTGTTGCTGTTCGACCCATTGCTCAAAGTCTGCTGGAGACTGCACATAAACCCGAAGCAGCATATGTGCGTGTTGCAGTCCGCAGTATTCCGCACATTGCCCAAGGTAGAGGCCCGCAGTTTCCGGTTGAATCCACATCGTGTTAACGCGATTGGCGATCAGGTCTGTTTTTCCAGCAAGACGCGGTACCCAGAAACTGTGGTTTACATCTGTAGTTAAGAGTTTGAGGTAAGTGGGCGTTGGGCTCTTCGGTTCGTTGCTCACGGGCACATGCAACTCATTGGCCGTCACAATGCCGTATTGTGGATAGCGAAATTCCCACCAGAATTGGTGTCCAATGGCGATAACGTTGAGCGCGTTGACCGGCTCTCGTGTGTGCTCAATGTCCAGAATAACCCGGACCGTGGTCAAAAACAGAACCATCACAATCAGAACGGGAATGACCGTCCAGGACAGTTCGATCTGATTGCTGCCGTAAACCTGCGCAGGCTCATGATGGTTGTCATCTGAACGCTGCCTGTATCGAAGTATGACGTAAAGGAGGAGTCCGCTTACAACCAGAAAAATTACGCTCGTGATCGCAAGCACAAACATCGAGAGACGGAAAATGTCATGCGCCGGTGCTGACGCTGGCGCAAAGATATTCGGAGAAGGACCGATCACTTGAGAAAGGGGCGCGAAATCGCTACCAGGTCTATTCATAGCGGCGGTGGTGCTAAATCCTAGGAACGGATCATAACCGAAATGCGACGGATGAGTCAGCCTGTCTTCGCTCCGGTAAGCCCACAAGCGGCGCTGCTCATGACGTGCCCCCAAAAGCCGTGCGGTGAAGTATACGGCATTCACATCTTGCGATAAACCCCACCCCTCGTACTCCCCTCGCTTCAAAGGCGACCAGCAGGTAGCCCATATGCGCAATGGACGAGTAAGCCAAAATCCTTTTGACGTTGGTCTGCAACAGTGCCAGCAGGTTCCGATGAGCATCGAGGCAATGGCGATAATGGCAAACGGCACAAGAATCGGCTGGAGATGTTGCGCGACGGCGGTGTAGAAGTACCGCAGCAACAGAGCAAAGATCGCGCCTTTGGAAACAGTGGCGATGAAAGCGGTCACCGGTGCGGGAGCGCCCTCATAGACATCCGGTGTCCAGAGGTGGAATGGGACAACCCCGAGCTTGAAACCGATACCCGTGACCATGAACGTCAAACCCGCCAGCACCAGTCGGCTATTTTGTCCACCGGCCAACAACGCTGGCAGTCGGAACAACTCCTTCGTGCCCGTCTGCGCATAGATGAGCGCCATTCCGAATAGCAGGAAAGCAGAGGACGATCCCGCCAGAATCAAATACTTGATTCCAGCTTCCAACGGGCGACTGCGAGTGTGCAGATACGCGGATAGGGCGTATAGAGCCACGCTCAATATTTCCAGCCCAAGGAAGAAAGAAACGAAGTGGCTGCTCGCCACCAAAACCATCGAACCGAGCGTTGCCACCAGGAGCAGAACGTAGANNGAAAACCGCCTTGCAAGTTGATTCAAGTCTCCTGCGAAACCTAAGGCTGGCAGGGGCAAGGAGCACCGCGTAACGGCTGCCTGAATAATTTTGGCGATGGTTTTGAATTCTGTCGAAGGGCAGCGAGTGGCTAACCAGCAGCCCCAGTTTCGACGGCACCACCAAATTCCTCGGACGTGCTTCGCTTGGCAGCGGTAGAAAACAAGTATTCCATTCTCACCCGGAAACCAACCTCTCTAACATTGCTCCCCCGGTCTGCCCTCTCTACATATTTGGCAAACTCCTCGGTTGTAGTGATGCCCTTGTCCTTCAACAACTGGATGACACCACCAATCTGGGCGTCCAATATTTCAAGATACGGGAGAATTTCCTCGAATACCTGTTCTGCGGGGCTGACGGTCATTTTTCAATCTCCTAAGTCTTTTCAGTCCGAGCTGAAACGCGATCATCCGTTTATTTCAAATCGTTTAGTGCCCTTGTTTCCACAGCCTCGGCAGCGGAAAACTTCCGGTCCCGGTGGGGCTCAGTGCGTAGGGCACCCGTATGCAGTTCACAAGCTTCCCCAATCGCTGCACCGCAAGTGGTACAAGGCACAGATAGTATCTGTTCCGAAGTGAGATCTTTGGTTTTCACAACCACATGATGCAGCGTTCGAGCGCCGCGAAAATGTTCAATTTTGCTCAATTCCAAACACAATACAGAATCGGCTGGCATCATTTTTGAGCTGCCTGCGTTGTTTTCTCAATTGTCAGCAAGAGCATCTTTGCTGCTCATCATTCCGACAGTATAAAACGAGGGGTAGCCCCCGCAGGCAGAGGTTTCTGTGATAGCACCATCCGCATTGGCCAAGCATAATCGCGATTTCGACCCGAAGAAATTTCTTGCTACCATTGGCGAAGGCAGGAGCGTGTCGACGGTTCCCAAGAAACAAATCATCTACACACAGGGGGATGTGGCCGACGCAGTCTTCTACATCCAGGAAGGCGAAGTTCGACTCACGGTTGTATCCAAGATTGGCAAGGAAGCAACCTTGGGGATATTAAGCAAGGGAGAGTTTTTCGGAGAAGGGTGCGTTGCCGGACAGCCTTTGCGCATGGGATGTGCAACCGCAATGACGGACTGCGAACTTCTGCGCATTGACAAGAAGGCAATGATGCTTGCGCTTCACCGGGAGCACATGTTCTCCGATCTATTCGTAGCGTATCTGCTGACACGGAATATTCGATACGAAGAAGATCTGGTCGACCAACTTTTCAATTCCAGCGAAAAGCGGCTGGCGCGCGTTCTTCTCCTGATGGCACAGTTCGGCACAGAAGGAGTATCGCAAATGTCGGTCCCAAGGCTAAGCCAGGAAACTCTGGCAGAGATGGTAGGGACGACACGTTCGCGAGTCAGCTTCTTCATGAACCGGTTCCGGAAACTCGGCTTTATCCACTACGACGCTGGAGATAATTTGCGTGTCAACAGCTCACTGCTCAACGTCATTCTCCATGACGATGACGGAACAGCCCTAATTCCGGGAGCTCCCAAACCAGATTCGCGTGCCGGTAAAGGTGCCGAACCACCCGCCACGCCCGGTGAACCGCCCGACAAAGAGCGATCCAAGCGCCCACCCCTCCCCAGCTTCGAACGGCGCCGGGCGTGAACGCCTAGCCTTTCGCCCTCGCCAAGCCGGCCAGTCCTACCTTCTTACCATGCTCGCGAATCGCGCCCACAATATCGAATGCCAGCGCCAGCGCGCGGCGCCCATCATCGATCGGCACCACCGGCGCAGACCGCTGCCGCACAGCATGCAGAAACGATCTCAACTCCGCGTGTAAAGGTTCTTCCGAAGTTACAGGTGGTTTGCCCACCTTAATTTGCGGGTTAACAGTGGGAGTGCTGGAAGCTGATCCATTTTCCCCCACTGTGAAGACGAGCACCTCCTGCCGTCCAT
>PLUJ01000158.1 GCA_003165455.1 Acidobacteriaceae bacterium | reverse complement strand
AAACTGGTGCGCCCCACGGATGATAGCCCCACCCGTAAAAGCCAGGATGAAAATAGAATCCTGGACGCCAGCCATAGTAAGCGTGCCCACCCCAACCATAGCTGCGATAGACGCCAACGCGCACTACTCCACCCGAAACATACGTCCTCGATACGAAGTTGACGCCTCCGCGGGACACATAAGCGCGCTGCACGTATCCGCCGTGCGCTCCCGTGTTCACCACCGTCACATTGTTGTGCACACTCACGACTCTGGTATTGCCGTGAATCCCAGTCTGAATGTGCATGCCGTTACGATCGATCGACCGCACCGACCCGTTTGGCCGTACACTCGCCGTTCCGCCGCCTCGCAACGAAACTGTCCTGCCTGGTGGCGTATGGTTGCTCACGCTACCCCGGCTGGCCGATGTAGCGGATCGATTGGCGCCAGCATTAGGCCGCCCCGCCGCATTAGACCGCGCCCCCGCATTATTGTTCCCCGTATTCGGCCGACTGGTTGTCGTCGTATGCCCCGTCGCCGTGTTTGGCCGGGTCGCTGTATTCGTACGCCCCTGCGTCGTCGTATGGCTGGGCGTGGTCGTATGGCTGGGCGTAGTCGTATGGCTCGTAGTTGCCGTATGGCCGGGCGTCGTGGTGTGGCTCGGCGTGGAACTGTGTGTTTGCGATGCGCTGTGCGAAGGCGCCGAATGGGACGCTGACTTTGCCGGGGCCTTCGGCGCGGATTCCGGTTTATGCTGCCCCCACGCGAGCGAAGGAACCACAATCGACAACACGAGTATCAAAAACTTCTCCGCCGTCTCATTTCTGAAATTGCGAATCCTCGAAGTACGAATCATTTGACTGCCTCCTGATTCTGAAACCCTTAATCCTGTTCTTAGTTCCGCGGAAAAAGTTCCGCGGAAGATTCCCGAAAAGCTGCCAGAACACCACTTACCATTGGAATTTATGCTTTAAGAACTACCCTAAGCGCCGGATGTTCCTCAAGATGTTCCTCAAAGGGATTAGACCTTGCGCTCCTGGATGCCGCCATCGAAACGTAATGAGAGAGCGAAAAAACGTTACCAGAACTCCGCCTCCGAAGCAATCACCCCATGGGGAGGGGTAGTCGGTTAGTTCATAAATTTTGCAGGATCGTTTATTTGGCGTCATCCCGAAGTCGGGCGTTTTCACCAGCGGGACGAGGGATCTCTCCAGCACAATGCCGATTGGTCAAACTGCCCCGCCGGAACCCTGCCACACCGCAACCCTTCCCTGAACTACGGCGCTGCTGTAATCTGGTTTGTCTTTTCGTGGAGGCACTCCTTGCGCTATCTCGACCGCCTGCAACCTCTGGCCTTACTGGTGATGCGCCTCGCTCTCGGCGCCGTCATGGTCGCTCACGGATATCCCAAAGTATTCGGCGGCCTTCATCACCATGCTCAGTTTGTTGCCAGCCTCGGCCTGCCTGCCTGGACCGCCTATCTTTCCGCCTTTGCGGAATTCTTCGGCGGCATCCTGGTTTTGGTTGGACTTTTTACTCGTGCGGCAGCTTTTGCCATCTGCATTGATTTGTCTGTCGCCATCGCCAAAATCCATTTTCACAATGGACTCATCGGTGATCACGGGTACGAGTTCCCTCTGGCACTTGCGGCTTTGGCATTCGGTCTCATCTTCTTCGGCGGCGGTGCGATTGCTTTCGATCATATCCGCGCTGCCGGCGGTGGCGGAAGATCCAGTAAGAGTTCGTAAAATTAACGATCAATCTGTTTCGCAATGAATGAAAAGCCTTTAATCCTTCCGCAACTTCTCGGCTCATGGCGGGTTTGATTGCAGTTACGGGAAGCTTTTTGGATTTAGGGCAATGTCAAAGAGTAGAAAGCTTTGAAGTGTAGAAAGCTTTGAAAGGGCGCGGCTTTAGACGCGCCGCTAAGATGCCCTTGAAATTCGGGCTTTAGCCCCTGAGAATGCGGGAGATCATTCTCTGCCCTTTTGACGTTTCTTTACATGGAACCTGGAGTTCCGGACAGTTGAATAAGCCTGCGCTTCGAATTTATGATGACTTCGAGGTTACTCTTGCATCCGAATGATTCTGTAGGCGCATCTTACCGCTTACAATTACCACGACATGATTGGAGGCTTCTCTTGAGAAAGTTAGCGCTGCTCGCACCCGTTTTTGCTTTCCTGTGTTTCGCCCAATTTGCTTCTGCCCAACAGGGTGACGTCTTTATCGGCGGTGGCACGCTGTTTTCGTCGTCCTCGTCTTCTTCCAACAACGGTGCTCTGCCCTCGGAAAACGGCGGCCTTTACATCAACCTGGGCGGCGATGTGGTTTTCATGAAGAACATCGGCGTGAACGTTGAAACCGCATGGAGAGCTACTCAAGGCGTCTACATCGCCGATGATCTGAATTACCGTCCCATCCTCACCGATTTCAACCTGCTCTATCAGCCGAAAATCGGCAAGAAACTGGGCCTTGATCTCATGGCTGGCATCGGTGCCGGCGACACCCGCTTCTATAGCCCTGGAGCCTCAAGCCCGGGTTACGCCAACTACGTAAGCACCGATCACTTCATGGAGCACCTCGGCGGTGGAATTCGTTACTACGTTTGGAACCATGTGTTCGTCCGCCCCGAGATTCACTACTACCACATTCAGAACAACAACAGCTTCACCGACAACGGTTATTTCAATTCGAATAATCTGTTCCGCGCGGGTGCCTCGGTCGGATACACCATCGGTGGCAAAGAGTAACTTCCTGTTCGCGCCGTCGCAGTTTGGTATGATCGGGACGCGTCAACTCCTATTTACCGGGATAGCCCGTCCGCCGCAATCGTTTGCGGCTGCGCGGCTGCGCCACAGAAAATCGTGGCGCGCCCCGGTAACAAACTGACAAGAGGTTGTATTGAGAAAATTCGCGCTGCTCACGTGTGCGTGTGTCGTTCTTGCCTTTAACTTCGCTTCCGCCCAACAAGGGGATATCATGGTCGGCGGCGACACCCTTACTTCACCTGCCTCTACTTCCGCATCCGTGCTTCGCCCGCCGACCGAAAGAGGTGGCACTTACGTCCACGCAAGCGGCGATTATGTTGGCTTCAAACATCACCTCGGCCTCAACGTTGAAACCGCCTGGCGGTACGATCAGGCTCACTACCCGATCAGTGGCGAAACTTACCGTCCTTTCTTGAGCGACGTCAATGCGCTCTTTCAGCCTCAGATTCGAAAGAAAATCGGCCTCGATCTTTTTGCCGGGGTCGGCGTTGCCAGCGACCGTTTCAATCTCCCCTATGCCACCACCTGTGGCGGATCGCCCAGCGGATGCACCTTCTACACCAGCAGCAATCACTTCATGGAGGATCTCGGACTGGGAGTTCGCTATTACGTTTGGCACCGCTTTGCCAACGTATTCATTCGTCCGGAAGTTCACTACTATCGCATCCAGAATAATGTCCAGTTCAGCTCGCCCAACGTGTTCCGTGTTGGCGCCTCAATCGGCTATACCATTGGCCACCAGCAATAGCACTCTGCAATAAAAAAGCAGCGTCGCATGACGCTGCTTGCTATTCGTTGTTACTTCTTAAAGCTTTTTACGGCTCTCGCTCGCAAATTTCCGCTTCATGAATGGCCGCGTCGAGATGCTCAATCGCCTTGTCGCGATGGCCATGGAACTCGCCTTCGGCATGGCTCATGTGCTCGCGAGCATTTCGCATCGCTTCCAGCGCCTCATGGACGCGTGGGTGTGGCGGCGGCATTGGTGCAACCACCGCGGGACTGGCCGGAGCGGAAGCCACCGCGGCCGGAGCAAGCGCCTTGGGATTCGCCGCTGCCGCCGTAAACGCCAGGGTCAACAAGAATGCTGCAGTAATCGACAGACTCAACAATCCGAATTTCTTCATATATCCTCCTCGTCCGAATTCCGGCGCGGACGCCGCCTGTTGGATCAATGCTCACGGACCTTCGCTTTCGCTCTGCGACGCCCGCGTCATCGGCACAGTATAGCCGCCAATGAATGCGATTCATCTTTTCCGCAGTTGACTCATCGGATGCCTCTAGGATTTCTCCCGGGCCCCGCGAAGTCTCCACCATCCACCCAGCATCAGTGCAATCAACACCGCGCTCAGCGTCACGTCGAACCGCTTCATGAAACTCTCCATCGCTTCCCAGCGGCTTCCGAAAATATATCCTGTCCCTGAAATCACGGTGACCCAACACGCCGCCCCTACTAGATTGAAAACGGTAAATCTCTTCCACGGCATGCGCAGAACCCCAGCCAGCGGCCCTGCAATCACCCGCAGGCCGAACACAAAACGAGAAAATAAAATCGTTACCGCTCCATACCGCGCGAAAAAGCGCTCACCTTTCTCGATTGATGCATCGTTGATTCTGAACGTGCAACGATAGCGCTCCAGCAAAGGACGCCCGCCATACGAGCCGATCGCATACCCAAGGTTGTCGCCCAAAGTGCACGCCACGGTTCCAGCAAAAATGATCCACCCCAGTTGTAGGTCCTGCTCGGAATAAGCCAGAAAGCTGGCCAGCANNGCCCAGTACCCGTAATGCACCAGCGCGAAGCGCAACCCAGCGAAAATGAAATGGATCATTGCTGCGGGAGTCTGCGCGATCTTAGCAGATACCCGGCCTCATCTATCTGCCCGCGGCGGCATTGGACGTCAGAAAATCGATCAGCGCCCGATTGAATTCCTCCGGACATTCTTCATAAGGCAAATGTCCTACCCCGGGAAAAATGATTAGCTTGGAATCGTGAAAATATTTCTTCAGCGGCTCGGCCGAGGAAGCGTATACCGCGCCATCCTTACTGCCCCACATCAATAACGTAGGAACACCTGCCAGCTTCGGCAAAGTATCTTCCAACTCTCGCAGATCCGCTGTCCACGTGCGCACAATGCTGAGCGCGTGTTCGAACAATCCGGGCTTCGCCAGCGGAGCCATGTATCCTTCCAATGTTCCCGGTGGAATACGGCGGCGATCGCCATACATTCGCGCATGCCAGTAGGAAAACATCAACCTTATTCGCGCGATGGTAAGCCGGAATAACGCCGCACCCTGTGCGCTACCAAAAAACGGCGCCAGCTTTTGTCCATGCGACGAATAAGGATTCACCGGCGCAACTAAGATCAGCCGCCGCACCCGCAGCGCGGAGGATGGCTGCAAACATTCCGCAGCGGCCATCGTGGCCACCGCTCCGCCATGCGAAGTTCCCAGCAGATCAAAAGAAGAAATACCCAGGCCGCCAATAAACCGCAAAAGGCGCTTCGCCGTCCCTCGCATCGAGTGGTCGATTCCTGCCGGCCGGTCGGAAAATCCCGCGCCCATCATGTCCGGCGCGTACACAGTAGCGTAGGGCGCCAAAGCAGGCATCGTAAATCGCCACGAAAACGAATATCCNNCGCATCTTTTGCGAGAAGTGGGAATCGGGGAACTGTGCGCAAATACCGCATCCGCGCTCCATCCAGTTCCATCCAGCACTCTTCCACTCCCGGACTAAATCCCGGAAACGGCGCCGCAGAACTTTCCTCACCGGCCTTCAAATCCTCTCGCTCCGCGGACAACTCTTCTCCCGCCGCTCGATTCTATTTAAGTGAACATCGCCTCTGTTCGCTTCATTTGGGGAGCCTCGGCTCCCCGTTTTTTTGGAACTGTAAATCCTGAGCGCGACTCACCCTTTTGTCATCCTGAGCGGAGTATCAGCTTCGCGACAGCGAAGGTGATGCGTAGTCGAAGGATCTCTACCCAAGTACCCTCTTCATGCCGCCACCCGCTTCTTCCTCAACAACTTCTTCAGCACACGAATTCCCTTGTCCACGTGCTTCTCTTCCAACAAAAACGGAGGCAAAAATCTCACCACGGTATCCTGCGTCGAATTGAACAGCACGCCTTCCGCCAGTGCCTCATCCACAATTGGACGCGCCGGAATATTCAGATTGATCCCCTGAATGAATCCGCGCCCGCGCACTTCCTTGGCCGCAGCGCTTTTCTCGGCAACCATCTTTAACTCTTGCTGCAAATAGCCTCCAACCTTATTAACATTATCGAGTAACTTCTCATCTTCAATAATCGAGAAGAACTCGAGCGCCACGCGGCAAGCCAAAGGCCCACCACCGAACGTCGTCCCATGCTGTCCCGGCGAAATCGCGTTGGCAAATTCTTCCTTGGCGATGAACGCGCCCAGCGGCAACCCCGCCGCGATCGGCTTGGCGATCGCCACAATATCCGGAGTCACNNCAAAAATCGGCTCCAGCACAATTGCGCAGGTGTTGTCACTCACGGCCGCGCGCAAACCTTCCAAATCGTTCTGCGCGACAAACGTCACTTCCTCCAGCATCGGCTCGAATCCCTTGCGATGCTTCTCCTGTCCGGTCAAGGACAGCGCCCCAAAAGTTCTTCCATGATAGGACCCTTGCAACGCAACGAGCCGCGACTTGGCGTCGCCGCCCGCGCGATGCCCGGCCAGGCGCGCCAGCTTGATCGAGCCTTCAATCGCCTCTGTTCCGCTGTTGGAAAAAAACGCGCGGTCTAAACCGGAGAGCGTGCACAGCTTTTCCGCGAGCTCGCCCTGATACTCGTGGTAATAAAGATTGGAGACGTGAATCAGCTTTGCGGCCTGCTCGCGAATCGTCTTCACAATTCGCGGATGCGCGTGCCCCAACGCATTCACGCCCAAGCCCGAAACGAAATCGAGATAGCGCTTGTCGTCAAGGTCGTAAAGGAACACGCCTTTGCCGCGCATCAACGCGATGGGATAGCGGTTATAAGTCCCCAGCAAATAGCGGCGTTCGAGGTCAGCGATTTGTTCGAAAGTTTTCATAGGAAGAGTTGATTCTATAGGAAGTGCGCGAGCCGGATTGAACGGAAAAAGGGCGAATCTAAATCGCACGAATGTTCCACGTGGAACATTTTAAATCGCACAATTTCTTTGGCCGTAAGTTATTGATTCTTCGTAGAGTCATTTGCGCGAAGCAATGGATTCAAGGGGTTAGGCGGTGGCGGGAACGTCTACTTTCGAGGGCGTTCGCAGGGGTCGAATCAGGGTCTAAAGTAGACGTAGCCGGAGAGGCGAGTACTTTTTATAGTACGTGCACTTTTGCCTGGGGATTCGATGTTTATTCGCGGCCTCCCGGATTCGAAAGGCGTAGAAAATTACGGGCTGATTTCAAACGCGGTGCCGCCGCCGTACTGGCCGCCGCTGCTGGTGACGCCATACAGGTTGCCCTTGCTGTCGAGGATCAGGCCGTAGAACGGCAGCACGCCTCCGGTGGTTTCGGTCAGGTTCACAAGCACGCTGTATTTCCATGTGCCGTTTGCTTGCGGGGCGAGTTTGAAAACCACCCCGCACGACGGGCCTCCGCAACTGTTCGGGCCGCCCTGGGCCATGCCGTAGAGATTGCCTGCGCTGTCGATGGCCAGCGTGCCTTCCGGGTAGCAGCCGGTCGAGCAATTCGAAAAGTTATGGATGACGCTGGCCTGCACTTTGCCGTCAGTGACCGAAAACCTGAAAATGATGCCTAGGCCGTGTGTCCCGCCGCCGTCGGTGTCGCCGTAGAAATTGCCTTCGGAGTCCAGGGCGAGGCCCGCGAGCGGGAACTGGCCGTCGGTGGGGGAAGAGGCGAAACGGTGAATGACGTGGTAGGTCCATGCCCCGTCGCCGTCCGGGGTCATAACGAAGATGACGCCACAGCCTTCCTCCGTTACGCAGGGTGAATCGCTGATGCCTCCGTAAGTCGTAACACCCCACAGGTTGCCCCTGCTGTCCCAGATCGGGGGCGCTGGAGGGCCGTAACCGTCCGCACAGCTGGGCTGGCAGGTAAAACTGTAGAGTTGGGTGTAGGTCCAGCCGCGGGGGACGGGCGAGAGCTCACCGATGGCGCCTAGGCCAAAGTAGTCTCCCAAGCCGATGGCCCCGTAGAGATTGCCGAGCCTGTCCATCAGCAGCCCCGGCCCGGCGCCTCCAGTGTAGGGGACGCTATATGTCCACCCGTTGGTTCCGGGAGTAAAACTGAAGATGCCTCCTATATCTGCGCTCCCGTAGCCCTGCACCGTGAAGTAGAGGTTTCCCCTTGTGTCGAATAGGGGGGCGCCCCAAGGGTCTGACCCTCCGCTGCCGCCGGTGAAGGCGTGCACAATTGTCTCTGCCCACTCTCCGTTGGCCTGGGGCGCAAGCTCAAAGACAGTGCCATAGCCGTACTCGCCGGGCCCGCCGCCTGTTGCGCCATAGAGGCTCCCAGAGCTGTCAATCAGGAGCGAACCTGACGGGACGTTCCCGTCGTTGCTAGAGCCAAAGTTGTGCAGGACCTTGACCTCGGTGGTCTGCGCGGAGACTTGGAGGAGGAGCGCTAGCGTCGCTGATGCCGTGAAGAGTGCGCGTCTCATATATCCCGCCTTCCTGGAGGATCGGAGGCGGCCTACGCTCGCGTAGGCCGCCGCTCTCTGTGACCGCCGGTTAGTCCGTATCCGGCCCGGCAGGAGTTCCGCCGTTTAAGTAATAGTTCTCAAAGAAGCTCGAATCATAGCCGCTTGGAACCTGCACGAACGGGCGCCCCGCGGAGCTCGGGCCCGTGTACAGCCGGAAGAAATCGGATAGTGGCGAGATCTTATGCCCACTGTCCCAATCCAGCGCGTTATAGTCCGCATACCCGTTGTCGCCGCTCTGGTCGATATTTTGCAGGCCGAAGTTGTTCTCGGTGAATGCCAGGATGCTGCCGAAGTCGTGCTGATATATCTTGGTCGTGTTTGGGCAGTTCGGCGGAGTGCACGGGCCGGAAATGTAGCCGGTGTAGTTCGCGCCCGACTTCGTTCCCGTGAACTCAGAGACGACCAACAGCGGAACGCGGAAGCCGTAGGTGTTGCCGCAGCCCCATTGGTTGGTTGCAGGCGGAGGGCAGCTCCATATCGGATTCATCGGGGTGCCATTGTTCACACCCGTCAACACTTCGTAGGGCTGGATGTGATCGTAGAAGCCGCCCCAGTCGTCCCAGGTGACGAAGATGGCGGTGGGCTGCACCACATTGCCGCCCGCGCCGCTCGTGCCCCAGTAGTCGCACTTCTGGTTGCTGTTGGAGTAGCTCTGCCCAATGGCGTTGACGATGCTGGCAACCCACGACGGGCCGAGAGGTGGGCTTACCGTGCCGTCGTATGAGGGATGGTCGGACCAGGCGAGGTCGGGAATGATCCAACTGATGTTCGCCAGCTTACAGTTGGAGATGTCGGTGAAGATCGGTATCGGCTCGGCATTGTTGTAGGCGTCGTAGAAGACCATGTGGCTATTCCACTCGGTCCCGCCGTTCACGGACCCGCACGCCGCCGGGGCGGGTGTCGTGTCGTTCTCTCCGTAGCAGACCTCGGGGATGGCCTCGGGAGCGTCCCAGATGTATTCCGCTCCGGCTGCCGTCCCATCCAAAGGCGAGTAATACGTCCAGGTGAGGTTCGGATATTTGTCGCAAACGCCATTCGTGCAGTTAGAGCCGGTCATGAGGCTGTCGTGCGCGTAGCACTCGTACGTTAGCTGGGAGCTTAGGGGGGTCCTGTCCGGCTGGATCCAGGGCGCCTGATATACGCTTGGGCAGCCGCTATGGTTATCTGGGTCGTTGTTTCCGTTTCCGTTGGGGTTGTCGCGGACAAAGTCCCACCACTCCCCGTTCGCTCCGCCCACGCCCGGCGCCACTGGCGCAGACGTGCCGGTGAAGAGGAACTGATGCGCAACCATGCTGGGCCCCTCATTGGTCTGGAACATGTAGTTGGCAAAGCCGTAAGTAGTCGCGATGGAGTAGTAGGGATTCACGTCGGCTGTTTGGATGTAGGAATAGGGGCTGGGTTGGGAGGTCGGGCAGACGCCGTTGGTGTAGCCGTGACAGAACCCATCCATGCCCTTGGTGTCGTAGTCAGCCGTCCAATCCTCATATTCGTGCCCGGGATCGAAGGTTCCTCCATTGTTCATGGGCTGCGGGACGTTGCAGATCGTGACACGCTGATTCGCGGCATTAAGCGTATAGCCGCCGTTGTAGATGTCGGCGCCAATGAAGGGCAAAGTCGAGGGGGTGCAGCCAGCCCCGGACGGCTGTCCCGTTGCCCAGTAGCCGAAGATATTGTCTGGCGTGCGGTTTTCCTGAACGATGATGATGATGTGGCTAAACTGTGGAAGGGTTTGGGCAGATGCGAACGCTGGCAGCAGCGACACTAAGAAGAGTGCGAGCAGGGTCCCTTTGAGCAGTTTCATTTCCGGCCTCCGATTCGATTCCCCGGATTCGGTTTCCCCAGAACGAGGACTTGGGATCGTGAACACCCGGCCCGTCAGACCGCACTGAAGCGGGACACTACATTGCGGCGTACGTTACCACAAGACAGAAGCGGGGTAAAGGAGATTCTGGCGCCTGGAACACGTGCTGGGATGACAGCGAGCGAGGTTTGGTTTTGAATCCCAGGCCGTGGTTGCGGAGCAGCTTCCGCCGTTACGCGTATGACGAACAGGGCAGGGTTCTGGTCAATGAGGCCTGCAAAGCGGAGCTTCACATCCGGGAAAACTCATGATCCCCATCTGCATCGCGGCCCACCCGTGAACTGCCACGGGTGGGGCAACCAGTTCCAGTCTGGCTCGGGGAAAGGCCTTGGCTGAGCCAGTGCTCATCGCCGCCCAGTCTTGCAAAAAATGTAAGGATGCGGCACCCTCAGTGGAAGTGGTGCCCGCAAAGATGGTTAAAGGTGCTCCACCCGCCAGGCATGGACACGGAAGAACTGGAATCGGCAGATGAGCACTTTGATCGGAATTGGAGCCGACAATGAACAGCGTACAAATCGAACAGAAGAGCTATGAGAT
>PLUJ01000236.1:29243-46051 GCA_003165455.1 Acidobacteriaceae bacterium | reverse complement strand
CCCGCGGGCGCTTCGTAGCGGAAACGGCGCGCGGCCGATCCGCTCGAGGTGAACAGCGACGCCTGATTGCCGTAGGGGCTGCGTTCGAGGAAGGCGAGGGCTTCGTCCATGTCATCGGCATGGACGAGGCTCAGGACAGGACCAAAGATTTCCGTATCGGCAAGATCGCTGGTCGCTGGAACGTCGTCGAGGATGGTGGGCTTCACGAAGTTGCCCGATTCATATTTCGGGATCTTCGAGTTGCGGCCGTCGAGCAGAATCTTCGCGCCCTGCTTTTCGCCGAGTCCGATAAACGATTCGACACGCTCTTTACTCTGCGGCGTGATCACAGGACCCATCTGCACATCTTTGTCCAGACCATTGCCGACTTTGAGTTTAGAAGCAGCATCGGCGATCGAATCGCGGAAAGTTTTCTGCGCTTCGCCGATAGTGACGGCGACCGATACGGCGAGGCAACGCTGGCCGGCGCATCCGAAGGCGCTGTCGCTGATGATTTGCGTGGCCATGGGCATGTCGGCGTCGGGGAGAATGATGACGTGATTTTTTGCGCCGCCCTGGCACTGGCAGCGCTTCCCTTTTTCGCCAGAGCGCGCGTAGATGTAACGCGCCACAGGAGTAGAACCGACGAAGCTGATGGCGCGGACTTTGGGATGATCGATAAGGGCGTCGACGACTGCCTTGCCGCCATTGATGAGGGTTACGACGCCTTTGGGCAGCCCGGTTTTTTCGAGGAGTTCGTAGACGTAGCGCATGGTGAGCGGGACACGCTCGGATGGCTTGAGGATAAAGGTGTTTCCGGTGGCGATGGCGTAGGGCAGGTACCAGAACGGAATCATGCCGGGGAAATTAAACGGAGTAATAGCGGCGACGACTCCCAGAGGCTGGCGGATCATCATCTCGTCGATGCCGCGGGCGACGTCTTCGAGGTTGTAGCCCTGCATCATCATGGGGATGCCGCAGGCGACTTCGACGTTCTCGATGCCGCGGCGCATTTCGGCTTTGGCTTCGGCAAAGGTCTTGCCGTTTTCCTGCGTGATGATGCGGGCGATGTCTTCGATGTGATCCTCGAGCAGCATCTTTAATTTAAAGAGCGGCTGGATGCGGTCTTCGGGCGGGGTGCGGCGCCATTCGGGGAAAGCGGCAGCGGCGGCTTCGACAGCATGGTTGACTTCGGCGGCGTCGGCTAGCGGGACTTGGGCTAGCACCTCGCCCGTGGCGGGATTGATTACGTCGCGCCAATCTTGTTTCGATGAACCAGCGGAGGAATCGGTCCAGCGGCCGTTGATGTAGTGGGTGAGCTTGATCACGGGGGGTGCGGCGACGGATGTCATGGGTTGCCTCGGATTCGTTAAGGCTCATGCGCGTTTTAGGATGACAGAGCGCAGTTACAGAGATCCTTCGAGCGCAAAAAACGCGCGCTCAGGGTGACAATTCATTTTCACATCAAAAGGTGGTGCTTGACCATCACCGCCAGCGTATGGGTCCTCACACGGTACAAGACTCAATCAGATGCTCGGCCCATCGCTGCGCTTCGGGGTATTGTTCCGAATCAAGAACGAACTCCTGTCCCCTGCCGACACTCCGCAGGGTCACGTCGCCGCCATCCAGGCACGTCCAGCTTTTCTTGCTAGGATACTGCAAACAACTCGTTTCGGCTGGCCAACAAAAGCCGCCCTCTGACGCTGAAGCGCGTTTATTTTAATGAACTTAAAGGCACGAGTGAACTCGTGCCCTTCCCAAACCGATTTCGAACCAAGGGTCTGTAAGCTGCCTAACGAGTTTTTCTTTCACACCAACTGTGCGACCGCGCCCTTCTTGTCGCAGACTGCCGTCAGCGCGGATTCGAGGACGTCCAACCCTTCGTCCATTTGTTCGTCGGTGGCAACGAGCGGAACCAGGACGCGGATTACGTTACTGTACGAGCCAGCCGTGATCGTGATCAGGCCGTGTTCGTAGCAGTATTGCGTGATTTGTTTTGTTTCTTCTGCCGCTGGAACTTTTGTTTGTTGTGATTTTACGAGTTCGATGGCTTGCATGCCGCCGAGGCCGCGGGCGTCGCCGATAAGCGACCAGCGAGTTTGCCATTCGCGAGCGCGGCGCTGGAAGCGGGTTCCGAGTTCGTTGGCGCGAGCGAGCAAGTTTTCTTTTTCGAATAAATCTAAAACCGCCAGGGCTGCGGCGCAGGAGAGTGGATTGCCTGCGAAAGTTCCGCCAAGGCCGCCGGGGCCGGGAGCGTCCATGATTTCGGAGCGACCCGTGACCGCTGCTAATGGCAGGCCTCCGCCTAGCGATTTGGCGGTTACTAAGATATCCGGCGCAATGCCGAAGTGTTCGCTGGCAAAGAGCTTGCCGGTGCGGCCGAAGCCGGATTGGACTTCGTCGGCGATGAAGAGGATGCCATGTTTGTGGCAAAGATCGAGGAGGACTTTGAAGTAGTCAGGCGGAGGAACGACGAACCCGCCTTCGCCAAGGACTGGTTCCACGATGAGGGCTGCGACTTCCTCATTGGCTACGACACGCTTGAATGTGTCTTCGAGATGGCGTGCGCAGAAAAGATCGCACGAAGGATATTTCAAATTGTAGGAGCAGCGGTAGCAATAGGCGTAGGGGACGCGGTAGACCTCGCCGGGAAATGGAGCGAAGCCAGCTTTATAAGGATGCGTCTTGCTGGTGAGGGCGAGAGTCATCATAGTGCGGCCATGGAAGGCGTCTTCAAAAGCGATGACGCCGGGGCGCTTGGTGTAGACGCGAGCGATTTTGACGGCGTTCTCGATGGCTTCCGCGCCGGAGTTGAGGAAGATAGTTTTCTTTGCGAATTTGCCGGGCGTGACCTGGTTCATGCGCTCGGCGAGTTGGATGTAATTTTCGTACGGCGTTACCTGAACGCAGGTGTGAAGAAATTTTTCAAGTTGCTCGCGGACGGCCGTGGTCACGGCTTCCTGGCGATGTCCGACGTTGAGGCAGCCGATGCCTCCGGCGAAATCGATGAAGCGGTTGCCATCGACGTCTTCGAGCCACGCGTCTTCGGCTTTGGCGACGTAAATGGGCGTGGCGTGAGAAAGGCCACGGGGCACGGCCTGGGCGCGGCGCGCCGAGAGGGCCTGGGAGTTGGGGCCGGGGATGGGGGTGTTGATGCGAATCGTACTCATGTTAATTTCTCGTGTGCGTTTTGAAGACTAGGAAGAAGGTTATTGCGGTAGAGATCCTTCGACTGCGGTTGATCTTCGCGCTTGGGCGCGAAGATCAATCCTCCCTCAGGATGACAGTGCTGGAGTGACCTTTTCATCAGTACCAGCCGATCGGTGCTTCGTTTAGATTGATGTAGACCTGTTTGGTTTCGAGATACTCTTCGATACCCCAGGGGCCGAGTTCGCGGCCGAAGCCGGATTGTTTATAGCCTCCCCAAGGGGCTTCGACATAAGTTGGCTGCATGTGGTTCACCCAGACGATTCCGGCACGTAGCGCTTTGACGGAACGCATGGCTTTGAAGATGTCGCGGGTCCAGACGGCGGCGGCGAGGCCATAAGGAGAATCGTTGGCGATTTTAAGCGCGTCTTTTTCGTCGTCAAAAGGAATGACGGCGGCGACAGGGCCAAAGATTTCCTCGCGGGCGATGCGTGCGGAGTTTGAGACATTGGAGAAAATGGTGGGTTGAACGTAGTAGCCTTTGCCGATTTTTTCGGGGCGTCCGCCGCCGGAGGCGAGCGTGGCTTCTTTCTTACCAATCTCGATGTAGGAGTTGACACGGTCGTATTGTTCTTTGCTGACCAGCGGACCCATCTTTGTGTCGCGGTCGAGGGGAGGACCGAGCTTGATCTTCGTGGCTTTTTCCGTCATGGCTTCGACGAATTTTTTATAAATGGATTTTTGTACGAGGATGCGGCTTCCGGCGGAGCAGACTTCGCCTTGATTGATGAAAACGCCGAAGAGAGCGCCATCGATGGCGGCTTCGAAATCGGCGTCGGCGAAAAAGATGTTCGGGCTCTTGCCGCCGAGCTCGAGGGTGACTCGCTTCACCGTGTCGGCGGCCTGTTTGACGATGATTTTGCCGACGGAGGCGCTGCCGGTGAAGGCGATCTTGTTGACGTCGGGATGCTGGACAAGCGGTGCACCGCAGGTTTCGCCGAAACCAGTCACGATGTTGACGACGCCGGGAGGCAGCCCGCAATCGGCGAAATAGTTGGCGAGTTCAAGGGCGGTGAGGGGAGTTTGCTCGGCGGGTTTGAGGACGCAGGTGCATCCCGCGGCGATGGCGGGAGCCAATTTCCACGCGGCCATGAGAAGCGGGTAGTTCCAGGGAATAATTTGCCCGGCGATGCCGACTGGCTCTTTGAGCGAAAGCGACATGGCGTTGTCGGGAACAGGATTGACGTAGCCGACAACTTTGGTGGCGAGGCCGCCGTAATATTCGAAGCAAGTGGCGGCGTCGTTGATGTCGAATTCGGCTTCGACGATGGGCTTTCCGGTGTTGCGGCATTCGAGTTCGGCCAGAGCGGCGAGGTTGGCGCGGATCTTTTCTGAGAGGCGGAAGAGTACTCGGCCTCGCTCCTGCGCGGTCGAGGTGCTCCAGGGACCGTCTTCGAACGCGGCTTTGGCAGCGGCTACGGCGCGGTTGACGTCATCGGCGGTGGCGTCGGGAACCTGGGCGATGACTTCCTCCGTGGAGGGATCGTAAACAGGGAAAGTTTTGGATGAGTTGCTGCTGATCCATTCGCCATTGATGTACATCTTGTACGTCTTAACGTCTGTTTTGACTCCGCCGGACATTTTGTTTGGACCTCCTGCTGACCTCAGCGGCTAAAGCCGCCATCAGTCTTGCTCTATAACCGCAGCGCTGAAGCGCTGCGCCACCCAAAATCAAACTTGCTTTATCGGCACTACTCAAGTCGTGTCCTGATACGAACCTTCCTTCACTCCAGACCGCCGTCCCTCCGGGGCTTTATTACGACCGTAGACGTAGAAGAAGAACGCGGCAAGACCAATGAAGAATAGAGTGCCGCCGAACATCCATAGTTCATAGGACCATATGGAACTAATTTGCTGCGCTGGAAAAAACACGAGCGAAATACCAAGCACGGTAGTAAGCAGTCCGCTGATGCCAGCGAGGAATAGGGTGGGGCGGCTATAGTGGCCTCGGGACGTGGATTCTCTGAGGGCGAAACGAATTAGCGCGCCGAACATATAGAGGAACGGGATCAGTTGCAGGACGACGGCGAGCGATAAAAGTTTCTGGAAAGTTTCCTGCACACCAGCACCGAGAAAATTCATGATGACCAGCAAGGCGGAGACAATGGCTTGCACGATGAGCGCGGCGTAGGGCGTAGCGTAGCGAGGGTGAACTCTGCCGAGCCATGAGGGCATGTAGGAATCGAGGCCGGCGACGAATGGAATTCTGGCGGAGCCACCCATCCAGGCGGAGCCGATCCCGGCGATGGAGAGGCTGAGCATCAGGGCGAAGGGGATGGTAATCCATGCCACTCCGACGCGACCCGCCATTTGAGTTACGGCTTGCACGATTCCCTGCAGAACGTTGACGTTTTTTCCGACTGCGATGAGCAACGTCAGCGTGGCGCCGACGTAGAGAGCTCCGGAAAGAATTCCGCCCCAGGCGACCGCGCCGGGAAGAGTGCGAGATGGATCCTGAATTTCGTCGCCCATGACGGAGGCGAGTTCGAGGCCAACTAATCCAAAGCAGATTACTCCGAAAGAATTCAGAACGAAGCGCGGATTGGGCGGAATTTTGAAATCGGCGGCGGTGATGGTGGTGCCAAAGCGCGACCAGACCAGAATGCCAAGGCCGATAAGAACGGCGGCAGCGATAAACGTTCCGATTGCGCCAAGATTGTTGATCCACTTGCCGACGCCGAGGCCGACGATATTAAGGATGGTGAGGAGCGCGAGCAGGATTAGCGAAGTAGTGGAGGCGAACAGTTTGCTATCCGCGAGATGGAGATGGCTGGGACCGAGCACGTAAACGGAGACGCCGACGAAATAGAGCATGACGGTCGGCACGTAGAGCATGTTGTTGGTCCAGTAACACCAGCCGGANNAGGAATCCGTGGAAGTCGCCGAAAACCTCTTTGGCCCAGAGATAGACGCCGCCTTCGCCGGGATAGCGGTGCGCGAGTTCGATGACGGCGATGCCTTGCGGCCAGAAAAATAAAACTAGAGAGATGATCCAGAGCCAGATGGTGACGCCGCCGTTGGCGGCAATGGAAGGGACGACGTTCAAGTTGAAGACGGCGACGACGAAGAGAAGGACGAGGTCGCGACGCCCGAGGGCGCGGATCAGGTGAGGCGTGGCGGGTTGGGCGGTGGTGGACAAGATACCGGTTGAGACCGACGAACAGCAGATTCCTCACCGGGCTTTGCCCGGTTCGGAATGACAAAGTTTTAAGATCGGCAGGGACAACCGAGGGCGGCTGTCCCCACATTTCTACAAAATTTAATGCGCGACGGCGACTGGCGCTTCGCGCTCTTGTTGCGCACTCGCGAGTGACGACGCGATGTCATCGAAGGCAGATAGATGCTTATCGATGTCCGCCTCGGTGTGCTGGACGGAGATGGTCCACTGCTCGTCCCACCAGTAAGGCTGTGCCATCACGCCGCGGTTGACCATGCCGAACCAATAATGGCGCCAGAGATCGATATCGATGGTGTTCCAGTCACGGTAGTTGCGAATTTCGTTGGGATAAAACATGAGCGCGCCGTTGGCTCCAGCTTGCGCGATGTAGGCTTGCAGGCCAACTTTTGCGATGGTCCTGCGATAACCGTCGGCGAGCTTCTTGCCGAGTTTGTCGACGTGCGTGTAGTTGTCGCGAGTGAGAACCTCGCGGAAGGTGGCGAGCCCGGCGGCCATTGAAACGGGATTCGTATTGTAAGTGCCGCCGTGGAAAACCTTGTGTTGCGAGATGAGATCCATGACAGACTTGCTCGCGCCGAACGCGGCAAGGGGAAAGCCGCCGCCGATGGACTTGGCGAGGCAGATCATGTCGGGCTTCACTTTGAAGTATTCACTGGCGCCGCCCCAGCCGAGCTTTGCGCCGGTCTTTACTTCGTCGAAAATCAGGAGCGCGCCATATTTTGTGGAAAGAGCGCGGAGGCCTTCGAGGAAGCCGGGTTGCGGGATGCAGAGGCCGACGTTCATCAGGATGGGCTCGAGAATGATGGCGGCAATTTCGCCGGGATTTTGCTGGAAGCGGCGTTCGACGCTGCTGAGGTCGTTGAAGGTTGCGATCTTCACATTATCGATCGCTGACTTTGGCACGCCTAAGCCACCGGAGACCGGAGTGGGATCGTTGATGTCACCGAACTCGGGCGCGTGGGGCTTTACGCTGACGAGAGCGGAATCGTGCAGGCCGTGGTATGCGCCTTCGAATTTGATGATCTTGTCGCGTCCGGTTGCGGCGCGTGCCAGGCGAATGGCGTGCATAGTGGCTTCGGTACCGCTATTTCCGAAGCGGACCATTTCGACCGGAAAGCGGTTGCAGATTTCTTCGGCGAGTTCCCATTCCATGTCGTGCGGCATGCCATACATGGTGCCGGTGGAGAGACGTTTTTCAACAGCCTTCATGACGGCGGGATGGCAGTGCCCAGCCATGAGCGCACCGAAGGTGAGGTTGTGATCGATGTATTCGTTGCCGTCGAGGTCGCGGAACTTGCTGCCTCCGGCATCTTTCACAAAGATGGGCCAGGGTTCGTAATGTCGATAGTTGCTGGCCACGCCGAGCGGGATGCGCTTCAAATTTTTCTTGTAGGCCTCGGCGGACTTGGGCGTGCGGCGCTCAAACGTGCTGAGTTCTTTCTGCAGATCGGGATACATCGAATTGCTCCGGGATAGCTCAGGCCGTGATCACTCCTGTGAGTGGGGCCATTAGAATGCCGGACGAAGAATCGTCCGGGTTGCATCTTAAAGTCTAATCCTTGCCTAAAAGAAATACTTTAAAGCGAACTGGACGAGGCGCGGATCGCCCGCTTCCGTGATTTTGCCGAACTCGGTTGCACCGTCCGAATAGTGGCCGTCCGGGTTCGAGTAGTTCGTATGGTTGAACACATTGAAAATTTCGGCACGAAACTGGAAATACCTGTTTTCGCTAAAGGCGATTTTCTTATGAACCGAGAAATCCCAATCCGAAAGGCCCGGACCGCAACAAATGGTGCGCTGGGTGCCGTTGTTGAATTGTCCGAGGGGAGGATCTTGAAATTGATTGTAGTTGAGATAAAAGCCGCCAGTCTTCTTCGGATTCTCGATTTGCAACGGACCGATCAGACTGGGCGCCTCGGTTCCAAGGAAAAAGAGGCTGTTGATCAGTTCCGTATCGTCCTCGGTATCGAGACGGATGGGGAATCCGCTTTGGAATTGCGTGATGCCGGAGACTTCCCAGTCGTTGACGATACGGCCGGCAAAGCCTTGCCGCTTCGCGATGGGAAGCTCCCAATCGTAGCTGACTACGAAACGTTGCTTCGAGTTGAAAAGCGAGAGAGCGCGGCTGGCGTTGAAATTGAATGGATTGAGCGTTTCTTCAAAAGTTGAACCGTCATCGATGGATTTGCTGAACGTGTATGCCGCCTGGAATTGCAATCCATGCGAGAAGCGTTTTTGCAGCATCATCTCCAGCGCGTTGTAGGAGGAGTTGGCAATCGTGTCTTCGGCGAAGATGTCGGTGAAGACCGGAACGCCATCGACCGGGCAGCCGGTGCCGGTAAACGGATTGCAGTTCGGGGCAGAATAACGACGCAAGCCGACAAGGTCGAGACCAGAGAGCGATGTTCCGGCCGGCAGAACGGTTGGACCGTTCGGACCGTAGGGTAGATGGAATCCGCCCGCAGGAGCGGTAGCACCCGCAGGAAAGATAAATTGTTCATCTTCGCCGGTAGGAGCGCAGGTTCCGGAGCCCAGCACGGCGTTGATATCCAGACAGGTTTGCGGATTCGAAGGATTGATGTCATGCGAGGCCAGCAAACGATGGCCCTGAGATCCGACGTAGCCAATCTGGAACATCATGCTGTTGCTCAACTCGCGCTGAATGGTCAGGTTGTACTGGCTGGTGTATTGCGATCGAAGGTGGGGCTGGAATTCGCCGTAAAGAAGGATCGGACGAAACAGCGAGAGATCGGTGGGCTGGCCCTTGGTGGGCGTAATAATGCCGCCGAAGGGATTTGGAGTCTGGAAATTATTTTGGTTCACGAACGGAGTGTTTAAAAAAACATCCGACAGCGAGGAACTGCCTCCGAAAGGCGGTTCCGCGCCGAACTGAGCGAGAACCAATTCTTCGATGGGATTGTAGAAGAGGCCCCAGCCTGCGCGAATGCTGGTTTTGCCGTTGCTGCCGAAGAGCGTACTAAGAGGGCCGCTGCTGAAATTAGGGCTGTAGGCGATGCCAAAGCGGGGGGCGAAGGCTTTGTAATAGGTGGAAGTCATTCCGGCGGGAACACCGGGGTCGCCGGGAACCACAAGGCCTGTAGGTTCCGAACCAGTGTTGGCACAAGTGGGATTGGCCACACCGTAACCCTGCCAGTAGGCGGTGCTGGTGGTAATTCCGCAAGGATAAACGGTGGAGTTTTGTCCAGGCCGAAACGTTTCGACGTGGCCGCTAATGTCGACCGGAGGCGGGGTATATTCCCATCGCAAACCGTAGTTCAAGGTTATGTTGGATTTGATCTTCCAACTATCCTGGATGAAAGGATAGACCGATGTGCTACGAATGTCCTCACGCTGGCCGGAGCCTTGCGTATAGCCATCGGCAAGGCCCAGCAGAAATTCGGCATATTGGTCGCCGTCCGCCGGAACAATCGCGTTCGGTCCGCTGTTGTCAAATGTGTACTCGCCATTGAGGTCGAAATAGTAGTACTGATCGAAGCGGGAACGGCGGACATCGGCGCCGAACTTAATGGTGTGACTGCCTTTCACCCAGCTGATTTCGTCGTTCCATTGAAAGCTGTTTCCGACTTGCGGTAAAAAGCCTTCAAAATTGTTTCCGAACTCCGCGCCGCCGGAGATGTTGACGTAGGGAACGCCGGTAAGATTTGCAGGCAAGCCGGGAGTAATGCCCAGGTTCGGAGAGGTTCCGAAGTCATTTTGGATGGTGGCAGAATCCGAAAGTCCGGTGAAGCAGTAAGCGGAAGCGCGGCCTGTGCAGGAAGAAGTGACCGCATTGGAGGTTTGGTTCTTGAGAAATCCGAGTTCGCCTTCACGCATATAGGTGAAGTGCGCCTCGTTCACAAGCGCGCTGCTGATGGTCCACGTATGGCTGAGGTTCCACTGCTGGAAGCGCAGATCGTTGTAGTTTCCGAAGCCTGGGACGTTGGCGCCAGACGCTTCGAAAGTGTTGTAGGGCTGGAGTTGGCGCCCGTCGTCAAAATAGTAGTAGGCCGTAAAGTTTTGGCGGTCGTTAATTCTGTGATCAAAGCGCGCGGTAAATTGGTCCGCATTATCGGTGCCCACGGGAACCGCCTGATACAGGCTGGCGCCGTTATTCGCCGCTGGGACAAATTGCTGCAGCAAGTTGGCAGCGACGGGATCTTGACATTGCGACGGGATGGTTCCATTGGGGAAGACCGAGGTCCAGTCAATTTGTGGCGTGGTGTTGGTTGTATCGGGCGGCAGATTGGCAATGCCGTTCGGCCCCAGTCCCAACGCTTGGTCGCAACCTGGCCGGCCATCCAAGACCTGAGCAACGAGCGGTACCTGGTATCCGGTGGGTGTCTGCAGATACGGCATGCCGTAAGGAGCGGGAATTTGAAGATTTGGATTGATTTGGTTGAAAGTGCCGGCCCCACCAAAGTTTCCACTGGTAGCATTCCTCTCTGCGGAAGTGGGAACGTTTAGCAGTTGCCCAGGCTGACCAGCGCGGATGCGACGGCCTTCATAGGAAAGGAAAAAGAAAGTGCGATCCTTCTTGATGGGACCGCCGAACGTTCCGCCAAACTGATTCTGATTGAGCTGCGGCGTCGATGGATCAGGATAGCCGCGTGCATCCAAAATGGTGTTGCGAAAGTATTCGTACACGTTCCCGTGGAAACTATTGGTGCCGGACTTGGTAATCACGTTGACCACTGAGCCCGAGTTCCTGCCATATTCGGCATCGAATGTGTTCGTAATGACGCGAAATTCCTCGACGCTATCGGGCGTGGGCTGGATGGTGGGAGTGTTCACGAACTGATCGTTCGCATCGCCTCCATTGACACTAAAATTATTGGATCGAGTGCGGCCTCCGTTTACGGAGACGGAACCCGCATCGTCCGAGCCGAAGAACAGGCTTCCGCTCGATCCAAGCTGGGCTTGAACTCCGGGCTGAAGCTGGAGGAACTGATAAGTGTCGCGCGTGTTCAGGGGCAGTTCATTGACCGACCGGTCATTGATTACGGCGCCGAGCTGAGTGCTGGTGGTATCGACCTGAGGCGCTTCCGACGTGACTTCCACCGTCTCTTGCGAGCCACCGATTTGGAGGGAGGAGTTGAGGGTCACGACCTGATTGAGGTCGACGATCACGCTCTTCTGAACATTCTTCTTGAAGCCGGTCAACTCGAACTGGACGGTATAAGTCCCGGGGACTACTTCAACGAAGTTGTAATCGCCACTTTCATTGGTAAGCGCATCACGGCTGATGCCAGTGGCTTCGTTGACCAGAGTCACTTTGGCGCCCGCGAGAACCGCACCGGAGGGATCCGCTACGCGACCCAGGACGCGGCCATTGGCGCTTTGCGCCGAGAGCGGAGGGGGGACGGCGAGAAAGAGGGAAATCGCAAGGCAAACAAGTTTCTGACAGATCGATTTGAAGTTGACCGGGGTCCAGCGGAGCGGCAACGGCATGGAACCTCCAAGCTTTGGGAACGATTGTTTTCGCGAAATCGACTGCTTGTGAAAAGTTACAACCTTGCTATAATCCCGCAAGGTTAGAGAAAGGGGACGCGGACTGTCAAGGACAAAAACGCGCTGCCTCTCATAGAAAAGTTGAATCGCTCGGAAGGGCAAGCATGAACTCATCCCGCCCGGAACCTTATTTGAAAATTGGAGATGTGGCGCGACGAGTGGGAGTGTCGCCGTCTGTGATCCGGTCGTGGGAGAAGCTTGGACTGACGCGTCCGCACCGGACAGAGAGCAAATACCGGCTCTATAATTCCGACGACGTAAAGCTTTTGAAGCGGGCGCGATTTTTAAGAAAGGTTCGCGGTATGAACGCCCCCGCAATCGTGGAGCTGTTGCGGCGCGAAGGGCGCACGCAGCCGGCGGTTGCTGTGGGCGCGATTGGCGCGCATTTGCGCAAACTGCGTGAAGGGCGAAAACTTTCGCTGGCACAGGTGGCACAGGCGGTAGGGGTATCCGTGGGATTCATGAGCGCGCTGGAACGCTCGCAGATGAGCGGGTCGGTAGGAACTCTGCGCAAGCTGGCGCGATTTTATAAGACAAATATTTTGGAGTTTTTTGACGCGGATGGAGCGAGCAGCCGGCAGGTACAGCCCGCACAGCGAAAAGCTTTGGAAGCTGGACCCGGCGTGCGGATGGAGTTGTTGGCGTGGGGAAACACCGTGATGGAGCCGCATCTTTTCCGGGTGGCGTCACAGGCTGGCAGTGGAGACTCCTACTCACATGAAGGAGAAGAATTCCTTTATCTGTTGCGCGGAGAATTGACGATCACGCTGGAGAAACAAGAATACCGGTTGAAAGCCGGAGACAGTTTCTATTTTGAGAGTGCGACGCCGCATCACTGGAAAAATCCAGGCAGAGCGGAGACCTGGGTGTTGTGGGTGAATACGCCACCGACGTTTTGAAGATTGCGTAAACCACGGCAGCAGTTGCAGAGGAAGAGGAGAACGATGAAGGTGCGCGCTTGGCTGGGCTTGCTGTTACCGCTGATGGCAACGATCTTCTCTGGATCCTGCACGAAGAAAACGCCCACTCTGAATATGCTGGTATGGGAGGGATACGCCGATCCGTCGTTCGTTAAAGCCTTCGAGGATGCGCATCACTGCAAAGTCTCCGCTTCATACATGGGATCGAGCGACGAACTAACCACAAAATTGAACGGCGGCGCCGCGTCTAATTATGACGTGATATCTCCTTCGAGCGATGTGGCGACGGCGATTGCCACGAAGGGATTTGCGGCGCCGTTGGATCTGACGAGACTTCCGAGCTATTCGCAGCTTTCTCCGCAGCTCACTTCCCTGCCGCTGGTGCGCTTGAATGGACAAGTTTATGGTGTCCCATTTATGTGGGGCCCAGACCCGCTGATCTACGATACGACGGTGTTTCCGCAGGCTCCCGACACCTGGAACGTGCTGTGGGATGCAAAGTATCGCGGGAAAATCTCGGTGTGGGACGATCTGTCGACGATCTATATGGCGGCGCAGGTGCTGGGCTATGACAATCCTCCATCGCAGCTCTACAACTTGAGTGACGATCAACTAGAGGCGGTGAAGAAGAAGCTGCTCGAGTTGAAACCGAATATCCGGAAGATGTGGTCGACAGGCGGGGAGTTGACGAACCTTTTTCAAAATCACGAAGTGGTAGCGGCGATGGGATGGCCGCTGATGACCAACCAACTGCGCAAAATAAACTTTCCGGTGGGCGAGACGATTCCGAAGGAGAATACGACGGGATGGATCGATCATCTGATGATCACGAGCGGCAGCGAAAATAAGGATCTGGCATACGCATTTCTGGAATACATGATCGAGGCGCAAACACAGAAAAAAGTTACGGATGTGACCGGTTACACTCCGGCGAACCCTGGAGCGGCGCAATTTATGACGCCGGAGGAAGTGAAAGGCCTGCACCTGGACGATGTGGACAATTATCAGAAGCATCTCTACTTCTGGGAGAACGTGCCGCGACGCGCGAAATATAACGAGATTTGGAACGAAGTAAAAGCTGCGCAGTAGATACTTCGGCACCGGAGTTGAGTGAAGTGACGAGATTCGGGCGTGCAGCTTCCGGGGCTGCGTCAGGCATTCGGTGAGTGCATGTCTATGGGCACAAAACTGGAGAGTGGAGTTGTGGGCTCGGAAGAGGAAGCTGGGAGCCGTGCTCCGTTACTTAGCATTCGGAGCGTAGCAAAAAGCTTTGGTAGGAACATTGTTCTTCGTAACATTTCTTTAGATGTGTCCGAGGGTGAGTTTCTAACCATACTCGGCGAGAGTGGATCCGGCAAAACGACTTTGCTGAGGATTATCGCGGGCTTTGAAAGTGCGAGCGCTGGTGAAGTGTGGATGGGCAATGAGCGCCTGGATCGCCAGCCACCTTACCAACGGCGCGTGAACACCGTGTTCCAGAACTATGCGCTTTTCCCGCATCTGACGGTTGAAGAGAACGTGGCATACGGTTTACGAGTGTCGAAAAGGCCGGATGCGGAAGTCCTGACCCGCGTATCGGAAGCGCTGAGTAAAGTAAAAATGTCGGCGCACGCGAAGTCCAAACCTGCAAAAATCAGCGGCGGACAACAGCAGCGGGTTGCGCTGGCACGCGCGCTGGTCAACCGTCCACGGCTGTTGCTGCTGGATGAACCGCTCTCGGCGCTGGATGCGAACTTGCGACGGCAGATGCAAGTGGAGCTAAAGTCGCTGCAACGGGAAGTCGGCATTTCGTTCATCTTCGTCACTCACGACCAGGAAGAAGCGATGGTGATGTCGGATCGAATCGCCTTGCTGCGGTCCGGCGAATTGGAGCAGGTAGCAACACCTCGTGAGATCTATGGGCGCCCCGCAACCGCGTATGCGGCGCAGTTTATCGGACACACAAATCTTCTGAAATGCGAAGTGAAAGATGGAATCGCGCGCTGCCTGCCTTTGATGTGGATAACGAAGGTTCCTGAGGGGCCGGCTCTGTTTTCGCTCCGGCCGGAAAATATACGGCTAGCCACGGGAAATGTGGGGATAGTTGGGACGGTTCGCGTTCGCGGCAGAGTTTGCCAACAGGCATTTCACGGCGCGACGGAATTGATTCGGGTGGAGTGCGGCAATGGTTTAGTGCTTGCCGTGCGGATTGCGGGCAGGGACGCGGAGGCCGCGCCAATGGGCGAGATCGAGTTGGAATTTTCCTCTTCCGATGCGGTTCCGGTTCGCGAATCGCCAGACAGAATCTAATGTTTTCCCGAGCTTACAAAACGGCTGTGACGCTCCCGCCGCTGGTCTGGGTGACGGCATTTTTGCTGATGCCCTACTTGCTGATGTTCTGCTATAGCTTCTGGTCGGTCTCAGCCTCGCAGACAATCGTACATTCATGGAACCTGGACAATTATCGTCAGCTGCTGCAAGTTGACGTTTACTGGCAGACCTTGCTGCGCTCGATGTGGATTGCCGCGCGGGTTACGATCTTCTCTTTGCTGCTCGGATATCCTCTGGCTTATTTTCTTTCGTTTTACGCGGGCAAGAGAAAAGATCTGCTGTATCAGTTTGTGATCATTCCACTGTGGGTAAGTTATCTCGTGCGAGCGTATGCGTGGAAGACGATTTTGGGCTCGGAGGGGGTGTTGAACACGTTGTTGCAGTACGCACATCTCACGAGACATCCGTTGGAGTTCTTGCTGTACAGCCCGTTTGCGGTGGTGTTGACGTTGACTCATATCTATACGCCGTTCGCGTTTCTGCCGATCTACGCGGCGCTGGAGCACATCCCGCGGAATCTGGTGGAAGCGTCGCACGATCTGGGCGCAACTCCGAGGCAGACGTTCTGGAAAGTTATTTTTCCTCTGTCCATCCCTGGGGTAGTGGCCGGCGCAACATTCGCATTTGTGCTAAGCCTCGGCGATTTTCTGGCGCCACTTCTGTTGGGTGGACCGAGTGGCATCATGATATCGAACATTGTGGTCAGCCTGTTTGGCGCGGCTTATAACTGGCCACTGGGCGCGGCAATTTCGTTGTGCATGCTTCTGTTGGTGCTTGGCTTATTGTTTTGTTCCGAGCGGCTGGAGAAGAAGTGGAGCTTCTCGTGAAAGAAAACAATACTCTTTCGAACTCTCCCTGGTTGCTCCTGCATGCCTCAGCGGTATTTGCATTTCTGTATTTGCCAATTGCAGTCCTCATTCTTTATTCATTCAACGGCGAAGGGGTGGGTGGATTTCCGCCGCGTCATCTCACACTCGGTTGGTATCGCATCCTGTTTGCCGATGGGCCGATCTGGGATTCCGTGCTTAACAGTTTGCAGGTTGCAGCCGCTGCGGTTGTAATCGCGCTGGGATTCGGAGTGCCAGCGGCGCTGGCGCTGGATCGCACGCAGTTTTTCGGCAAGGCGCTGTTTCGACGCCTTGTGCTTCTACCGCTCATTCTGCCAGGCATCATTACAGGGCTCTCGCTGCTGATGCTTTTCAACGTAAGTGGAACCAAGCTCAGCCTGCTGACGATTATTCTGGGACACGGAACGGCGCTTATATCTGTGGCGACGACTGAAGTATTTGCAGGATTGCAAAAACTTGATCGCGCGCAGGAAGAAGCCTCGCTCGATCTGGGCGCGAATTATTGGCAAACCTTTTGGCGGATCACCGTGCCGAATCTAAAGCTGCCAATCGTCGGCGCCGCGCTGCTCATCTTTACGCTTTCCATGGACGAGATCGCGGTGAGCTTCTTTCTCATCGGGCGTGACAATACGCTGCCGTTGGAAATATGGGGAAGGCTGCGTCGCGGCATCACACCGGAGATTAACGCCGTATCGACGATCATCTTTTTGTTTTCTCTGGTGGCGATTGTGCTTTGGTATCGCTTACGAGTTCGGAGCGAGCCAGATGTGGATGTGGGCTCAGAGATCGTACAAACTGCGGAGGGACACACAATATGAGCTCGAATCGGCGGGACTTTATCAGGTTCGTGGTGGCGTG
>PLUJ01000236.1:0-29235 GCA_003165455.1 Acidobacteriaceae bacterium | reverse complement strand
ACCAGAAAGCTCATGCGGCAGACGTGGATGGTGAAGACAATCGGATCTGCCATAAAGTCCGCGATGATGGCAGCAAAAGTTTTTCCAGGCCGCCCGCCTCGGCGCGGCATGATGTGGTGATAGTCGGCGGCGGGGTGAGCGGGTTGACGGCCGCTTACCGCTTGCGGAATCACGATTTTCTTCTTCTGGAAAAAGAGCCGCACTGGGGCGGGAATGCGTATGCGATGGAATACTCCGGCGCCACCTACGCAACTGGATCGGCGTTCCTGGTGAGGGAGGAACACGCATACCATTTCGCCCAAGAGATTGGAGTGGAGCCATTGCCGGTGAATGGTCCAGACGGGAGCATCATTAAAGGTGAGCTTGTTCCCGACACGTGGGGCGATGGATTAGACAAGCTGCCCTACCCGCAGTCGGTTCGAGATAGCTTCAAAAGGTTCAAGAAGGAATTGTTGGCCATCGATGTAGAAAAGAACATCCGGGAACTCGACAACAAACCGTTTGCCGATTACATGAACGGGTATCCGGCGGAAGTTAAACAATGGTGGGATAACTATGGGCCATCGAATTGGGGCGCCACCACGGAAAACACCGCCGCGGGATTGGCGATTCAGTCCCTGCAAGAAATGGTTCAGGAGAGCGGAGCAGATGACCGCTATACATGGCCGGGGGGCTTAGGCGCCCTCACGAAGAAACTGGCGGAGATTTTGCAGTCCGATCACAAGGACCACATGCAGACTAGCGCGACGATTGTGGCAGTCGTCCCGGGAAAAGAAGAAGTGCAAGTGACCTACCGGTTGAATGGCGAATCCAAGACAGTGGCGGCCAAGGCTGTGATTATGGCGACACCCAAGTTCATCACTCGACGCATCGTTGAGAGTTTGCCGGAAAAGCAGAGTGATGCCATGCAGCAGATTCACTACATTCCGTATCCTGTGGTGAATCTGATTTTCGATAAACCGGTTTTCAACCACGGTTATGACACCTGGTGCCCGGGAAATACTTTCACCGACTTTATTGTCGCGGATTGGGTTATCCAGAAGCAGCCGGGCTACCAGCAGAAGTTCAACATTCTCAGCTGCTATACGCCGATGAAACAAGAGGACCGTAGCCAACTGTTGACGGAGAATGGGGCACGCATGATCGCGGGGCATGTGCTGAGCGACTTTCAGAAACTAATGCCGGGGCTCAATGTGGATCCGGTGGAGGTGCACATCTACCGCAGGGGACATCCTTTGTATATGTCAGAGCCTGGTCTTTTTACGCTGGTGCAGCCACTGGCGCGTCATGCCATGGATCGGGTATTTTTCGCCAATACCGATTCAGAAGGCCCGGAATCGACTACGAACGAAGGAATTGTTGCCGCCGAGCGTGCGGTGAAGGAAGTGGAGGCGCGGCTTGCAGGAAGCCGCGCACGGAATCACCCGGCAAGCTCGCGGAAGCCTATTTCGAATTCCCTTCCGGAAGCAAGCCGCGATACTTCAGCATAGGTTTGGTACTTGGTTCGCCCCCGAGCCACGCGGTGTACATCTTGCCCAAATCCTCGGTGTTCCCGCGAGACAGAACCATGCGGCGAAAACGATCCCCATTGGCTCGCGTCAGGCCACCATGATCTTCAAACCACTGGAATGCGGCATCATCGAGCATCTCGCTCCACAAATATGCGTAATAGCCCGCGGCGTATCCGCCTCCCCAGATGTGCGCAAAATAGCTGGAACGGTAACGCGGCGGCACCGCACTCAGCCAAAGTTGCTTACCCTTCAGGGCCTTTACTTCGAACTCATCGGGCTTCTGCAGGGGCGCGCTGGCGGAGAGTGTGTGCCATTGCATATCCAGTTCCGCCGCTTCCAACACCTCCGTTAACATATAACCCTGATTGAATTTCTCTGACTTCTTCAGCTTCGCCACCAGTTCCGGCGGCATTGCGGCACCCGTTTGGTAATGCTTTGCGTAATGATCGAAAACTGCAGGATACGTCGCCCAGTGCTCATTGAATTGCGAAGGAAACTCTACGAAGTCGCGCGGAACCTGTGTACCCGAGAGAGCCGGATAAACGCTATCCGCGAACATTCCGTGCAGGGCGTGGCCGAACTCATGGAACATGGTGGTGACGTCGGAGAAGGTAAGCAATGCAGGTTGGCCGGGAGCAGGCTTGCTGAAGTTAGCGACGTTATAGACCACCGGGATTGTGCCCAGTAGTTTCGACTCATTCACGAAAATGTCCATCCAAGCGCCGCCGTTTTTGTTGTCCCGTTTGAAGTAGTCGCAATACCAAAGCGCCAGCTGTTTGCCGTCGGAGTCGAACACATCAAAGACACGAACATCCGGGTGGTAAACAGGTAGATCGTGCCGCTCTTTGAAGGTAATTCCGTAGAGCTGATTGGCCGCGTAAAACACGCCGTTTTGCAAAACGTTATTCAGTTCGAAGTAAGGCTTGATCTGTTCCTCGTTCAGGTCGTACTTGGCCTTACGAACCTGCTCCGAATAAAACTCCCAGTCCCCAGGCTGCAAGCTGAAACCGCCGTGTTGAGCGTCGATAACTGCCTGTATATCTTTTCCCTCCGCCGCGGCATTGCCCGTTGAACCGGGCACGAGGGCGTCCATAAATTTGATGGCGGCTTCTGGTGTTTTCGCCATCTGGTCTTCCAGCCTCCAGGCGGCGTAAGTTGGAAAACCGAGTAGCTTGCCTTTTTGGGCGCGAATCTGCGCCAACCGCGAGACAATATCGCGCGTATCGTCGGGACCGCCGCGTTCGGTGCGGTTCCAGGAGTTTTCAAAAATTGTTTGCCGGGTGGAGCGTTGGCTGAGCGAGGCAAGGTCTGGCTGCTGGGTAGTGTTCTGCAAAGGAATGACATACCCATCTACCTTGCGATTTTTCGCAGCTTCGGCTGCGCCCTGCAGCCGCGTCTCGCTGAGGCCTGCCAGAGTATTTTTGTCGGTCGTGATGTAAGCCCCTGCCTTGGTTGCGGCCTGCAGCTTGGTAATGAACGCGGTTGAAAGCGTTGACTCCTCTTCATTCAATTTCTTGAGTTCCACTTTGTCGGCGTTGGAAAGATTCGCCCCAGAGTGCACAAACAGCTTGTAATAGTAATCGACCAGCCGAAGGGACTCAGGATCGAGCTTCAGCGATTCGCGATCTTTGTAGATCGCTTCAACACGGCGGAAGAGCTTGGGATCAAGGAAGATGGCGTCCTGATGTGCAGCCAGCTTGGGAGCTTCTTCCTCCTGCACCTTGTCCAGCACAGGATTGAGGTTCGCGTTGGTAACGCCATTGAAAACGTTCATTACACGATTGAATAATTGTCCCGATTTTTCGAGAGCTACGAATGTGTTTTCAAAAGTGGGCGGAGCGGGATTATCGGCGATTGCGCGCACTTCCTCGCGTTGCTGTGCCATCCCGGCTTCAATCGCCGGCTGGTAGTCGGCGTCCTTTATTTTGTCGAAGGGCGGCGCCTGAAACGGCAAGGCACTTGGAGCGTAGAATGGATTATCGGGACCAAACTGGGGATTGGTTTCTGAAGCAACTGTACCCGACGCGAGCAACGAAGCCATAAGCATTCCCATTGAAACAAATACTCTCATCTCTGTGATTCTCATACGGTCGCCTTTCCCGGCTTCTGATTGTAGCGGAGATCGTATTTGCGGTCATACTCCCCGAGAAAAGCGCCTAAAATCGCCACTTTCATCACTCGCATAGTAAAGTGGTAATAGACAAACCCGAAAGGATTCTCTTTGAATTCAGGTATTCGCAATATCGCCATCATCGCCCACGTGGATCACGGCAAGACCACTCTGGTAGACGCCATGCTCAGGCAGAGCGGGACTTTCCGTGCAAATGAAGCCGTGGCTGAGCGCGTGATGGATTCGAACGAACTGGAGCGCGAGCGTGGCATCACCATCCTTGCCAAGAATACCGCTATTTTCTATCACGACGTGAAGATCAATATTGTGGATACACCCGGTCACAGCGATTTTGGCGGTGAGGTGGAACGAGCACTGGAGATGGTGGACGGCGTGATGCTGCTGGTGGATGCCAGCGAAGGGCCGCTGCCGCAGACGCGCTATGTGCTGAGTAAAGCCCTCGAAGCAAAACTTCCGCCGATTGTGGTGATTAATAAGATCGACCGTCCGGATGCTCGCCCGCAAGAAGTGCTGAACGAAATCTACGATTTGTTTATCGACCTTGATGCGAAAGAAGATCAGCTCGACTTTCCCGTGCTCTATACGAATGCGAAGGAAGGAACGGCTTCAACCGAGATAACGGGCGGGGGCGAGGATTTGCGGCCGCTGTTTGACACGATTTTGAAAACGACTCCATTACCGCAGGGCGATCCGAAGGGGCCGTTGCAGATCTTGGTGGCGAATCTCGATTACAGCGACTTTCTCGGGCGCCTGGCCATTGCGCGCGTTTTTAACGGGACAATGTACACAGGGGAAGACGTGGTCATCGCAAAACGCGATGGAACGATGCACAAGACCAAGATCACGAAGCTGTTTTCCTTCTCCGGATTGAAGCGAACCGATATTACGGAGACTGCGCTGGGCGATATTATCGCGGTCGCCGGGGTGGAAGGAATCACGATTGGCGAGACGATTTGCGATGCGGAGAATCCGCAGCCGTTGCCCCCGATTGTGATCGACGAGCCGACCATCGCCATGACTTTTACGGTGAACACTTCCCCGTTTGCAGGACGTGAAGGGACTTACGTTACATCGCGCAATTTGAGAGAGCGGCTGCAGAAGGAATTGCTGACCAATGTTTCGTTGCGCGTGGAAGAAATGGGTACCACCGATTCGTTCAAGGTGCTTGGGCGCGGCGAACTTCAACTTTCGATCACGATTGAAATGATGCGGCGCGAAGGATACGAACTCATGGTGGGTAAGCCGGAGATTGTCACCAAGCGCGACAAAGAAACTGGCAAGCTGTTGGAGCCAGTGGAACACCTCACCGTCGATGTCCCGGAGAATTTTGTCGGCGTAATCATGGAGCAGTTGGGATCGCGCAAGAGCGAAGTTTTGAATATGCACAATCACGGCTACGGCCGAGTGCGAATCGAATTTCGCGTTCCCAGCCGAGGCTTGATCGGGCTGCGCAGCCAGTTGCTGACCGATACACGCGGCACGATTGTGATGAATTCTCTATTCGATGGGTACACGGAGTGGCAGGGAGAAATCCCGCACCGACTGACCGGAGCGCTGATTGCGGATCGCGCGGGCACATCTACGGCGTACGCGCTGTGGGGATTGCAGGAGCGTGGAGAGCTGTTCGTTGGAGCCGGCATTGAACTTTATGAAGGCATGATTATTGGCGAGAACGCCAAAGATGACGATCTGGATGTAAATGCGGTTCGGGAAAAGAAACTCACAAACATGCGAGCGTCTACAGCCGACGAAGCGATCCGACTGGTTCCATTTCGTCAGTTGAACCTTGAGCAGGCGATTGAGTTCATCGCGGACGACGAATATGTGGAGATCACTCCGAAATCGCTGCGGCTGCGGAAAAAAGTTCTGCACTCGAACGGCCGTAAGAAACGCGCAAAAGAGGCTTTGGAAGAAGCGTGAAGTCTCTGCGACAAACGGAGCGAGTAAAAGCAGTAAAGTCAGCACTCCCCCTGAAGATGTTCTTGGTCCCGTGTAGTTGCGGAACGACTTTCGCCGCCCCGGAAAATTACGATCGTCGCGGAACTGCTTGGAGCCGGTATTTGATCTGTCCAAATTGCGCCAAGAGACACGATCCTAAAAATCGGCTCTTGCAGGTCGGGTATCAGCGCGAGGGTTTTTGGCAAGTGGACGGGTGCTAGTTTACTGTTCCTTTGGTCGTGAAAGCCTGACTCGAGTGATCGTGAAAGCCCGACTCAAGGGCCTTTCGGCGATTTAACCTGCGCCGTTTGACAAACCTGCTATACTTCTGCCGCATTCGACTGCCGCTGGCTCCGGCCTCGATTTCCAGGAAGGTATCCCCGACCTGCCAGTCCTGCCGAACGGAGCTTGCACTTCGACATTCAATGCAGAGGCCGATCCGTGAAGAATATTTTCGTGGGAAACTTGAGCTTTAACACATCAGAAGACGAACTGCGACAGATGTTTGAACCGTTCGGACAGGTAGACCGGGTCAGCATCATGACAGACCGGGATACCGGCCGGTCGCGCGGATTCGGTTTTGTCGAAATGGCCAGCAACGAGGACGGTGACAAGGCCATTACGGCGTTGAACGGTTCGCAGGTGGGTGGCCGTACGCTCAACGTGAATGAGGCGCGTCCGAAAACCGAGCACGCTGGCGGCGGAGGCCGCGACCGCGGCGGGCGGGGCGGAGATCGCGGCGGTGACCGTGGTGGACGCGGCGGTGGCGGCGGCGGCGGGCGAGGCCGCTATTAATAGATCGTCGGATTGATTGGCAGCTAGAGTGTTCCAATCACGAAGGGGCGGTGCTCCGTGTGCTTTGCCACCTGCCTCAGATAAGCGCACACTCAAGCGCAAAAAGTTTCCTGTGCTACAAACTTCAGCGAACATCCAGCTTCGAACTTCCTGTTTTGGACATCGGGGTTAAAACATCCACGTTAGGAGGTTCGTGACGCCTTCACGTTGATGCTTTGAGGAGCCTGCATGTAGACTAAGGCTATCCTGCGGGGCGCCCGTAGCTCAGATGGATAGAGCGATTGCCTCCGGAGCAATAGGTCGGGAGTTCGAATCTCTCCGGGCGCACCAATATCAAACACTTTTCCTCGCCTTACGTCACTTAGTCTAAATCTCTAAAAGGTGAATTTCGCCTCCAGTTGGATCAAGCGCGGCGAAGCAGCGCTCACTACTTTTCCGAAATCAGGATCGTTCACTTCCCCATCGACGGATGCGGGGCCGTAGAACTGGGGGTGATTGAAGACATTGAATGCCTCAAGACGAAAGTCGAAGGATTTCGATTCGGTTATAGACAGTATCTTGGCCAAGGCCATGTCGAAGTTATCGATGCCGGGGCCGTGGAAAAATCGGCGAGGAACGTTTCCTAATTGCCCGAGTGCTTCCGTTGTAAAAGCAGCCGGCGTGTTGTTGAACTCCGGGCGCCCGCTACGCGGATTGGTGTTGATATCGAGCGGTGCGCCGTGATATTCCGGCGTATCCAGAAGATAATTGTTGATCCCGTTGCCCAACGTTCCCAGAAGAGAGTTGTCCGAATCATCATAAAGAGTCACAGGGAACCCACTGCTGAAACGGGTTGTGCCCGCAATACTCCATCCGTTGGTTAGGCGATCGGCGCGTTTAAGAAGCAGATCGAATGGCAGTGTGACCTTGTAGCTTGCCACAAAGTTGTGCCTCATATCCCAGGCCGAAATTGCGCGGGTGGCGCCGAGGTACAGCGGATTGAGTTGTTCTCCGAGATTTGAACCCTGGTCAGTGGATTTGCTGTAGGTATATCCAAGAAGAAAATCCGAACGCTTTCCGACGTAGCGCAGGTTCGTCTCGAGAGCATTGTAATTTGAATTCTCGATCGTCTTCTGCGCAGTATTTTCCCCGTACTCAGGGCCCAAGCCAACTCTTGTTCCGTGAAAAGTCTGTCCAGCCGCGCTTGTAATGACCGCATCTTCGGCAAATGGGCCGCAGGTTGGGCTGCCGGGCGCGACCTCCGAAGGTCGGCTAAGGGCAAGGCAAAGGGCTTGATCGCCAGGATTGGTCGATACCACCGCGAGGATATGGTGACCTTGATTGCCCACATAGCTCGCGGTCAGCAACGTGTTACGGGTTATTTGCCGTTGCATGGAAAGCATGTAATTTTCTGTGTAGGGGACGGCGTTGCGATAGTAGAAGTAAGGATCGGCGGAAATTGGAACCACACTGGGCCAATTGAATGAAGTATCCGGATTCTTTGCCGAGACATTGTGCGGAGGAAAAGTTAGCGGGAACGGATTGGTGTTCAGCCCGCCGTCAGCGGCGTTTACAAATGGGGTCGCAAACAGCGGTGGCTCGGGACTGAGATAGCTGTAGCCAAAAGGTGGAACGGCATACATGACGCCAGTTGAGAGTCCGGGAAACGCAGTGAAGAAAATTCCGTAGCTCGCCCGGATGCTGCTCTCGCCAGCATTTCCAAGAATTGTGTGAAGAATCCCACGATCGAATTGGGGCGCATATGCGATCCCGATTCGCGGAGCGAAGTTGTCCGCCTTTGATGGCGAGATCGTACTTGGGATTTCAGGATCACCGGGAACCACCAAACCTTCCGGAGCGCCTGGATAAAGGATCGATTGTCTACCGGGAATGATGGTTTGAATCTGGTTGTACTTCTCCCAGAACGGCATGATGTAATCCCAGCGCATACCAACGTTGAGCGTAACGTCGCTTCGGGCGCGCCAACTATCTTGTGCAAACAGTCCCTCATAGCGATTGCGCAAGTAGAATGGCTGGCCTGTCGACTGTGTGAAATTACTTGGTACGCCGATGAGGAAGTCGGCGAAGGCAGAGCCGGTTTCGGTTCCATCGATGTTGAAAGTTCCGTTGAACGTGGCGTTGGGATGTTCATTCACCTGATCCCAATGGAATTGTCCGCCCAGCTTCAGGGTGTGCGATCCAATGACTCTGGAAACAGTGTCACTGGAATAGAGTGTGTTATTCAACTGAGTTTCATTGGTGATTGGAACGCCCATCACGAAGGAAGGAAAGACGATGTTTTCCACGCCTTCAAATTGCGGCGCCTGCGCCGTGAAACTGGGCGAGCCAGAACTAGTCAGGAAACCTTGGGAGGCCAAACTCACGCCGAGTCCACCCTGTGGCTGTCCGATGACATTGGCGTTTCGAAGGTACCCGAGGTGGAATTCGTTGACAGTTCCGCTGCCGAAAACCTTGGTATCACCGACGCTGAATAGTTGGGCGCGTCCGAAGGTCAGTGCGTGGAAACCGGGTATGCTCGCTCCACCCTGCTGTCCCGGGTACGGATTGTCGAGGCGATAATCGTCAAGAAAATAATATGCGGAAAATTGTCCCAAGTGCTCGATGTTTGCGTCCATTCGAGTGGAGAATTTATCATCGCGGACCGTCTCTGAATACAAGGACGTGGAGAATTGATCAGCGCCATTATTCGGTAAAGGGATGTACTTTATTAAGTCCATCGCCGGCGCTGACCACGCGGCTTGTGGAATGATTCCATTCGGAAAGACAACGGAGTAAGGTTCGTTTTCGGTGACCGTGTAGCCGAGTTCCCGCGTCAGCAGCGCTGCCAGCGAGGAACCGCTCACCTTCCCAGTGAGCGTGTTCGCTTTCGTGCCGGGATCGAGGAAATTGCCGGAACGCTGTGCCAGGCTCGGTACCGAGATATCGCCCGTTTCCACTCCTTGGTTTGTGCGAGTGCCCTGATAGTCGCCAAAGAAATAGATTTTATGATGGTGGATCGGACCACCCAGGGTTCCTCCGAATTGGTTTTGGCGAAAGGCTGGGCGGGTGGGATCGAAATAGCCCCGCGCATCCAGCGCGGTGTTGCGAAGAAATTCGAACGCGTCGCCGTGGAACGAATCGCTTCCCGACTTGGTGATGACGGTGACCATGCCGCCGTTGTAATTTCCGTACTCGGGATCGAAATTGTTTGTGAGAACACGGAATTCATCGATCGAATCGAGGTCCGGCACGATGGAAGTACCGCCGTTCATGTGCTCCTGCACATCGATTCCGTCTACCAAGAATCCGTTGGAAGACTCCCGCTGTCCGTCAATTGACAGATTCCCCGGATTCAGATCGCCCGATGGCGATAGACCACCCGTAACCCCCGCCATGATCACCGAATTCGGAAGCAGGGTTGATACCGGCGTAACTCCCGGCTGGATGGGAAGCAGATCGGTATAGCTCCGTCCGTTGAGGGGCAGGACAGTCATCTGAGCCGCAGTCACCACCTCCCCAAGATGAGTGGCTACTGTATCTACCTGCGACTCAACCGCCGATCCGCCGGCGGTAACGGTTACGCTGTCGGAACGCTCGGCCAATACCAGAACCGCATCAACCCTAAGAGCGGCATCGGTATCGACAGACAGGTTGTTTTTTTTCTCGGTCCGGAAACCGCGTGCTTCCATCGCCAAATCGTAATGACCGGCGGGAAGAGTTGGGAAAGAGTAGAAGCCCTGACCGTTGGAGAGCGTTTTGTATTCCGATTTGAGGGCGGCGTTGACCAGGGTGATCATTGCATCGGGCACGACCGCGCCGCTCGGATCTCTTAGAGTTCCCGAAAGACTTCCGCTGGCAGCGGCAAATACCAGCGGAGAACATACAAGAGTTGCGATTAAAGCGATGCTGAGAAGTATGCCACGCTGCGTATTGAGTTTCCGTGGCTGCATGTGCGTGAGATGAGCGGTCAAGAAAGCTTCAACCTAAATGAAATTGAATTTCATTTTCATAATGCTTTGATGCGACTTGTGCGTCCGTGACGCAGATCACTGTGCAAAGTGCGGCGTAGACAAACGGCATTCGGCAGTAAAGCGAAATGCCTGCGCTCCGGATTCACCCGAGGCTGATTTGGCCACGCATGGTTTGGCCATGCCATGGAAGAGAAGAAGAAGTCTACCGTGGCGTCCATTGAGGATGGCCAGAGAAGAGTCCGTTGCCAATGCCTATCTGGTAAGCAAGAAAAAGCCCGAACGCCAAACTTACCAGCCCAGAAGCAAGTCCCAGCCAGTGAGAGAATCGGGCGTTCCTTCTCCCGAAAAACCTGAAGGCGGAAGCGATGCTCATGGTGATCAGCATCATGCCAGCAACGGTACCGGCACCGAAGACCAACAGGTAGACCAAGGCCCAGTGCGGATTTCGAATAGTGGCGAGAATAAGCAAGGCCACGGCGGCCGAACCAGCGAGGCCATGAACGATCCCGATCATCAAGGGACGTAACTGGCGATAAAGGCCAATTTTGCCAAACATGCGATCGAGCCACGACATCGATTCTTCATGACTGTGGGAGTGGGCATCCACAGAATGGCCGTGGGTGTGGGTGTGCATAATGCCGGCGTGGGAATGGGGGTGAGCGTGAACCATTTCCTCCGCTGGTTCCAATGCCGGAGATATCGCTCGAGCAGAGCGCATGAAGCTTGCGATATTGATCGCGCCCAAAACGATCAGCATGAGCCCGACGGAGAACTCCATCGAGAGGCCGATCCGCGCGGGAATTACCACATCAAACAGAATGATCAGGGAACCGACCGCGAAGATGGTGAGGGTATGCCCGATGCCCCAGAAGATGCCGGTTAAGGCGGCTTTCAGCAGGTTACGCTGGCGGCTGACGATGGTGGTGACCGCGACGACGTGGTCAGGATCGGTGGCGTGGCGCATCCCGAGGAAAAAACCGACTGCGATGATGGAAATGAAATTGACCATGAACCTGCTGACTTGACTTAGACGATCGCGGCCTCGCGGGAGTTGCGAAGACTTTTCTCGAGGAAGCTCAGGTAGTCGTTCATCCCCTGACCGTTTTTCGCGGAGACCTGAAAAACCGGCATCCGGCTAAAAAGTCTGAAGTTTTCTAAAGTGCAGCCAGCCGGCGCTGCAGAAGCAGGAAGTAGAGTGCGAGCAAGACCAAAAGGAATCCGTTTATTCCGAGCACGACCGGGGCGGTAAAGATCGGAACCAGCCATCCCGAAAGAATGTTGCCCATGGGCATGCCGCCGCGGAAGGCTACGTTGTAGACGCTCATCACACGGCCGCGCATTTCGTTGGTGGTAATCAACTGCACCAGCGAGGTCACGGTCGCAAAAACCGCCATCATACAGGCACCGATACATACCAGGATCGTGCCGCTGAGGGGAACAGATTTGGAAAAGGCGAAACCAGAGATACTGGCGCCAAGCATCATGAGCGCAACCAGGGCAACGCGCCCTTTGTTCTTGAAATTGCCCGCGCTCGCAATGCCGAGCGAACCCAGGATCGAACCCAGGCCCATCAGAGAAAGAAGGTTACCGTACGTCTCTGGTCCCCGATGAAAAATATCTTTCACGAAAACAGGGATGTAGGTGCGCATGGGCATACTCAGGAAGGTCATGCAGAAAGCCAGGAAAATCAGGGCTTCCATGGAGTTCTGCCTGCGAGCAAACCGAATCCCTTGCTTCAAACTGACGAACATGGTCTCGGCGGTTTTAACCGGGTAAAAGCGAGCGGTGATCATGGACAGCGCAACAATGGGCGCCAGTAATGAAAGAGAGTTCAATCCGAAACACCACTTTTCCCCCAGCTTTGCCAAAGCCTGCCCAGCCAGCGCTGGACCAATCATCACGGCCACGTTGAACTGAATTGAATTCAGAGCAATGGCGTTCGGCATGTCGTCTTTTTCAACCAGGGTAGGAATCAGCGCCTGATAAGCCGGACCTCCGAAGGCCTGAGCAAGACCAGAAACGAACGATAAGCAGAGAATCTGCCAGACATGCACCAGATCCTTGGCAACGAGGATGGTGAGGATGCCTGCGGTAGCCATTTGCACATACTGGGAACCGAGAAGAATTTTCCTGCGTTCCATGCGGTCGGCCACGACCCCGCCGATCAGGGAAAACAAGAAGATCGGTATGCCACCCAGGAACTGATCGAGCGCCAGCAAGAAAGCGGAGTGGCTCAAGCGATAAATCAGCCATCCTTGAGCCACGATCTGCATCCAGGTACCGATACTGGACGTGCAGGCGCCAATCCACATCAGGCGAAAATCGCGATATTGAAATGCTTTAAAGACTCGACGTATCACTCAACCGACTCCATAAGCCCCCGCAGAAGCCTAACATGCGGAAACGGCGGCTTGACCTTTGTCGGACAAACTGCGCTGGTAAAACGGCGCATCCCAGGTTTGAGCGAGTAATTCCGTAAAGGTAAAAGCCACTTTAAGCCGTCATCCCACCATCGATTCCAGACGCCAGAATCTCCTTTACCCGGCTTTTGTTCTGTGGTAACGTACGCGGCAATGTAGTGTCCCGCTTCAGTGCGGTCTGACGCGGCCGGGGGTTCACGATCCTAAGTCCTCGTTCTGGGGAAACCGAATCTGGGGAACCGAATCGGAGGCCAGTAATGAAACTGCTCAAAGGGACCCAACTTCGGGCTTGGTTTCATCGACGGTCCTCCTGAGGACGGATACGCTGCCTACAACGCCCTCGATTGGGGGCCGCCTCGTCGGAACGTTCCCAATTCAGATTTCTTCCCGCTGTACACGGGCACGGGATCGGAGGGTAGGCCGTTCGTAAACATTTCTACCCCGCAACCCGCGACTTTCTTTCAAAACTACTACACTACGCACAATGCGACCCCGACCGGGCCGGACACGGATTGACCGGGAGCGACAAATGATGTGTGGTCCGGGTGGCCGCATGCGACCTAAATGTAGTGCATCGGGCTGTTGAAACGGTGGCATAGTTACGGCCAATCGGCCCAGAACAAGGCGGTGTCAGAATGCGGCCGACTCCTCGGCTAGTATTGTTCGCGCAGCTTTTCGCTGTCACCCTTCTAGCCTTTGTCTTGGTGCAGGCGGCGTGGGCTGGTCCTAAACTCACGGTTCTGCACAATTTTGGCGCTCCCGGCGACGGCTCCGGTCCCTTCGGACCCCTGGCTCTGGACGGCAAGGGCAATCTATACGGGGTGACCGCGATTGGGGGCACGGGCACCTGCGGTGACTACGGATGCGGCACCGTATTCGAACTGAGCCCGGGGGCAAATGGCACATGGGGCGAAACGATCCTGCACAATTTCGCTGCTGGGAACGACGGCGCTCTACCTTGGGGCAGTTTAGTTTTTGACTCTGCGAGAAACCTTTACGGGACTCTGGTCGGCGATAACGGGCTGGGTGGCAGCGGTGTGTTTCGTCTGAGCCATGGGCCCACGGGATGGGGTAATGCGCTTATCTACGACGATGGCGCTGGGCCTGGCCTGCTCGTGGGCCGGTTCGGCGACCTGTATGGAGACATCGGGCCTGGACAAAACGAAGAGGGCGCGATCGGCGAGCTTTCGCCGGGCCCCGACGGATGGAACTACACGCAGCTCTACAGCTACTGCGGCCAAGTCGGCTGCCCCGACGGCGACGGCATGCCCGCTCCCCCGATCTGGGATGGCAAGGGCAACCTGTGGGGAACGACTACCGATGGCGGCACCAAGGCCCAAAACTGCACCTTTGGCTGCGGGGTGATTTTCGCCATGACACCCAACGGTGACGGCACCTGGACCTATCACGTGGCGCATCGCTTCGCGGCATCCGCCTACGACGGCCAGCTGCCCTACGGCAGCCTGGTGATGGATGCGGCCGGCAACTTCTACGGCAGCACCTGGCTTGGAGGCCCCTATGGCCACGGCACGATTTTCAAGTTTGCTCACACCGATGGCCAGTGGATGGTCGAAGGCACGCTGGCCCTGGATAGCGTGGGAAACCTATACGGCACCGCCGCCGGCGGCACCGGCAGTTGCGCTGGCTTCGCCTAGCGGCGTGGTCTTCCGACTCGCTCCGCAGAAAAACGGCAGCTGGAAATATAACGTAATCTACGAACTGAACGAGACCACCGGCGGCGTGCAGCCTTTCTACGGCGTGATCCTCGACGGCAAAGGCAACCTGTTCGGCGTTACCAGCAGCTCTGGCACGTACGGCTCCGGCACAGCCTTCGAAATCAGCCCATAATGTTTATTCGCCTGGTTTCGACGCCGAGAAAACACAAAGAGAAAACGTCAGTAGCACCTCCGGGCCGGGAACTTACCAACTACTTTGGCTGGTAGTAGTTTCAGTTCAGCTGCTAACTTTTGGGACTCCAGCAGCACACAGGCTAGCGCCCCCCTGCAATAAATGGATTTCTCGAGGGATTCTCTACTCTTTCAGCATGGGCAGCCGACGTGAAGCGAATCGATTATTATTAGGAACCCTGTCATGAGAATGGACCTCATCCTTCGAGCAGGTAAGCGAGCCTGGCCCGTGCTCTGTCGTTTAGTGCTATCCAGCGCGTTGCTGGCGAATATAGTTCTGATCGCCCAAAATGTGGTCTTGACCGGCGCTCTCGGTGGCCGGATTACGGACGCGAGTGGCGCGATCATGCCGGGAGCTTCGGTGGTGCTGCGTAATCTGGCCACAGGCACGCAACAATCCTGCGAAACCAATCGTGCCGGCATTTACCGTTTTCCCGTGCTCATGCCCGGGACCTATTCTGTTACGGCAGATATCAAGGGCTTTCGAGACGTTCAGGCCCTGGTGCGAATACAAGTAGGAAATACCACCTCACAAGACATGAAACTTCAGGTGGGAGCGAGCCGCGACACGGTTCGCGTGAGCGGAACCACTCCATTGTTGCGGCCTACGGAGTCCTCCGCCAGCACTGTTCTGGAGCGGTCGCTGATCGAGGATCTTCCCCTGAATGGGCGGAAGTATACCGACTTTGCCACCCTGACCCCAAACACCAGCTATGACGGCGACACAGGTCTCGTAAGTCTTGCCGGTCAACAGGGAGGTGAGGACTCCGGGTATGCGAATGGAAACGGGTCCAACGCCTTCACCGTGGATGGGTCGAATGCGACCAGCAATTACTTTGCCGACATTATTGGACGTTACCGCATTCCTTATCTATACGGCGAGGATGCGATCCAGGAGTTTCAAGTCTCAGAAAGCCCATACTCTGCGATCTACGGAGGCGGAGCGGGGTTTGTGAATGCCGTGACGCGGTCGGGAAGCAACGAGTTTCACGGCAGCGCCTTCTATTACAACCGGAACTCCGCCACAGGCGCCAATGACGCTCTCGATAAAGCGGCTGGTTTTCCGAAACCCGAGGACGCTTTGCAACAATTCGGTGCCGGCGTAGGTGGCCCAATCCGGCGCGACCATCTGTGGTACTTCGTGGATTACGAGCAGCAACTACGGAATAATCCCATCTCGGTTCTCAACCCGGCTCTGACGAACACGCCAGCGACTTTGCCTTCGTTTCTGAGCAGCAATTTTGGACTTCCTGCGGGCACCATACTTCCCGCCCCCAACGGGCCATTACCGATGCCGGGCAGCGACACTGCGCCTGACCCAACGAATCCGGTGTACTTGCAACAAGTATCGAACACGTTGAACGCGATCAACTCAAACCTCGGGACCAAAGCCAGGAAGCGCAACGATTGGGTGATTACTCCGCGGCTGGACTATCAGCCCACTTCCCGCGATAGCCTGTTCCTCAGCTTGAATCTGAACCGCTTCAACTCGCCGGGGGGCGTGATTACCGATCCGACGGTTGGTAACTATGGGACGCAGACTCTGGCAAATGCCTATGTGCATACCTTCCAGGCGAGCTTGGGGTGGACGCATACGTTCTCTTCCACTCTGCTGAACGAGTTTCACGCCGCCACCTCCGAAGATAATCAGATCTCGACGCCAACGGGTTTAGCACCCAATATTCCGACTTTGATTCTGGATAGTCCGGCCCCTTTTATCCTGGGAAACGCTCCATTCTCTGTGGGCAAAGTTTTTGAGAGACAGTATTCCGTGGCCGATCGCATTGATTATGTGATCGGCAAGCATACCTTGCAGTTCGGCTTTGACATGAACCGCGCCTGGGATTCAGACAACAACGATGGCGGTGCAGATCCAAACGAAGCGGTTGAGTTCGGATCGTTTCTGGGAAGCTATGAGTTTTCGAATCTGGAGGATTTTGCGCTTGGAGAGTACAACCAGTTCAGCCAGGCTTCGGGAAACCCGACTTTTTCGTTTGCGGTGCCGTATTACGGATTTTATGTGCAGGATACTTACCGTGCATTGCCGCAATTGACGTTGGAGATGGGCTTGCGTGAGGATTTTCAGGTTTACCCGCAACCTGCGGAAAACCCGGCATTCCCGCTTACCGGGCAATATCCGAATCAATTCCGACGGCTGGCGCCGCGCTTTGGATTCTCGTGGCAACCTGCATCAAAGACGGTAGTGCGTGGAGGGTTCGGAGATTTTTACACCAACATGAACGGCCTGAATTACCGGAATGCTGTAGTTTCGAATGGGCTGGCGTCGCAACAATCTTCGGTCAATGCGAGTTACACGGCAGGCGCGCCAAACCGACAGCTGCCAACGTTTCCGAATATTCTTCCCGGAAATTCGCCGCTGTTCCAGGCTTCGCCGGACATCTCCCTGATTTCTCCGCAGTTCCGGGTTCCCTATATTTTGCAGGCAAGCTTGCAGATCGAGCGAGAGATCCTTGAGAACACAACGCTCAGCATTGGCACCATGTGGAACCATGGAGTGCATTTGCTTTCGGGCAGCGCCTACGATTTAAATCTCAACCCGCTGCAAGGCGCCACCACCTATGTCGTTTGCCCTCCGAACGCAGCCGCTGTGCCATGCACTGGGCCGACGATCACGCTGCCGAACATGGACAACGGCTTGCTTACCGAGGGCCGCATCAATCCCAATCTTGGACAGATCAACGAACTGATCAGCCCAGCGCAGAATTATTACGATTCTTTTTTCGTCGAGTTACAGCGCCGCATGTCGCGCGCCCTATCGGTGCAATTTGCTTATACGTTTGCCAAGAGCATCATGCTGGAGGGGATGGACTTTAACAATCAATTCGACTTCAGCAATACGCACGCGCCTTCGTTACTCGATCAGCGAAATCGAATCAGTCTCGCCGCCGTATACCGGCCTGGGCTGGAAAAGCTGACCACCTCCGGCACGGGACGCGCCGTACTCGCCGGCTGGACGCTGAGCAGCGTGATGGAGTTCTCCTCTGGTCGTCCATACGCGGCGTTGCTGAGTCCGGCGTGCACCAGTTCGACGTTATCTTTCAATAATTGCGATGGCGCCAACGGGAACTTGAACGATACTGCGTTCAACCAGGACACTGCGAACACGGCGGCCGGCATCAATGGAGCTGGACCCACGCCCGGGATTGGCCTTAATTCTTTCTACGGTCCATGGCTGGAAAGGATCGATGTAGGACTCGGGCGCGGTTTTGTGATCCGGGAAGGAAAGGAATTGCAGTTTCAAGCCCAAGCCTTCAATCTATTCAATCACGCCAACTATTACGTCCAGAATGGCGATGGAATCAACCAACTACAATACAATCCGATCGGAACGAATTGCGGGGATGGAGCGTCGCTGAATCAGACGTGTTATCTTGTGCCGAATTCAGGTCCGGGAAATTTTGGCGCACTTCAGGAAATCAGCCCCAATGGGCTTCCACGAGTCTTGCAGTTTTCCGCACGATTTGCATTTTAAAATTCTCCTCGGACGTCTTCCGGCAAATCCGCAGCCTCTCTGCCGCCGGCGCTGATCGTGTTACGTTGAACATGTTACGTTCAAGATGATGCGGCGTAGCTCACGCCGCGCCAATCAAATATGGATATGAATTATGACGCTCTTCTAGTGGTTTCATTCGGCGGACCAGAGTCGCGCGAGGAAGTGATTCCCTTCCTCGAAACCGTTCTTCGAGGACGAAATGTTCCGCGCGAACGCTTGCTTACGGTCGCCGAACATTACTACCACTTCGAAGGCAAGAGCCCCATCAATGGCCAGGTTCGCGATTTGATTGCGGCGATCGAAGTCGAATTGAAATCGCACGGATTAAATCTACCGATTTATTGGGGTAATCGGAATTGGCACCCGATGCTGCCGGAGACTCTCCGGCAGATGGAAAAAGATGGAATCCGTCACGCCCTCGCTTTCGTGACTTCGGCCTACAGCTCATACTCGGGATGCCGCCAGTATCGGGAGGACATTGCCCGTGCGCAAAACGAGGTGGGATCGGGCGCGCCAGCCGTGGATAAATTGCGCGCATTCTTCAATCATCCTGGATTTGTGGAGGCGAACATTGAGCGCGTGCGCGATGCACTGGCTGAGGTTCCCGACCACGCTCGTGAGAACGTTCAGATCGTTTACACGGCGCATAGCATTCCTGTCTCCATGGCAAATACGAGTGACTTCGTCCGCCAGCTACAGGAAGTTCGGCAGTTAGTATCCAGCGCCGTCGGAAGTAAGAACGACGCTCTGGTATATCAGAGCCGCAGCGGATCGCCGGGGCAACCCTGGCTAGGCCCGGATATCTTGGAATATATACGGGAGATCAAAAGTAAGAACTTGGCCTCCGCTATCGTAATTGCCCCGATCAGCTTTGTTTCGGACCATATGGAAGTTTTGTACGATTTGGATATAGAAGCGCGCCAACTTTGCGATTCGATCGGTCTACCCATGACGCGTGCAAAAACGGTTGGGGTGCACCCGAAGTTCGTCGCAATGATCCGCGAATTGATTGTGGAGAGAATGGATGCCAGAACGATACGGCAATCGGCAGGAACGCTTGGAGTGCGTCCGGATCAATGCGCGGAGAATTGTTGCCTGCCACCGCAACAGCGAAAACCGGTGTCTAGCGAACTAGCGGGCCGCTGACAGTTTTGAGGGATCGTAGTCCGTGGCTTTTGGACTGCTTTCGGCTAGACGCATGACATGCGTGATAGTTTCGATGACGGTGCCGTTCCCCATCGCGGTATTCACCATCACGTGATAGAGAGAACGGGTGGGCCAGTCGGAATCGAAATAATGTTTGACGAAAGCCCTGCGCTCCCGGTCGACTTCGTCGACCAGTTCTTCCGCATCCGATTGTTTAGCGCCATCTTCCAAGAGGCGACGCACCTTTTCGGCGCGCGGCGCATAAAGAAAAACGTGAAACGCGCTGGGATTCTGCCGCAGGAAGTAAGGTGCGCCCCGGCCAACGATCACCGCGTTTCCTTCCGCCGCAATGCGGGCGGTGATATCTTCCATCATCGACATCATGCGGTCGGTATCGAAGGTCTGATTGCTAAGCTGCGTACTGCTTTCGTAGCTGCCGCGCCAGAAAGTCTTGGCCAGCCGGTATAGGCGGCTGTCGCGGCGCTCGTCGCAGCGCATCACGGCGGAGGGATCCACATGCGCAAGCTGAGCGATTTCTTCGGTGAGACGCTTGTCCCAGAGATTCCATCCGAGGTTCCGAGCGAGTTGTGCAGCAATAGCGCCACCGCCACAACCATACTCGCGCTCGATCGTGACAATGCGGAACATGGGCTATTCCTATCCGGATTATAACGCCAACTAGTGCACCGCCATGCTCCCCGGCTTTCCCTTTTTCATAAGGAAAACTATCGGGATCATCGCCATAATCGAAATTCCGAGGAGCCAGAAATCGTCGATATAGGCGAGCATCGTGGCCTGGCGTTGAAGCGTATTCTGGATGAGAGCGTATGCCTGTTGCGTTGCCAGAGCAGCATTCGAGCCATGCGCTTTCATGGCCGCCGTTGCGCCCTGCAGCATCGATTGAAAAGCGGGATTGGCCGGACTTAGCCGAGCGGCAAAATCATTAAGGTGCGTTTGAGTTCGGCGATCCAGCAGAGTCGTCACCAGTGAAATTCCGACGCTTCCGCCGATGTTTCTTGCCAGATTCATCAGGCCGGAAGCCGCATTGTTTTTATCCCGGGGCAAGTAGGCGTAGGCGGCGGTATTAATTGGGACGAATAAGAAAGCCATCCCTATTGCCTGGAAAATACGCGCGGTAACGGTTGTGCTGAAGGGGATTTGCAGATTGAATCGGGTCATGTTGAACAAGGATCCGGAAAGCATGACCAATCCGAAAACCAGCAGCCAGCGAGGACTGTAGCGGGAAAGCAAAAATCCCACCAGCGGAAGAAGCAGCATGATCGTTAACCCGCCGGGCATCAGCGCCAGCCCAGCAGTTTCGGCAGTGTATCCGAGCAGGGTTTGCATCATGAGCGGAAGCAGCAGAGTGCTTCCCAATAAGGCGAATCCCAGCATAAACATCAGCAGATTCGATATGCCGAAGGTGCGATCGCGGAAGAGATGCAGATCGATGATGGGATNNATCAGGATGAAATGAGAATCGAACCAATCGTCGCGTTGGCCTTTATCGAGAACCACCTGCAAAGTTCCCAAACCTAGGGCGACAAAACCCAGTCCGATGTAGTCGATGTGAGTTTCGCTAAGCTTCCGGCGCTTCAGGTAAGGCGGATCCTGAATTAAACGGGAGGTGAGCAGGATCGAGATGATTCCGACAGGAATATTAATAAAAAATATCCAGCGCCAGGTAAAGTTGTCGGTGATCCAGCCCCCGAGCGTGGGACCGATTGCCGGAGCGGTGACTACAGCAACACCGTAGATTGCGAAAGCCATGCCGCGCTTCGCCGGCTCAAAGGTATCGGCCAGAATAGCCTGCTCGCTGGGCTGCAGGCCGCCTCCGCCAACGCCTTGCAGCACCCGGCAGATGATGAGAACGGTCAGATTCGGAGCGAGCCCGCATAGAAATGAACTGACGGTAAACAGGGCTACGCAGCTCATGTAGAAATTCTTGCGGCCCATGATCGAAGAGAGCCAGCCGCTCAATGGAAGCACGATAGCGTTCGATACCAAGTAGGAAGTAAGGACCCAGGTACTCTCATCCTGTCCCGCGGAAAGGCCGCCAGCAATATGAGGAAGCGCAACGTTGGCAATGGAGGTATCGAGCACCTCCATGAAGGTCGCCAGTGTAACCGTAATGGCAATGATCCAGGGATTGACGGCCGGACGCCAAAGATTGTGATTTTCCAATGGAGGCGCACCAGCGCTCATTGGCGAATCCACACCTTGGGGTCAACCGACATTCCAGGTCGAAGCGACTGATCTTTATCCTCTCCAGGATCAAGGACGATTTTTACCGGAATACGCTGGACCACCTTCACATAATTTCCGGTCGCATTTTCCGGGGGAAGCAGGCTAAATCGTGCACCAGTAGCACCGGCGAAGCTGTTCACTTTCCCCTTATACTTTCTTCCGCTCGCATCCACTTCGATGGTAACCGCCTGACCTACCTTCATTTCACGAAGCTGGGTTTCCTTGAAGTTGGCTGTGATCCAGATGTCGTTGAGCGGAATAACTTTCATCAATTCCTGCCCCGGCGCGACGTTCTGGCCCACATCCACGGTGCGATCGCTCACCACTCCGTCTACCGGTGCCACGATTTTGGTGTATTGCAGATTCAACTGAGCTTGATCGAGCGCGGCTTTTTTCTGCTGAACTTGCGCTAACGCCGAGGCTGCCCTGGAGCGTATGACTTCCATTTGCCTAGGAGCGGTGCGCGCACTGCTTAAGTTCGCTTGCGCCTGCACTAATTTGCCTTGCGCTTGAGTTACCTGAGATTGCGCGGCGTCGGCATTCGCCTTGGCCGCGTCCACCGCTGCCGCTTGCGCTTTTGCCGAAGCAATGGCCTGGTCATATTGTTGTTGAGAAATTTCCTGTTTATCGACAAGTTGTTTGTAACGCTCCAGGTCGGTTTGCGCTTTGACGTTGTTCGCCTCAGCTTCCGCGAGCTGCGCTTTGGCTGCTTGAAATGACTGCTTGGCGGCCGAGATGCCGGCACGGGCACTGGCCACGTCCGCCTCGGAGGACGAAACCTGGCTCGTGGTGTTGACCGAAGTGATGGGAACATTGACCCCGGCGGCGGAGGCGGCGGCCTGCGCATCGTCGAAATCCGCTTTGGCTCGCTCGTACGCAACCTGATAATCGGCGGGATCAATTTCGAGCAAAACGGTTCCCGCCTGGACGTATTGGTTATCCACAATATCGAGCTTGATGACGTGGCCTGAAATTCGCGCGCTAATCGAGTTGATGTTTCCATCCACTTGGGCGTCGTCGGTATCCTCATAGCTGGTTACATATCGGTAGACGAAAAACGCCGCCACCAGCAGCACAACTACTCCAATAATGATTGCGATGCGGAAGCCGGGCCGGGCAGTCCGCGAGGGCCGGTTGCGGAAGTCCCGTGGCGTGGAAGTGGGCGCTGGCGGCTTATCGCGATTTTCGATCTGATCCGGCGGCGGGGCGGCCGGGCTTTGCGTCGTCGGTTCCATAGACTATTTTACTTTTCACCTTTCAAATATCGTTTCACTCCCTGCTCGGCATCGCCGATAGCCCGGGCCAACTCCACCTTCGCCAGATTATGAGCGTAGAGGCTTTCTATATAACTTTCATGCGCGGAAGCCACAGCCTCTTGAGCCTGGACAACTTCCAGATTGTCGGTAACGCCGGCGGAGAAACGGTCTCGAGACTGAGCAAGCGCCTGCTCCGCCAAATCCACTGAGCTGCGGGCTACGTTCACCTGATCGGCGGCGGAGTTTAGATCCAGCAGGGCACTGCGCACTTCGTAATCAATTTGGCCGCGCAGGTTGCCAAGCTGGGAGCGTGCCTGCTTTAACTGCGCGTCCGCTTCCAGAATGTCACTATGGACCCTCCCACCCGCGAAAATGGGAATATCAATTCCGCCATTTACCTGCCATGTGCCATTCGATTCTCCAGGGGTTATGCCAATATCGCCAAAGTTTGCGCTAAGGTCGGCCGTAGGGTAGCGTCCGGCAGCCGCGCCGCGGCGCGCCAATTCGGCCGCCCGCACCTGTGCCTGCGCCGCCATGTAATCGGAGCGCGCCAGGTAGGCGCGCTGAAGGTAAATTTCGATGGGAAGCGGGACCAGAGCCTGATAGGGAGCCTTTTCGGTCAGGGTAAATTCCTGACCGGAAGGCAGGCCGATGATGCGAGCCAGTGACAGTTTTTGCTTGGCGAAGTCGTTGCGCGCCGCAATCAGCTGTTGCTGACGGGTTTGTAACTCTACCTGGGATCGCAACGTGTCAATCGATGGAGTCAACCCAGCCTTCTGTTGATCTGTCGCTTTGTCGAACAAAGCTTGTGCGCTGGCTACCTGCGCCTCACTGGTCTCAATGCGGGACGCGTTGGCAATGGCCTGCAAATAGGCATTGCCCACGGCGAGCACAACCAGTTCGCGGGCGTCTTTGTAGCTGTATTGCGCGGATTTCAGTCGCTCCGTGGCGGAACGCTCCTGCTCGTAGTCCCGGAAGTTAAAAAGAGATTGGGTCAACGAAGCGCGCGCATCGAAATAATTAAAAGGACCAATGACCCGAGGAAGCGGAAAAGGAAATAAACTGCTCTTGAAACCCAGGGCGGTCAAGCTTTCGGTTTGCACGTCTTCTTGTACCCGGGCTCCAAGATTAGGAAGTAGGTTGCTGAGTTCCTTCCATCTTTCTCCGCGGGCAGTAAGGGTTTGATCGCCAGATATCAGGAGACCAAGATTGGTGCGGAGCCCTCGTTCGATGGCCTCTTGAAAGCCCAGCTGCAGAACCTCCGAAGTGGCCTTGCCTTCCGGTTCACTCCCAGTGAAAGGGCTCTGGGAGCCTGGCAATGAGACCGACGAACTACCTGCGGGAATGGACGGCGAGGTTTGCGCCACAAGCTTTGGCAGTGGCAATAACGTCAGCGGCAATAGCGTCAAGAGTGCGAGGCTTGGGAAACAACCACCTTTGATTGACAATCGAAGCATTCCGGTTGTGACAAAAGTCCCCGGAAAATGAATCCGGGCACGGCCTTTCTCTGTTCCTCAACGTCTTGATTATGATTCGTTTACCGCCCTCGGCGATGCAAAAAACTCAAGTCGGCGGCAACTGGGCATTTATAGTTCGGAAACAATTGCCATTAAAGGTCGCGGCTCATCCGAAATTGTAACGGAACCTTATTACTTTCGATACTTTTGGTCTCGAGCGGGTTTCGATAACCTCGAAGAGACTTCTTTAAGAGAAACGGAAAATCACGAGAAGGCTTGGATAGCCGTGCAGTTGAACCCCCATTCTGGGGTTGCCATCGTTCTCGCTACTTAGTCTTCCCTCATGTCCAAACCTGAACTGGCCACAAAGTCTACCGACTCGCGCCGCGATCAAGACCNNGGCGGCGACGCCGACATTCCAGATTCCGCACTGACTTTCGAATTATCGTGAGCCACCTCAGTGGAAGCCAGTACGTTAAGATCGAAGGCCGCTGCAGGGACCTGTCCGAGGCGGGAATCGGCATTTTGCTACCCACCGAATTGGCCAGTGGTGAAGTGGCTGGGGTGAGTTTTTGCCTTCCGGGGTCGTCGGTCGCCTGGGATCTGCGGGCCGTGGTGCGGCATCGTCGCGGATACCACTACGGATTTGAATTTTTGGCTCTCGCCGATGAACAGCGAACCGAGCTAAAGAACTATTTCAAGGTTCTTGAAACAATCGATTGATCGACAATCGTTAACAAATTTCGATTTCATCGGGACACTGGTGCGACGACTTAGGTCATCTTGTCCTTGGATCTGTGAAAGTTGAAGCTGGTGTAACGCTCGGGTTCAACTTTCCGACCGGAGCGATACTCGACTCTATGACTAACCGTAAACCGGAGACAGCGGCTGATTGGACTGGGCTGCTGTCCGATCCAGACTTGTCAAAGAACCTCGGCAAGCTTTTGGACGCCTATCGTCAAGCCGACCCTGAGAATAGGGATCAGGCATTGCTTCACGTGATGCAGGAAATAAAGAAGGCTTCCGCTACGCAATCAGCGCGTCCATGGTCCGATGCGGGATATACTCCGGTTCCTGCGCCCGCTTCATCAATCCCACCTTTTGAACCGGATATCTTTAGCCCAAGCTCGGCACAAGACCGGCGGCGGAATTTGAGGATGAAATGTTTCGTCGCAGTAGAACTGCGAGTCGATAACGCGGAAGCGCCTATCTGGGGGAATCTTTCAAATACCAGTTTGGGAGGCTGCCAGGTTGAAACCGCGGCCCAGCTCAGCGGAGGTTCAAACGTCGAGATTGGCCTCTGGGTGGCAAGCGGGAAGATTTGGGTGAAAGGCCTGGCCTTGAACGGAGTGGTAAGCCGGAGCGCTCCGGCAGTAGGGGTCCGAATCCGGTTTGCCGCAATGGATTCCGCTGGTAAAGAGAATCTGCGCCAGTTTCTGAAATACATTCAGGAAACCACCAAGGCCGCAAGAAGTGAATCAACCTACCTGCAACTTCTGAAATAACCCCACTCGATTGTTCTACAAGAACTGTTCTAAGACGTGTTCTACAAGACCTGCCCATCGCAATCGACCGCTCGATCTGCCGAATGCTGGATTTTGACCGTTCCCGATATACTGCTACGGAGAAATTGATACACTCGGGTGCGAACCCTTTGCTATCCTCTGAACTCTAATCTAACTAAGAAGACCGGACATCAGCGTGGTACCGGGAGGGAGCTCGCCTAGCATGGTAGCCAGCGAACAAGCGGTGGTGACAAGCAAACAGTTGGATGAATTGTGCATTAACACCATTCGTACTTTGGCGATCGATGCAGTGCAGCAAGCCAATAGCGGACATCCCGGCGCGCCCATGGGTTTGGCGCCCGTCACTTACTGTCTGTGGCAAGATTTTCTCAACTATGATCCGGTGGATCCGACGTGGCTAAATCGGGACCGATTTGTCCTTTCAAATGGCCACGCTTCCATGCTGCTCTACGCCATGCTGCATCTGACGGGAGTTCGCGAGGTCGACGAAAACAATCAGGTGCTCGACGAGTTGGCTGTGCCCATGGAGGAGATCAAGCGCTTCCGGCAACTCGGCAGCCGAACCCCGGGGCATCCTGAATCGCATATCACGAGCGGCATTGAGACCACAACCGGACCACTTGGGCAGGGTGTGGGCAACAGTTTGGGAATGGCTATCGGCAGCAAATGGCTCGCAGCCAATTTTAATCGTCCCGGCTTTGAGGTCTTCAATTACAACGTATATGCGATGTGCTCCGATGGCGACCTGATGGAAGGCATCGGCGGCGAGGCCGCGTCTCTCGCAGGACACCTCAAGCTGTCGAATCTTTGCTGGATCTACGATCACAACGGCATCACGCTCGACGGACCGGCCGATTGGTCCTTTAGCGAAGACGTCGCCACGCGATTCGTGGGCTACGGTTGGAATGTGACTCGGGTCGCGGATGCCAACGATCTGGACATGCTGGCACGAGCGTTTGAAACTTTCCACAAAACATCCGATCGCCCAACGCTCATCATCGTCGATAGCCATATCGGGTATGGGTCGCCGCACAAGCAGGATAGCAATGCCGCGCATGGTGAACCCTTGGGCGAAGAAGAAGTCCGGCTGGTGAAGAAATTCTATGGGTGGCCAGAGGATGCAAAGTTCCTGGTGCCCGAAGGAGTTCGCGAGCACTTTCAGGATGGAATCGGCAAACGCGGGCGTGGCGCACGCGCGCAATGGTCAAAGATGTTTGCCGAGTATTCACAGAAAAATCCGGAGCTAACCGAACGTCTGCATCTGATGCAACGGCGTGAACTCCCCAAGGGCTGGGACAAGAACTTTCCCGCATTTGCGGCGGATGCAAAAGGGATGGCGACGCGCGATAGTTCAGGAAAGGTTTTGAATGCCCTGGCGGAAAACATTCCCTGGATCATCGGCGGTTCGGCCGATTTGGCCACCTCCAACAAAACTAATCTCAAGTTTGACGGGGCCGGCGATTTTCAACCAGGGGAATACGGAGGTCGCAATCTGCACTTCGGCGTACGCGAACACGCCATGGCAGCGAGCGTAAATGGATTGGTTGTTTCGGGGATTCGGGCATTCGGCGCGACGTTCTTTAATTTTAGTGATTACATGCGGGCCAGCATCCGGTTGGCGGCGCTGATGGAGATTCCGTCGATTTTTATTTTCACGCACGATTCGATCGGGGTTGGCGAAGACGGCCCCACGCATCAGCCAATCGAGCAATTGGCGTCGTTGCGAGCCATGCCAAACCTGATTGTGCTGCGTCCCGGGGACGCGAATGAAGTGCTCGAAGCCTGGAAGGTCGTCGCACAGTTGCAAGTGCAGCCTGTGGCTCTGGTGTTAACCAGGCAGCCGCTTCCCACGCTCGACCGCAAGAAATATGGTGCGGCCTCTGGAACTGCAAAGGGCGCTTATGTTCTAGCCGACGCGCCGGGCGGCAAACCGGATGTGATTCTGCTCGCAACCGGTAGCGAAGTTTCGCTTTGCGTGGAAGCTTATGAAAAGCTCAAGGCCGAGGGTATTAATGCCCGAGTGGTCAGCATGCCTTCCTGGGAAATTTTTGATTCTCAGGACGAAACGTACAAGGAGAGTGTTCTTCCATCGGCCGTGACCGCTCGCGTCTCGGTGGAAATGGCTTCAACTTTCGGCTGGGAAAGATACGTCGGATTAAAGGGACGGAAAGTCGGTATGCACCGCTTTGGTGCATCCGCACCATTAAAGGACTTGATGAAGTTTTTTTGCTTTACGGTCGATGCGGTCGCCGAAGAAGCACGCAAGGCCATTGCGGAGAATCGGCAAGGAACGTGACAAAGGCTGGTTGCCGCCTATGCAGAGAAGTCAGGCGGTTACCGAGTGAGCAAAGTTATAGCGGCGATGTCCGCCGTCGGTCCCAAGGAGAATTTATACATGCAGACTACTGAAATTTTGGAAACCTCGAAAGCGACGAACCCTTTGAAGGAACTTCTTAATTACGGGCAGTCGATGTGGCTGGACTACATCCGGCGCGACCTGATCACCACGGGAAAATTGAAACAAATGATCGCCGATGACGGACTGCGTGGGATGACTTCAAATCCGTCCATCTTTGAAAAGGCGATTGGCGATAGCTCCCTGTATGACGATATGTTGAATTCGTTGGCATCGCAATCCGACCTGACGCCGACGGATCGTTACGAGCGAATCGCCATCCGCGATATTCAGGATGCAGCGGACGTTCTTAAGCCGGTTTATGAAAGCTCCAACTTTCATGATGGGTTTGTGAGCCTTGAAGTTTCTCCCATTCTCGCTCTGGAAACGCAGAAAACGCTCGATGAGGCCCGCCGATTGTGGAAAGCGGTGAATCGTCCAAACGTCATGATCAAGGTTCCAGGGACGGCCGAGGGAATTCCGGCAATTCGGCAGTTGATCGGTGAAGGCATCAACATCAACGTGACTTTGCTATTCGCGCAAGAGGTTTATGAGAAGGTCGCGGAGGCTTACATCGCCGGATTGGAAGAATTGGCAAAGCGCGGTGGAGATCTGAAAAAGATGGCGGGAGTCGCCAGCTTCTTCATCAGCCGCATCGACACACTGGTGGATTCGATGATTGACGAAAAGCTGAAAAACTCCACCGATCCGCAACAGCAGACACTGCTCAAAAGCCTGAAGGGCAAAGTAGCCATTGCCAACGGGAAGCTCACCTACCAGCGCTATCAGAAAATTTTCAGTGGTCCTCGGTGGGATGTTTTAGCGTCCAAAGGCGCTCAGACTCAGCGTGTGTTGTGGGCCAGCACCAGCACCAAGGATCTCTCCTTCCCTGACACCTACTACGTGGCGGAATTGATCGGCCCGGATACGGTGGATACGATTCCTCCGGCGACCTTCGATGCATTTCGCGACCATGGAAAGCCGCGCGCAAGCCTTGAAGAAGATGTCCCGGCGGCGCGCGCGACGATGGAAACTCTAGCTC
>PLUJ01000015.1 GCA_003165455.1 Acidobacteriaceae bacterium | reverse complement strand
AGAGCTGATCGCGCATACGGAAGACTTGGTGATTCAACTGGGGCGCGGGCGCGCACCCTGCAAACCGGGATTGCAATTCGGATCGCGCTATCCTGGCTCTCCGGCGGAAGTCGTGGTTTACGATTTTCTTCCGGACGAACAGCTCCGCGAGGTCGTGAATCTTACGGATTTTTGCGGAATGCTCGTTTTCGACAAATGGACCTGCAATACAAACGGCCGCCAAGCGATCTTTTATCGCGCTCAAGATGAACCGCATTATCAGGCGCGCATGATCGATCAGGGGTTTTGTTTCAACGCATGCGAATGGAATTTTCCGGATGCGCCGCTCAGGGGTTTGTACTCACGCCATCGCGTGTATGAGTCCGTGCGTGGAATCGAATCCTTCGAACCGTGGCTCGCGCGCGTGGAGTCCAAAATTACGGAAGCCGCTCTCGACGACATTCAAAAGGAAATACCGGCGGAATGGTACGCCTTCGATTTCGAAGCTCTGGAGAGAATGCTCCAGCATCTTTTGCGCCGTCGCAAACTCGTGCGCGAGTTGCTGATTTCGGCCTGGAAGTCGTCCATGCAGCCTTTTCCCAACTGGAAATAGCTTTTGAAACGGAAGGGAAGGAGTAATTATGCCGCCAGAAGATCGAAAAACATTGCGTTATCGCGTGCTGCGCTATACACCGAATGTGATCCGCGACGAGTGGGTGAACATCGGCATCCTGCTCGAAGAATTCCAGGAACTTGAGGCCGTGGGCGGCTCGCGGCGGGCCATCAGAATCATTGAAGAAGACCGCGAATTTGCCCGCGTGCGAAAGCTGCATCCCGCCGCCGACGTGCAGTTGCTCCACTCGCTCCGTTCAGATTTTGAATCGCTCCCGGGAATAGCCGGCGACGATGTACGCAAATACTTCCTGAATTTCGAGAAGACCCTATCGAACGTTTTGCAACTCAGTCCCCAGAAAGCCGTACTGGCCGAGGATTTTAATACCGAACTTGGCCGCCTTTACGAGGCGCACGTAGCGCCCCCCGCATACGCTCGCGGCGGCATCGTTGAAAGCACGCGCGCGTGGATACGCAACAAGCTGAAAGATGTATTTCAGCGCCACCGCATTTCGTCAAAACTCAAACCCGCCGTGCGCATAGACGAATTCACGCATTTGGGCGATCCTTTCAAATTCGACTATGGGTACAGGAATGGGGTACGGGGATACATTCAGTCCGTGGTGCTCAATAGGGATGCAGCGCAGGCCAAAGTTCTGGCTTACACTGTCGAAAGCATCCGCAAACGCGTGCCTGCTTCCGAGTTCACCGCCGTTACCGAGGCCCCGCCAATCCCCGGCAATTTACAGCATTTATTTATCAGCAAGCTCTTTGAAGATCAAAACATCCGCATCGTTCCAATGAATCAGGTGGAAAAGTTCGCTGAAGAACTAAGAATGAAGTTGCAGTAGGCCTCGCAACTCGCTCGGGTTACTTCTGTAAAAGCATCAACGTCCTTCCGGGTATCTCCCCGCCCAACCATGAGCTTTTCGGCTACGTGTCGAGTTTTCCCCAGCTTGGCAATTTGCGATGGCCATGCAAAGCTTCTGCGCCCCAGCGTCCCAGATACGATGAGAGCGCTACGCCGTGACCGGCGAATGCGCCGATTACGATCGCATTTCTCGTTTTCCTGGCCTCCGGATGCCACATGAATATCGGCTCCCAGGAGTCGCGAAAGAGGATAGGGCCACCCCAGCGATGTGTGAATTGCACCGACTTCAGCGCGGGATGAAGCCCGCGAACCCGCTTTTCGAGCGAATCGAAAATCTGCGGGACTTCTGCAGCCGAAATATCCACATCGTTCAGGTCGTCCGAGTGCGGCGCCTGCACTAACCCCGCGCCAAAAATGATGGAATTGTCTCTGAGCACACGCCCCCAGAGATAAGGCAGGTCTGCGGTGTAAAAGGGTTTCCGTTGCGCCAGGCCGATTTTCTCAAGCTGCTCTTCACTGACCGGCTCGGTGGCGATCGCGAGCGTCAATCGCGGATGACTACCGCGTTGCAAGCCGGATAAGCCAAGCGAAAGAGCATTCGTCGCAATAATAATCTGACGAGCGGACATTTTTTTCTGGCCCGGCGCGCCCGCGGCCAGCTCGATTTCCGCAACGTCGTTCCATCGTATATTCGCTACCGAATGATTTTCAAGAATGTGCGCGCCCAGCCGAACGGCGGAGCGAGCTAGGCCACTGACGAGCTTTCCCGGATCGATGGTGCCGCCCGGAACTTCCTTTGTGACGCGCAAGGTACCCGAGTCATTCCAGGAAATCGAAGAATCGGCGAGCACTTTATCGCGCCCGACCTCCCAGGCGCCATGCAGATGGCGATCGCACTCCACGCCAAGTTCGTCAAGAATTTCGCTGAATCCCGCAAGGACGTCGCCCAATCCCGGCAAATCACCAGCGGCGGATTCGGCAAGTGCCATGCCTCCGGTGCGGCCGCTTGCCCCCGCGCCGACGGTCCAAGCTTCAAACACTGCGACTGATTTGTCCGGCGCGATTTTGCGCAGCCACGCTGCAGCGGCTAGTCCCGTAAACCCGCCACCGATCACAGCGAAGTCCAGAACGTTGGGCAGCGGCGCAGGCTTCGAAGTGGCCGTGAAAT
>PLUJ01000017.1 GCA_003165455.1 Acidobacteriaceae bacterium | reverse complement strand
ATCGGAGCCATGCCCATGAACATCATGGTATAAACGGCCATGGCGCGCCCCCGCAGTTCATCTGGAACCATGGCTTGAATCATGGTGTTCGAGCTCGACATCTGCAGCATGACGGAGTACCCCACTGGAACGAGCAGTATCGCGGAGAGCAAGAACCATCTTGAAAAGGAAAACAGAACGAGACTGGCTCCGAAAGCTATCGCGGAAAAAGCGATCCAACGGCCGAGGCCATGAACTCCGCGGCGCATGGCAAGAGTGAGCGCCCCCAACAAGGCTCCCACTCCGCTAGCGCCCATCAGAACGCCCAGCGCGCGCGCACCACCGTGCAGAACGCGATCGGCAAAAATCGGCATCAACACGGAATAGGGTACAGCGACCAAACTGACGAGCCCGATGAGCAGCATGATGGCCATGATGGGCGCCGTACGTCGCACGAAACGAAATCCTTCAGCAATATGTTCGATGGCCGTCGCTTCTCTGGAAACAAAACGCATCGGGCCGAGCTTCATTAGAACCAAACCGACGAGCACGGCAATGTAACTCACGCCATTAGCAAAAAAACACCAGCCTTCGCCAATCCAGGCGACCAGCAAACCAGCAATAGCCGGTCCAATCACGCGCGCGCCGTTAAACATGGAAGAGTTCAGCGCGATCGCGTTCATCAAATCTTCGCGACCGACCATGTCGATCAGAAAAGATTGACGGGCGGGAATGTCAAAGGCGTTTACAGCACCGAGCAAAGATGCGAGCACCACGATTTCCCAGACACGCACCACGTGAGATAGCGTAAGAATGGCAAGGATAAGCGCGAGAATCATCGATGTCGTTTGGGTGCCGATGATCACGCGATGACGATTCCAACGGTCAGCCGCCATGCCCCCGATGGGCGCGAGCAAGAATACTGGGATTTGCCCTGCGAAACCCACCACGCCGAGAAGCAAGGACGAGCCCGTGAGCCGATAGACCAGCCACGACTGCGCAATGTTTTGCATCCAGGTGCCAATGAGCGAGATTAGTTGGCCACTGAAGAAAAGCTGGAAGTTGCGATGGCGGAGCGAGCGCACCATGTCGCGCGCACGCGAACGACGATCCGGGTCTGCGGGGATCGAAATTTGATCGGGAGACGCTTTGTCCATCCAGTCAATTGTACGATGTAAATGGTGAGATATTATTTTCGATCGGGCGAGTTTTCACGAAGCGGACATACCAAAATGCCAGGGACCAGATTACGTTGCAGGTTTTGTGCCGGGTTGTGGTTGCTGAGGCCCCGGCTTAGGCGCGAGAAGGCGGTTGCAGGCGCGCAAAATTCGCCGATAAGGCCAACTACCTTCGCGGAACAGGATTTCTCCTTCGCGGGGCTTGGAATAAAACCATCGTGAAAGCAGCGAAAGATGTTCGGCGAGTTCGGGAGGCGCTGATTGCAAACCGTAACGCGAGCGATTCGCCGCAGGGACGATGGGCTGTTGCGCGTGCGATTGTAGCGAGGCATTTTCCTCTTGCGGTTGCGCTGACGAGTTAATTTCGGCGGAAGAATCTACTTTCGACGCGTCTGACGTGTTTCGGGCAAAACTCGTCTGCGGGTCCAAAACTGACCGCAACATCCCTTCGACAGACTTCGGCTCGGTCGATAGTTCGGCAAAACGCAAAAATAACGGCTCGGCAAAAAATCCCGCTCGAGCGGGGAAGACTACAATCGTTTTCGCTTCGGCGCCGCGTTGCAAGATTACGGCGTCGATGTCATCGATTCGGCGCGTTAATTCTCCCCATCCTCGCAATGTGCCGGAGACTTTTTCAAGACGCTTGTGAAGCGCGGAGGCTTTTTCGAAGTTCAAAGCTTCGCTGGCGGCTTCGCGCTGGGCCTGAATTTCTTTGATCAGGAATGAGCCGCCACTTTCGAGAGTCTCGAGGACGCGGGCGACTTCAACATCATATTCCTGCTTGGTGCAGCCGGCGAAGCAGGGCGCCAGGCACATCTTCATCTCGGAATAAATACAGCCCGGAAAAGCGGGATCGCGCCGGATTTTAATCTGGCAGCGGCGGGTTTTGAAAAGATCGAGGAACGATTCGCTGAATGCTTCGGCAGCGCGACGGGATGCAAAAGGTCCGAAATAAAATCCGCCGTCGGCGCGGATGCGCCGGGTAACGTAACCTCGCGGATATTCGTTTCGCAGGTTTATTTTCAGCAAGGCGGACGGGCGCAAACGCAACAGGCTGCGGTAGCGGTCCGGAAAGTATTTACGCGCCTGCTCGTACATTGTCAGCATCTGTTCGAATTTCGATCCGGTCACACGATAATGAATGCCCGCAACCACATCACGGAGGTTCAAGCGTTTTGAAGGCGTGTCCGGAGCGAGAAGCAATCTCTCGGCGGCGCGTCGAATGTCCGCGGTGCGCGCCAGATAGGGCTTGGCTTTGGCGTCGCGCATTTCAAGCAGGAGCACTCCGGGGCGAGAAGGCATGGAGTTGAAAAAGTCCGCATCGAATTCGGGTATGAATTGAAGGCGGCAATCCAGTTCCAACATGAGCACAAGAATACACCGGGGGAAGACTGCGAGAAAATACTGGGGCGCTATTTTCTCAATATGCTTTCAGGACCCACGCGGCGATGACCAGGCGTTGAATTTCGCTGGTGCCTTCGT
>PLUJ01000108.1 GCA_003165455.1 Acidobacteriaceae bacterium | reverse complement strand
TCCGAATTTAACGGCACCTGTTCGATCGAGACTTTATCGCAACATCAAAGCTTGTGGGCCGGCCGCCATCATTTACGCGGCTTGAATAAGAATGCATGATCGGGCGGGCAGCAATCAATATTCTACAGATATCGCGGCTAACTTTTTTTCGATCCCGATTTTCGGCTTGGACACGTTCATTGGATGATCTGGGCCTGCAATCTGTCGGGAGTTGGTTGTGCTGGGAAAGCAGTTCGTTGCTCTTGTCCCGTCTTAGAGTATGTCTCATTCTGTCGGGAAATCGCTATATCGAAAGAACTGTCGACAGCGCCTCCGTGTATTAGAGCGTCCTCGATCCCAAGAGCGCGTAAAGAGTGTGTAACGGAAGGTAAAAGTTCGTAAGCAGGGCCCGATTAATTGCGCGGTGGTCCCGGAGAACGACAGTAACAATACGCTGAAAATATGGTGGCCAGGGACNNCCACCTGAGCTACCTGGCCACGCTTTGAAAACCCGCTTACCTTCAGCAGGCGATAAACGTTCACTTCACGATGATTGTCGCGGGAAAATTGCACACCGAGAAACCGCTTCAACGCAGAACTCGTGCGGAACCTGTCGATTATAACAAAGGTTCCGATTCCCTCAAGTTGGTCACGAGCGGTGGAGGCTCTCGCTTACTCGATGAAACTGAATTCGATGAAGAAGAGGAGAGCGGGCCGACGGAATTGGCCCGCAACTCGTGTACGCGCGGTTACTGACCGCCTGCCGTCACACCTTGCTTTTGCTTCCCAAGCCAGGATGCGAGTTGTGGATCCTGCTGCGACTTCAAAGCGATACAGCCGTTGATGCGCTCGATCGATTGCCGATAGGTCCGTTGGGCTGCTTCGATCTTATGCGCCTCAAAAAACTGCTCCACCTGGTCGCGCATGCGAGCGTCGCAGAATGAACTCGTCGCTCCCACAATTTCAGCGCTGGCGAATGGTCCACCGGCTTTTTGCACCGAGTCCCAATGTCCGAGGATAAAGTCCCAAGCCAATTGTTCGCCGGCTGGATTTTCCAAAACGCCGCTGATCAATCGCAATGCATCCTGCGAGCGAACATCCGAAGAAATGGCGTAATCCAATGTCCGCTGAAGCAACTTTGGATCGGTGAAGTGAGCCAGGCTAAAGAGAGCCGTATAGTATTCTTCCGGCGATTTCGCATTCTTTGACACCGCCAGCAGCTTGTCATACAGCGTTTGATCACCGGTAAGCGCGGCAATTCCGAATGCGCTATGCGCCATTTCCTGGCTTACCGAGGAGGGATTGGCTAGGGCCTGGTCGGCAATTTTGTGGGCCTGCTCTTCGACCTGAGGACTGCGAGCGTCATATCCCAAGGCATAGAAAAGGCGGGCGCGCAGCGCCTTTTGCTCATCGCTGTCACCCGGTTTCGATTCCCAACCCACATCCTTCAAAATCGGGCCAAGATATTGCTGCAACCAATTTTGATAAGAAGCACGGTCGTCTGCTGTAACAAGGTATTTGCCGATGTAATTTAAATGTCCGAGAACACCTTCCAAAACGGCGCGACTGCGGTCGCTTTGAAGGCCTTCGGCAAAAGCCAAGTAATCGCCGATCGGCTCGCGTCCTACACGGACCGACGCCCAGATATCAGATTGCAGGGCGATTCTCTCCGCGGGAGACAGGTCGCTTTCGGCATCATGAGCAAGCGAGCGCACAGCTTCGGGCTGATAACTGACCCGGTAGTAGCCGGTCGCTCCCGCGTTCGCCAGGACCCAGGTCGAACATCCTGGCAAGCTGAAAGTCTCCTGCTTTTTTGTCATCAGTTCGCATTTCGCGGACTTGTCATTCGCCGACGATTTCATGCAGAACGGTATTTCCCATAACTGATCGTTCGGTGCATCGAACTTCGCAGGATCGGAATAGTAGCGGCGTTGATCCAGGGTCACGGTGGTCGACTTGCCGGAGCACTGGGCCTTCACGTTGATAATTGGAACCCCAGCCTGGGTCACAAAAGTCGGCATGATCTGGTCGACCGGCTTGCGAGAAGTCTTGGCCTGAGCATCCCAGAAATCGGTGGCGGTGGCATTGGCATATTGGTGCTGCTGGATATAGGAATTGACGCCCGCCCGGAAGGTTTCTTCTCCAAGGTAGGATTCCAGCATTCTTAATACCGCGGCGGCCTTTCCATATGCGATGCCGTCGAAGAGTTCCTGAATCTGGGCCGGGGTGTTGGCGGCCTGATGAATGGGACGGGTATTGGCGAGCGAATCCGTGTTCATAGTCGCGCCAGTCTCAATGACATCGTCGAGTTTGTAGTTCCACTCCGGCTTCCAGGCTTGCACCGGCTTGCTCGACATCCAAGTAGCGAAACCTTCGTTGAGCCAGATGTCGTCCCACCACTTCATGGTCACGAGGTCCCCAAACCACTGATGGGCCATCTCGTGAGCGATAACGGACGCGATCTCTTTTCTTAAACCGACCGACGAGCTTTTTTCGTCGGTCAGAAGAATGACTTCCCGAAATGTAATGCAACCCGTATTCTCCATTGCCCCGGCGGAAAAATCCGGCAGGCCGATGAGGTCGAGCTTTCCGTAGGGATACTTAATGCTGAAGTATTTGTCGTAATAGCTGAGTATGTGCTCGGCTGATTCCAATGCAAATTTCCCCATGTCTTTCTTGCCCGGGGTGCTGTAAATGCGGATCGGAATTCCATCGGCTTCGCCTTCGATGTATTCGAAATTTCCCACTACGAGCGCCGCCAGATAAGACGACATCTTCACCGTAGTGGCGAAGTGGATAGTGTGTTTGTCGCCCGGCCCGGGGGTGTCGGAGGCGACTTTCTGGTTCGAGATTGCGATCTGGCCCTTATCGGCAATGGCGGTGATGTCGAATGTGGCTTTGTAATCAGGCTCGTCAAAAGATGGATAGGCGCGCCGGGCGTCCGTGGATTCAAACTGGGTAGCGGCGTACTTGCGCCCATGATCATCTTTTCCGATATAGAAGCCACGCATTTCGTCATTGAGGATGCCGGTGTAGGTGATGTGGATGGTGGCAGGGCCGGCAGGTAGCGGCGTGTCGACCGTGAGGATCACCATCTCCTTCTCTTTTTCAGGCGTAATTTTCGCCGTCTGCGATTTTCCATTACTTGTGATGGTTACGTCGCCGAAGGTGATGTCAACCGAGTTCAGCGTAATCTCGGAAGTCGGCTTTAGCACCTGGATTGAGATCGTCTCCTCGCCATCGAAGGTGGCTTTTTCAAGATTGGGAGTAAAGCGGAGCTTATAATTTTCCGGCTTGGCGACATCGGGCAATCTCTGCGCCAGGGCTGCGGGGATTGTCATTAACGCAAATAAAAATACCGTCAACGTTCGCTTCATAAATTTCCTCGGGAGATCGGTTTTCAATTACCGTGAAACTGGTCAAAAACTTCCAACGACAAATAAAGCGCGCTCCGCGCAACCTTTTAGTCTATACGAGGTACCTGTCGTGAAAGTTCAATTACATATGTCAATTCCGTAGCCTAATTACGTCCGAATGATGGGGGGTTATCGCTCCACCCATGATCGTGGTTTCGCATCGGTTCGCTCCGAACCAATACGGAATCTCGCGATGATCGTTGACGGCAAACACAGCAAAGTCAGCGTCTTTCCCGGCTTCGATTGAGCCCTTGCGGTCGGCTAACCGCAGCGCCCAAGCGCCATTAATGGTCGCTGCCGCGATGGCTTCCGCGGGAGTCATTTTCATGTGCGTGCTCGCCAGGGACATTGCCATGGGCATACTCAGTGTAGGAGAAGTGCCGGGGTTGTAGTCGGTCGCCAAAGCCACGGGCACGCCCGCATCAATCATCTTCCGCGCCCGCGGATATTCTTTCAGGCCCAGGAAGTAATTTGCGCCGGGGACCAGCGTTGCCACCGTATCGTGTTTGGCTAATTCGGCAATATCCTGATCGGAGACATGGTCCATGTGATCGAATGACGCGGGTTTGAACCTAAGGAAAGGCTGCAAGCGAGTTTCGGAGAGTTGACACATGTGAGCTCGTACTTTAAGTCCATGCTGTTCCGCCGCTTCGAAAATTTGCTCAGTTTCTGCGGATGTAAAAGCCCCCTTTTCGCAGAAGACATCTACAAAGTCGGCGAGCTTTCGCCGGGCGGTTTGGGGAATCATCTCTTTACAGACGATCTCGACGTAATCTTGTGAGCGCCCTTGAAATTCTTTTGGAACGACATGCGCTCCTAACAGCGTAGATATGACCGTGCCCGGCCACTGCGAGGCAGCTTTATGGATTGCTTCAAGCGATTTGAACTCCGATTCGAGCGTGAGGCCATATCCAGACTTGGCTTCAACCGTGGTCGTCCCATGCGCGGCCATTTCACGTAGTTTAGCCAGAACTTTGTCGACCAGCGCGCTCTTCGCAGCCTGACGGACTCCTTTGAGGCTCGATCGAATTCCGCCCCCGGCCGCAGCGATCTCTTCGTACGAGGCTCCTTCGATCCGCTTCTGAAAATCGACCAAGCGTGGACTGATAAAGACGGGATGCGTGTGTGAATCCACAAGGCCGGGAACAACCACTTTATTGGCGCAGTCGATCTCGGTTATTTTTTTTCGATTCTTTTTGAGCCACGGATCGCTTAAGGCGTCTTTGGTAGTGCCTACAGAAGTAATTTTTCCGCCGAGACAGAGGACTGCGCCATTGTTGATGGTGCCGAGTTCTTTGAGATCTGCGCCGCGCCGGGGGCCGGATTTAATTTGAGACCTAAGGGTGAGAAGTTCGCCGATGTTGATCAACAAAAGCGCCGAGGACAGTTGGGATTCGAGCTTTCGATTTGAGTTCAAGCAGGCAACAGTTTAGCAGGCAGGACGGCGACCTATTTTCCCATCGGGAGCTGCACGCCATTTTCTTGCGCGAACTTTCGCGCCTCGTCATAACCGGCGTCGGCATGCCGAATGATTCCCATCCCAGGGTCCGTGGTGAGGACGCGCTCGATGCGCTTGGCCATTTCGTCAGTTCCGTCGGCAACCGTTACCTGTCCAGCGTGGAGTGAATAGCCAATCCCGACGCCTCCGCCATTGTGAATCGAAACCCACGATGCGCCTGCAGCTGTGTTTAACAGCGCGTTGAGGAGCGGCCAGTCGGCAACAGCGTCGGAACCGTCTTTCATGCTTTCAGTCTCGCGAAATGGAGACGCTACCGACCCGCAATCGAGATGATCGCGTCCAATTACGATCGGCGCTTTGATCTTCCCTTTTTTCACCAGATCATTCATGGCCAAGCCGAACTGTGCGCGTTCTCCGTAACCGAGCCAGCAGATGCGCGCCGGCAGTCCCTGAAACTTAATGCGCTTGCGCGCCAAATCGATCCAGCGCCGCAGGATGCGATTGTCGGGGAATAATTCCAGTACCAGTTCGTCGGTAACGTGAATGTCGGACGCTTCGCCAGAAAGGGCCACCCAGCGAAACGGTCCGCGTCCCTCGCAAAACAGCGGACGAATATACGCGGGCACAAATCCGGGGAAGTCGTACGCATTTTTCACGCCGCGCTGAAATGCGAAAGTTCGGATGTTGTTGCCGTAATCGAATGTGATGGACCCCATCTTCTGCAAGCGCAGCATGCCCTCTACATGACGCGCAATCGCGTCAAGAGATTTTTCCTGATATGCCTTGGGATCGTTCTTGCGGAGTTCGATTGCCTCTGCAAAACTCATGCCGTTGGGCACATAACCGTTCAGAGGATCGTGCGCCGAAGTCTGATCGGTAAGGATGTCTGGAACCACGCCCCGGTCAGCCAGTTCCGGAATGACGTCCGCGCAGTTTCCCACCAGTCCCACGGAAACATTCTCCTTTTTGCGGACTGCATTTTTTAAGATACGCAGCGCCTCATCCAGCGTGGTAACCATGAAATCGCAATACCCGGTCCTTAGCCGCTTCTTGATGCGCTCCGGGTCAACATCAATTCCGAGAAACGCCGCGCCCGTCATGGTGGCGGCCAAAGGCTGCGCGCCGCCCATTCCACCCATGCCGCCGCTTACGATCAGCTTCCCTGCCAGGTCTCCGCCAAAGTGTTTTTCGCCGGCCGCGGAAAAGGTCTCGAACGTTCCTTGAACGATTCCCTGCGAGCCGATATAGATCCATGAGCCTGCTGTCATCTGCCCATACATCATGAGACCCAGGCGTTCCAGTTCGTTGAACTTCTCCCAGTTTGACCAATGTCCCACGAGATTAGAATTTGCAATGAGAACGCGGGGCGCATGATCGTGAGTTTTGAACACTCCGACAGGCTTGCCGGATTGCACCAGGAGAGTCTCATCGTTATCGAGTTTTTGCAGGCTCGCGACGATGGCTCGATAAGCCTCCCAACTTCGCGCCGCGCGACCGGTGCCACCGTATACAACAAGATCCTGGGGACGCTCGGCCACGTCCGCATCAAGATTGTTCATCAACATGCGCATGGCAGCTTCCTGCTGCCAGCCTTTGCAAGTGATCTGATTGCCGCGCGGGGCGCGAATCGAAGAGGGGATTGTAGAGATTTCCGTTTCAACCGGCATGAGTAGATGTTAGTGCCTGACGGCGAAGCAGCGCAACGGGATCAACGCTGTCGCTCGACTTTCCGAGTTTCCTCAGAATAAGAGCCGGGTGGTTAGCGCCAGCCCGTGGTTGTAAGTATGGAATTGTGAAGTGGCGATTTGCATGCCTCCTCCAAAGAGGAAAGCGAGACGATTGCGCGGATCCCGTTCCAGCTTGAACTTGCTGAGCATCAATCCGGGGGTGATAAAGTTCTGAGTCTGCCCGTCGTGTGCTCCGCCGTGGTAGAAAGTCGCGTTATTTTCAATTTCTGGCCAGAACCATTTCCAGACGTGGTACTGACCCACCGCATTCCAAAGCACGGGACGTCCTAATTTTGTGGCGTCATCAGCCGGAAGCACAGCGGCGAGAGTCGACTGCACGTCGAAGCGTCGAAATCCTTTACCCGCGCACAAGGTTGGTGCGATGGTGGCGGCCAGACTCCCGTTATTGTAGCTTCCCGTCGGTAAGGTGCCTGCGACCGAAAAGCTCAACGAGTAATCGCCATGTTCGGAGTTTCCTGCTGCGAGGCGATACTTCAACAACATGGAGAAATCTCCAGCGCCATCCTTAGCGGTTGAGTTGTGCTGGATATAAGGCGGGGCGAGAACGTCGAATTCGACGTTGTACCAAGGAACCAGCGAGATGCCTTTCGTATTACCGTAATTCCACGTGTCCGTTCCTGCCGGCGTAATTTGGCGGGCAAAGTCGGTTCGCGCAACCTGCAGAAGTCCCGAAGAGGCCGTCACTACGGGGATTGGCCACGAAGGCTGCTGTGCCAGCGTATCTCTTACACGATCTTCCCACTGCGAGAAAAATCCTTGTGCCCCGTCTTGTGCCCGACATGTCGTACAACCGGCTATCACCGCTATTGCGCACACTACCACCCTTAGCCTGTTGGGACTCATTCGTCCTCCGGTTAAAATTAGCCGCTTAGTTTTTGTGGGGGCCCACAGCACCCACAGAAATGGTGCAACGTTTGTATCGGCTGTCCAGGCAGGTGTCCATAGTCTGAAGAGATTAGCGAATCAAGAGCTAAGAGAGAAGAGTCACCAATCAGCGGGCAGAATCGGAATATTTCAGAGGAACTTTAGCGGTCTACCACGTGCTATAAGCGGTACCATCGGTTCCGGTAGCGTTCGAGGCCGACTTCAGGTCACTGATTCCGGGATCCTGCTGATCCACGGCGAGCAACACGTCTTCTTGTACTACTTCCCAGTTTGCCTCGTTCGTCATCGGATCCTTCGGAATGACCCTGATGTATCCAGCCGTAACCAGGTCATCGAGGCCCTGCGGCGCCTTTTGCTTATCGAGCGTGTATTGGGAGATGAGCGAGCGCAACTCGAACAAATCATTGCGCAGCACGGCTTCCCGCGAACGCACAATCGACTGGTTATAGATCGGCACGGCAATCGAGATGAGGATGATCATGATGCTGATCACAATGATCATCTCCAACAGGGTGAACCCTGAATCGCCGCGAATTTTACGAGTGCCTATCATTTACCAATCCTTATACTTCGTGCCATCCAGAGCTTCGTCTTGCGATTTCGAGTAAACGTCAAACACGCTCTGCCCACCCCAGGAGTCGGAGTCCGGATCATCCTGCATGGAGCGCAATCCCCATTCGGTCGTTCCGGTCATCGGGTCGATCTGAATCCTTCTTAAGTATCGGACTTTCTTGCCTTGAACATCCACGCCCTTCACCAGCGTTTCCAGGTCAGGGGGGTAACCTTGACTGTCCACTTTGGTCTGAAATGCGTTTCGGTCGGCATCGATCTTGTAGCGATCGATGGCATCGCGCATTTCCCACAAATCTGCGCGCAGGCGCTTTTCCCTCTCGCGTTTGATAGTCAGCCGCGCCAACGGCACTGCCATGGTCGACAAAATCAGCAGAATGGCAGTTGCGATAATCAACTCCAGGAGCGTGAAACCCAGTGCGGACTTCACGCCCTGTCGCCGATAAGATCTGAGATGCATCATCTACTTCTATTCCCGTACTCCTAATTGCAGCCCTATGAACTTTCTTACTGCACCGTCACCGATGCCTGCGCGCCATTCACCGTAATCGGCTGCAAGCCAGGATCGCGAGCTCCGCCACGGGTAATCGTCAATGGAGTTTGCCCGCTGGCTTTCGCCTGGAATGTCAGAGTAACAATTGCGCCCTGTCCTGAAACTCCTCCCGCTCCCGGTGGCCTGGCAGCCGTGATCTGCAAAGTTCCAGGCGGATCTTCGCGCTTCACCAGAGCTACTGCCTGTCCATCCTGCGAAAGGAAGCCACCATTCGATACGTTCACCAACTGCAATTTAGATGGGTCGTAGTTAATCTGAACCGGCACGGAGTAAACATTTTGCGCGCCAGACATGATCAGGTTCACCACGAACGTGTCGCCCTTCTTCGCAGTGATCTGGCCCGGATCAAACAGGAAGTTCGCACTGCCCTGCATGCCTGGGATCGCGGCCTGACTGCCCGGCTGATTTGCAGGTTGCTGAACGGGAGCTTGGCTGGTCGGGCTTGCGGGCGTTGTAGTGCCCATCTGCGCCGCAGGACGGCTCATAGGCCGCAGTTGAATCGCATTCGCGGTTCCAATGTCGATTGCGCGCTGATTCAACTCGCTCAGGGTGGTACCACGAATGACGTGCGGCGTTATGGCGAACACGGTTTCGTCCGAAGAATGGTCCTGCGTTACCTGTCCAAACAAGTAGCGCAAAATCGGAATCTGGGCCAGCCCTGGAATTCCGCTTAAGGACTTCGTCTGCGCATCGTCCATGATTCCGCCAATCAAGCTTGATTCGCCATCCTTCAGGCGTATCTCATGCTCGATTTTCTTCTGGCCGATGATGGGCTGGCTGATTCCGCCGATGCTCGACTGCCCCACCACAGAGGAAATTTCCATTGTGATCTTCAGGGTCACTTCACGATCGGAGTGCACGTGCGGAGTGACGTCGATATTCACGCCGACGTCGAGATATTGAAATTGCGTGTTCACCAACGGGTTAATACCAACGCCCCCGATTCCAGGCTGAAACGAGCCGGTGGCAACCGGGACGCGTTCACCAATCTTGAGCGTCGCCTTCTGGTTGTCGAGGGCTCGCACCTGCGGATTCTGCAACATTTTCGTATCGCTGTCGCTCATCACCGCCGAAAGATTGGCCGACGGAATTGTGACCTGAAAATCAGTTGCGTTCAGATTGCCAAGAGTATTTAACTCCAACCCAGTACTCCCGGAACTGGTGCTGGTGGTCGTGCTGCCGGTGGTCGAGGTGGTTGGAGTGGTGGTGTTGATATTGCTCTGGAGTGCAACGGTGGCGCTGGTCGGCGGGCTCAATCCTAAGGTGCGCGATTTGTCTTTGCTGATCTGGATGACCGCGATGTCCACTACCACTTCCGGACGAGCTTTATCCAGGTCCTCAACGAGCTTCTCGGCCAGCGCGATCTGGTCCGGCGTGCCTCGAACTACCAAAGCATTCTGCGAGAGCAACTGTTGTACACGCTGCACGTCCAACACGGCGCGAATGGCATTGACCACATCCTGCAACTCCGTGGGCTGCGAAAGATTCTGCAGATAGAAAGTCTTTAGAACGCTCTGTTCCAATTCCTTACGCTTGGCGGGATTGTCCTGCGCCACAAAAATCGTGTTGCCGGTCACGGGCCGCCAAAAAGTCTTCGATTCGAGCGCCGTGATCTGCAGCGCTTCTTCGAGCGTTACTCCGTTCAATTCCACTTTGATGCGGCGCGAAGTGTAATCCGGATCGAACAGCACGTTAATTCCGGCCAACTGTCCGATGGTCTGATAAATAACCTTGGAGTCTTCTGTGAGCTTTACGGTGATTGGAACGTTCGAAATGGCGGCCAGTTCGACCGGGCCGCCAGCTTCCCTCACCTTCCGCTCCAGGCCGGCTGGCGGTCCCGCGGCCTGCGGCGGAGGATTTTCTTTATCGTTAATCATTTGCAGCGTTCGCTTCAGTTCCTGCTGGGCAATGAATAGCGAAGGATCGATCAACGCCGCCTTTTGGAATGCTGCCAGCGCTTCCTGCATTTTGCCCTCATCCCGGAGCCCTTGCCCCTGGTGCACGATGGTTGCGGCCGCCTTAAATCGCAATCGCTCGTAGGAGGATTTATAACGCAAGTCTTTTGGTTTCAGATCGAATGCTTGCTTGTAGAAGTCATAGGCAGCTTCGTAGTTCTCTCGCGCTTCGGCATCCTGCCCTTTGGCGTAAGCGGCCTTAGCCTTGTCGCCGGCGATGGCGGTCGCAATGAAAAGAAAAACCAGCATCGCTACCGCGGCAGGCATGAAACGCTTCATTCGTTGTCCCTCATTTAATTTCTTCATAGAAACTGGGGCTAAACCTTCCAGATAAGCAGTCTCTTGCGCGGTGAACGCGGCAAAAACCGCGATCTACTGGGCGCATATAAGGGTAGAAGACTTTTGCAGATTATAGCATCGGCTTTCCGGACTCCTCACCGCGTACCGTGCACGAGGGTTACACTCTTTGGTCGTAGACCCAAAGGCGATTGGGTCGAAATCTCATATAGAAATCATGTAGCAATCTGATTTGTCGCCAATCTAGAGGCCAACCATCCGGTTCCCAGCTTCCGGGCGTCGAACCGGAAGCCTGAAACCGGAGCCCGCAATAGCCTCAGCCGGAAGCCCACTGTTAAGATAGACATGAGCCCCATGCCTCGTCAGTCCACACATCAAACCAAGCCCAGTCCGGAAAAATCCCCCCGCCGTGACCCCACCGCCGCTGGCCAGCGCGATGCCGCCGTTAATAGGATCGCTTCTCATAACTACTTCTTGCTGGAAAAATTTGAGTGTGGCGTCGCCCTGACCGGGACGGAGGCAAAATCGGTCCGAGCGGGGCTTGCGAACCTCAAGGATTCCTATGGATTGGTCAAAGACGGCGAACTTTGGCTCCTCAACGCTCACATTGGCCCATACGAGCATGGCAACATGAACAATCACGCTCCACTGCGCACCCGGAAGTTGCTGATGCACGCCGAAGAAATCCGCAAACTGATCGGCAAAACCCAGCAAAAAGGACTGACGCTGATACCGGTGCGCATGTACTTCAAGAACGGCAAAGTAAAAGTCGAGCTAGCCCTAGCCAAAGGCAAGCAGCTCTGGGATAAACGAGAAACCGAGCGCCGCCGAACCGCCGACAAAGAAGCCCGAGAAGCCATCGGCCGCAGCCGCAAGGCATAGCAGCCCCGGAGGGGCGGCAGATAATAGCCCAGGGCGTAAGCCCTAGGTAAGCCCCAGGAAATGGAACCGAGTCCCGGAGGGACGACACTGTCACCACACTTCAAGCTTGATCTGGCGGTATCGACTAATCAGCTCAAAGTCGGCCCGGTTGGTAGTGATGAGCCGAGCGCCGTGGGACCGGGCGGTGAGGGCGATGAGCACGTCGAAATGCAGGTCACGCAGTTTACGCGGCTCGAAGCCTTGCTCTGCATGGATTTTGGCCAGTATCTCTCCAGACTCCAGCCAATTCGTTTGCGTTGGAGTCAGGACTGGGTTTCTCGCCAGAGTGCGGAGGAATTTGTGTTCCGCCGGTCCGGTCACGCCGCGCAGCAATTCCGCGAGGACCACCGACGACATGCGAATCAATCCGTCGACGGATTCGATCCGCTTGCGGTGGCGGCCTCTGCGGGCCTCGTCCACTAGAACGGATGTGTCGAAGATGACGACGTCACTCATCGAGTCCGGAGAACTTAAGTTTGCCGGAGTTCTTCTTCATCAGGGCCTTGAAGCGCTTCAGCCCAACAATTTCGCGCAGAGCAATGTGAACCGCATCGGTGCGGGATTTCGCCTTGAGCACCTTCACGGCCTCGTCAGCCAAGTCCGTGTCCAGGCGGATTGAAGTCATGGTCACAGCCATAGGGACCTCTCTTTATTGATATATACAGCGTAGCCGATTCGTATATACACGTCAAGAGGCTATAGGCCTAAAAGCGTCTGACTCCGAACCGAGGACGGTCTCAGTTAATATCACAGGGATGGGGCAGGAAATCCGTATGGGACCGAGGAAAGCAGCCCGGCCAATTGTGGACTTTCAGGTGCGGTCATAGTGGAGTATTGCCGCCGCGGGGGAAGTCGAATAAGGCGATTCTTTGGTGGAATAGTAGATCATCGAGCAGTGGCGGGAACCACGTATGTAGGCCGTGCCAGTTAGTGCAGGACCGCAGGCGAAAAAAAGATACGTCTGCACTCTTCGGTCTCACATGGGCGAAACGAGTGCTCGTGTCTCAGAAAGCTGCGGCTCGTTACGGCAAGTACACGCCTCCAAATATTTCGGCCGCGCAGATTCGCGACTACTTCGTCCCCGACTTCAGCACTGGAAAAAATCACGACTCCTATCAGGAAGCCTTCCAGCGCCTGCTCAGCGATTTGAAGGCGTCGGCGCCCCAGGCGAAGTAAAGCAATTGACTCAAGGTTCCAACTTGCACTACACCGTGGTGCATGAAGACGGAGGTCTACAGCTGGCGTCTTTCGGCGGCAAAAAAGGCCGATCTGGAGAACGAAGCTCGCCGGGAAGGCACTTCCCTTTCCGCCCTGCTGGACCGTGTGACCGCCGGCTGGCGTAACGGCGATTCCGATGACGAAGAGCAGGTCACCCTCCGTAAACGAGTGATGGCAACCGTGGGAACGATCCACGGCGACGACCCGACCCTCGCGGAGCGGGCCCGCGAACTTGTCCGTGAGACGATCTACAAAAAACATCTTAAGGAATCGAATGCACTCGCGCGCTGCTTCGATCGTCGGACTGATTGATACCGGTGGCATCCTAGCCATCGTCGACTCCCGTGATCGATGGCACTCGCTTTGTCTGGAAGCGTTACAGTCGTTTCGGCTACCGCTGCTCACTACCGAGGCGATACTCACCGAGACGTTTCGCCTCACAGGCAGGAACCCGCATAACGTCGAAAAGACATGGCGTTTCGTCCGCTCGGGAGCTCTTACCATTCATCCTATGCAGGATGCTCATTTGCAGGAACTTCATGCCCTCATGTCGCAACACTCGGATCGTCTCATGGATTTCGCCGATGCAACGCTGGTCCACCTCGCGGCCCGGGAGCGCGTCAACGCGATTCTGACGGTCGACCACGACGACTTCGAGACCTATCGGCTCCCCGGGCGGAAGAAGTTCACTATCTTTCCCGGGAGAAGCTAACTGCGAAACGCGACTATGATAGGCGAAGATCAGCGGAATCCACTCCATTAAAACCGTCAATCTCAAAGCGGACATGCCTTTGGTACATGAGGCCCTGCAGCGTCTGGAGCGAGAACTCGCGGCGGCATACCAATCCAACCGGAAGCTGCTGAAACTCATTCATGGATATGGGTCAACCGGAACTGGCGGCGACATCCGCATCGCGGTGCAGAAAACGTTGATGGAGAGGGTTCAGAGCGGGAAGATACGGGCGTGCATCTTCGGCGAAAATTGGTCGAGGTCGGACGAGGCGAGCTGGAAGATTCTGCAATCGCATCCCGAGCTTAAGGCCGATTCAGATCTCGGCCGCGGCAATCGAGGCATCACCATCGTCGTGTTGTAGCGACGTGTTTAGGGGACTACGCTCCCTGCGGTCCGGTGGCGGGATGTTTGGGATTACTGGAGAAGCCGGTTCGCTCACGACAGAAGTGATAAGCGGCGGAGCAATCGGAGTTGGCGTGAATGCCTGCACTGCGATTGGTTCCACCATGTTTCTTAGGTAGTAGCTCACAGCGATACCCCGCTGCCAGAAGCGCGGGATCAGCAACAGCAGCAGCGTCAACTGGCTTATGAAGATCGCACCCAGGACACTTGGAGCGGGCACAAATCTTATCCACACCCAAATGCCGCCGACCAGGATGATAGCCCCGACAATCGTGGCGACGACATACGCTCCTAACAGCGTCCCCAGATTTCGCCACATGTGGCGAAATCCGCTGCCAATCGATCGCCGTACCGCGCGCTGATCGCTCAAGACCACATCGACCTCAGCCAGATCGAACCAAATCCTCAGCGCGGCCATGGCCAGGAAAATCACGCACAAAGTTGCGACAGAAACGTAGAAGGGCAATAGTTCATTGGTGCTTTCCGCCGCTTGTTTCAGCAAAGCGCCTCGAATGGCGAACAGTGCTCCCGCCACAATGCCCATCACAATGCCGGCTACAATCAGCAGGCGGATGAATCGCCACAAGTTTCTTCCGCAAGCGCGAAAGAACTCTTCGCGCGGCAGTCGGTAGGTAGAGGCGTAGCCCTGCAGCACTCCTGGCAGAAACAGAGCGGTCGCAAAAAAGAACAATAAAGCAAAGTGGGTCGCCGGCCCCACGGAAGCCATGGTCGGGCCAAACTCGGGCCGGGCCACCATTTCGATAAATACTGCCAAGTCAAAACCATGCACGAGCTTCTGGGGGTAAAGACTGTGGTCGAGAATGCCGCTGACCTGATGATTAAACGCTGCCGCGCCGAACCATGCCAACAGCACGTTCAAAATAAAAAACCAGATGATGTAACGCTTGTTGCGACCCATTCTGGCCCAACCACTTCGTAGCAGCTTCTGCTCCACCATGAATTTCTTTACCTCCACTTTTCAGTGTTCGTACTTTGCGATCGCGTCTAATCTCGCTAGCTGCTTTTAAACTCCCCACCAGGCAAGGGCCTGACCCGCCCATTGAGAGATGAACATCCAGTAATTCTCGACCTTGTGAAC
>PLUJ01000268.1:1759-2730 GCA_003165455.1 Acidobacteriaceae bacterium | reverse complement strand
CGCCGACGAATTGGATTCCGCCCTTTGAATCGGCTTGATAGACACGAACGGTTCCGGCCGGCAGCGGCATTCCTAACCCGCCTTTTTCTTCATTTTTGAAGCGGTAGTAAACCTTCACCGACTCCGGTATGGGGTTTCCGATTCCCTGTTGGTTGCGGTAGTAATACGGTTGCCCTTCAACTGCGAGAAACTTCTCTATAGCAACGCCGGTTCCCGAAAGCAAGCTGATGCTCTTGGACTCGTTGTTTTGAATCGAAGTGCGCCGGCCAAGCGTGTAAAGATGGTATTCGGACATGTTTTCCTGTTGAAATTGAGGGGGCGCTGGTACGGCTGCCTCCATTCTTGCAATCGCGGCCCCGGTAGCAACGACGGGCGCCACTTGATGGATTTCGCCCGCAACGAGCTGCAATTTTGCATTTTCGTACGCGGTGCCGCTATTGTTCGTTAGTGTGACCCAGCCATCTAAATCGCCGGTTCTTTCGTCGCGTGACACAGTAAGGACATAATCCGCATTCCAATTCATGTTATTGGTGAGATAGGAGGCTTCCACTTTTTGCGCTGCGGCGCCGCGATTGTCGAGCGTCCAGACGAGCGTGGGCCGGCTATACAAATTTCCCGGCAACTCGGAAAATCGATACCAGCTGGTAGGCATCCCTGTAACGATTTCGGTTCCGATCTTCCAGACCGGTTCGTTGTTATTGTCTGCTAGCAGTACGGCTTTCGTTTCGACCCACTTGGTGGAACTCGCTTGCTCCTCGCCATGGACCAACGTAACCTCTCGGCCTACATATTTCTGCAAGAGCTTTTGCGCATCGAGAAGGTCGTATTCGTAGTTCTGTTCCACGACTGCGAGTTTCGCAGGCTCGCTGAGAGAACGGAAATGCACGGTGGCCGGCATGATCGCAGCGGCAACGTCTTCGAAACGCAACGGCGAAACCCCCGAGGACAGATGAATTTGCCGCACGTCGCGA
>PLUJ01000268.1:0-1702 GCA_003165455.1 Acidobacteriaceae bacterium | reverse complement strand
CCCGCCGCTACGAAAATCAGAAGAAAAGCTGCGAAATCGAAAACGCTAATACATCTGCGTTCGCTTGTGGACATGGGTTGTCTCCTCTATGCGAATCCTAAAAGATGATACTCGAAAGGCGAATACGATTCTCCGGCGGCATGGTATCGGCTCGTGACGCTAACCAAGCATTCAGGCGCACCTACCTCCTCAAGTGAACGCGCTCGGCGACATAACTTGCACGCGAACCTGATAAGATTTGATCGATGTTTACGTGTCCGGAATGCGAGCAAGCCATAAACCAGGCGAGTGCGGTCTGCCCCTACTGCGGCGCCGACGTGACCAATGCACCGGACGGCAGTGAGTTTGCCAATGTCGGCGTACAAAACAAGAAAATAACGCCTGCCCGCATTGCGATTCTCCTCGGAATATTTCTCGCGATCCTGGCTGTCACAGCTTGGCTTGCATTGCCTTGGAAAATTTCCGGTACGCAGCCGGATGCGGAGGCTCATGGGCTGGAGGCGCTTGGCATCATTCAACAAGCGCTCACCGCCTATCAAGGCAGCGAAGGCGGTTTCCCTTCGTCCTTGGAAGGCTTGGGAGACCGGGTGCGGTTTGAAGCGGAGAAGGCGCAGGCCGCACATTACACGGCGCAATACAGTCCGGGGAAACCTGACGCGGACGGTCGTGTGAAAAGTTATACGCTGACTGCGCGCGCCGGCAATTTCGGTTACATGAACTTTTACACCGATGAGAGTGGGGTAATCCGCGGTACGCGAGAAAATCGCGCCGCTAGCGTGCAAGATCCACCGATCAAACAGAATTTATAAGATTTTTAATTTTGGCTAGGACTAGCCGGTTGGATTAGATACAGCATGCTGGATTGCAAGTCGCGCCGCTAACAGGAGGAAACCGCTTGACCAGAATTTTGCCCTACAGAAGGCCCGATCCTGACACGCAGCCTCATTATTTACATCCGCCTTACGCGTCCACGATCAAGCGCGCGCCCGCGAAGCCGCTAGTCTATTTGCCACAAACTCTCTCTGAAATCACAGGCCCATCTTTTCCGGACGTGGTGACTGACGTAAAAGCGACTGACCTTACCAGGCAGCACCATGGCGACCCTCTTGGCGAACGCATCATCGTCAGCGGGCGGGTAATGGATGAGGATGGAAGGCCGCTGCGGCATTCACTCATCGAAGTCTGGCAGGCCAATGCTGCTGGCAGGTACTTGCATAAGCGCGACCAGCATAATGCTCCTCTGGATCCGAATTTCACCGGATCCGGGCACACGTTGACGGACGCGGAGGGACGCTACCGATTCGTAACCATTCGCCCCGGCGCGTATCCCTGGGGGAACCATCACAACGCCTGGCGGCCGGCACACATCCATTTCTCGCTTTTCGGCCCGGCGTTCGCATCGCGCTTGGTGACTCAGATGTATTTTCCAGGCGATGCGCTGTTGCCCTTCGATCCAATCTTCAACTGCACGGCGGATGAGAACGCACGCAATCGGCTAATCTCGCTGTTTGACTGGGAAACCACAATTCCATCCCAGGCGCTGGGCTTCAAATTTGACATTATATTGAGCGGGCGCGAAGCCACGCCCATGGAGCCTTAGCGTGAGTCGGCAGCCCACAACATCACAAACCGTCGGCCCATTTTTCTCCATTGGTCTGACGAGGATGAAGCACGACGACCTGGTGAGTGCCGGCACATCCGG
>PLUJ01000223.1 GCA_003165455.1 Acidobacteriaceae bacterium | reverse complement strand
AGCTCTTCTGGCGTTGCTTGCAGTGGTTGCCGTGGTGATCTGCCTCTTCCAGGTCGTCCCTCCCATGATGTCCAACTATGGCTTTCAAGACGACCTCAAGATGGTCGCCATGACGGACAGCTCCATCATGCAGAAGACCGACGACGACGTTCGCAACGACGTCATGCGAAAAGTAAAAGAGCACGACCTGCCCATCGATCCGAAGCAAATCACCGTGCAACGCATCAACACTCCCGGCATCTCCGCAATCTATATAACGGCAAATTATTCCGTGAACGTCAATCTTCCCGGATACTCCTTCGATATGCACTTCACTCCCGATAGCGGCAATAAAGGGTTCTAGTCAGCCCGCCCCCGAAGGTTCGCCGCTCCCGTGTCTCAATTCTTTCTCTCAGCGGTAACTTTTAGCTTTCCACTCAAACCGCCGCGCTAGGCCTAACCAGCCGTGTGCGCCGGTGACATTCGCAACGTTGTCGCAGCGGGAACCTTGCAACCGACCGCTTGGAATCTTAACCTCTACATCACCGAGACGCTTGGTACAATAAGGCAAGTGGCCGGCTTTGGCGGATGAATTTAGCCCTCGAAGTTGGGTCGGACTGTGGATGAATTTTGTTGCACGGGTTTTGTACCTTCAGCTTTATTGCATGAACCACAGGGTGCATCAAACCCTTTCCCGCGCGCCCTCGTCTGATCAGAAGGCGTCTTTCTCATCGAGCGTACAAATCAAAAAGTGGCTATCAAAATAAAGATTCCGAAGGGCAAAACGAAGGGCGGAAAATCGACGCGAGCTTTTCCGCGCGATCCCGTGCTGCGCTCTGCCCTGATCGTTTTCCTCGCAGGAGCGGTTGCTCTGGGAACCTTCTTTTGCTATTTCTACGTTAAATACGACCGCATCATCGCCCAGCGCTTCCGAACTCCGGTATTCACCAACTCGGCCAAAATTTATGCCACACCGCGCACCTTGCGGGATGGCGATAAAGCCAATGTCACTGAGATTGCAACCGACCTGCGCCGAGCCGGATACGCCGAGAAAGAAGGCGACTCGAGGCTAGGAAGTTTTCAACTCATCGGCGGCGGCATCGAAATAACTCCCGGCCCCGAGTCTTATCACAGCCCGGAAGCGGCGCGTATCACCATTCACGACGGAAAAGTCGAGCGGATTACCAGCCAGGGCAATGATCTTTCCGCCTACGAACTGGAGCCGCAGTTGGTAACGGCGTTGTTCGATTCCGAACAACGTTCCAAGCGCGAACTGGTGAAGTACAACCAGATTCCCAAAGTCATGCTCGATGCGGTAATGGCGATCGAGGATCGCCGGTTCTTCGAGCATAGCGGAGTGAATTTCATCCGGATGTTCGAGGCCGTCTGGGTCGACGTGCTGAGGCAGCGCCACGAACAGGGCGGATCGACGATCACCATGCAGCTTTCGCGTGGCTTTTTTCTGACTCCGGAAAAAACCGTGCGGCGAAAGTTGACCGAGATGCTGATCGCCGAAGAACTCGAACAGAAGTTCAGCAAGCAGCAGATTTTTGAGTTCTACGCGAATTGGGTAAACCTCGGCCAGCGCGGATCATTCGCTATCAGCGGATTCGCCGAGGCCTCGCGCGCCTATTTCAACAAGGATTTAAAAGACATCACGCTCCCGGAGGCCGCGCTGCTGGCGGGAATCATCCAGGGGCCAAGCCGCCTGTCGCCCTACCGCCATCCCGAGCGCGCGCTGGAGCGGCGCAACCTGGTGCTGGATTCCATGGTCGATACCCACGCCATTACTCGCGATCAGGCGGATAAGGCCAAGGCTGCGCCGCTGAAGCTGGCGCCCCCAAATGTTGAGGCCAGCGACGCGCCTTATTTCGTCGACATGGTTCGCGACACGCTGATCAATAAGTTCAGCGAACATGATCTCAATGACGAGTCCTATCGGATCTATACCACGCTCGATCCGGATCTGCAGAAAGCCGCTGCCCAGGCGGTCGAAAGCGGCATTAAGCTGGTCGATGAGCAGGTCACCAAGCTGCGCACCAAGCGAACCAAAGTAGGCAATAAAATTGAGACGCACGTTGTGCCGGGCCCGCAGGCACAGGTTGCCATGGTGGTACTCGACCCCCATACCGGAGCGGTTCTGGCGCTGGTGGGTGGAAGGGATTACGGCTTCAGCCAGCTTAATCATGCGCTCTCCAAACGGCCCACCGGTTCGATTTTCAAACCCTTTGTTTATGCCGCTGCCATGAACACTGCATTGGATGGAGCGCAAAGCGTCATCACGCCCGCTTCCACCGTGACCGACGCGCCCACCAGCTTCGCCTATGGAGATCAGATCTACGAACCGCGCAATTACAAAGAGGAGTACCACGGCGACGTCACGTTGCGCTATGCGCTCGCCATGTCCCTGAACAACGCCACGGTGAAGGTCGCCGAAGAAGTAGGGTATGACAAAGTCGCGGACTTGGCGAAGTCGGCGGGAATTCTTTCGGTGAAGCCCACGCCCGCAATGGCGCTTGGTTCTTACGATGCCACCCCGCTCGATATGGCGGCCGCTTACACGGTCTTTGGAAATAACGGTGTGCGCCTTTCTCCGGTGCTGGTGAATTCGGTGCGCAACACGAACGGCGATGTAATCTCAAATTTCAAAACCGATCAACGTGAGGTGCTCGACCCCCGCATCGCCTACGTTATGACCAACATGATGGAAGGCGTGATCAACTACGGCCTTGGATATACCGCCGTGCGCTTGCGTGGATTCACTCTGCCCGCCGCGGGAAAAACCGGAAGCTCGCACGACGGCTGGTTCGCGGGATACACCTCGAACCTGTTGTGCATCGTCTGGGTGGGTTACGACGACTACAGCGATCTCCGCCTCAGCGGCGCACAAACCGCCGCACCCATCTGGACCGAGTTCATGAAGAAGGCTTCGCTGCTCCCGCAATACAGTGATATGAAGCCCTTCGCCCAGCCCACCGGGGTAGTCGATGTGCAATTGGACAAGGTCACGAATCGCCTGGCGACGCCCACCTGTCCCAATGATTATGTAGCCGCCTTCGTGGTGGGCACCGAACCGCGCGACACCTGCGACCAGCAAACCGGAGTCGCCGGCGTGTTCTCCCGCATCTTTGGCGGCGGTTCCAAACCTCTGCCGCCGGTCACGCAGACAACAAACGGGCCGATTGGGCAAAGCGCGAATAACGCGGCGGTAAATCCGCAGAACGCGAACGTGCCAGCTCAAAACAATCAGGACCCGAACAACCCAGACGCCAAGAAAAAGAAAGGCTTCTTCGGCAAAATCGCCGGAATTTTCAAAGACGACAAATCGTCAACCCCTCCACCCAAGCCGCCTGATAATAGCCCGCCCGCCCCGCAGTGACCCGTGTGGGTCGGACACTCTTNNCCTTCGGGAAACGGGGTCCGTTTAGGCACTGCCAAACCCTATCTACTGCAATCACCCGATTGCGCTCCATTCTGCACCTGATACTGTTGCACCCGTTGTCCGGACCCTGAAAGGCTCGGAGGCCGAGACGGGAGTCGACAGTTGTTGGCGTTTCAATGCTCCCGTGGTTAATTCGGAAAATGGTGGAACCATCAGTTACGAGCGATCCTGAGCAGAATCTCTATCAGCTTTCGACCGGAATCGGTGACACCGTCAGCTCACTGAGCAACCTGAACAGTCTTTTTGCAGCGGCGGGAGCGAGCCCGGCCACCTATAACTTGTATGTCGAGTTAGTGGGAATGCCGGTGATGCTAAACGAAATGTCAGCCTATGTTCAGTACGGATACGAGTGACCTATATGAATTCTTTGCAACGCACCAAAGGCTTCAACTTTCTGGCAGCGCGGGGCCTCAAACCCCGCGTTGCGATTTCGATAATCGTTTGCGCAGCAATGGGTATCCTGGAAACAGGGGCTGCGGCGCAAGAGCCAAAGATACAGATTCATCATTCTGTTCTTGAGTCCAAGAGCGATCCCGGCTCGTATTTTGGCTTGACGGTGGCTGCGAGCGGAGACACAATCGTGGTCGGGTCCTTCACCAGCGGGGCCGCAGTTTACGTCAAACCGGAAGGCGGCTGGCAAGATGCCGCTCCTATCGCGCTACTCAGCGCGTCAGACACATACTTGGGAATGGCAGCCGTTGCAATTGAGGGGGATGTGATTGTGGCGGCGCCGACGCACACGAACGAGGCATACGTCTTCGTCAAACCCGCAACGGGTTGGAAGAGTGCCACTGAGACTGCCCGTCTGAGCACGACAGGGACCCTAGGGTGGAACTACGCTGTCGCCATTTCAGGGAACACCGTCGCTCTGGGTTTCCCTGCGTCTTACCTTGACGCCGGGCAGGGGGCGGTCGGCGTTTTCGTCAAGCCGGAGAGTGGCTGGGCGAATATGACGCCGACGGCGATTCTTACCTCTTCCGATGGAGCTTCCAACGACAACCTTGGTTGGACAGTTGGGCTGATAGACGGAACTGTGGTGGCCGGGGCCCCGACGGCGACTGTCAATTCTCTATCATGGGCAGGCGCGCTGTACGTTTTTGACGAGCCTCCCCAGGGTTGGCAAAATATGTCTCAGACGGCGAAGCTCATCGCAGCCACACCTGTACAAGGAGACGAAATCGGACTCACGCTCGGTGCGGTGGGCAAATTGATCGCCGCAGGAACACAGATGACGCAATACGTTGCCCTTTACCAGAAACCAGCGGCGGGCTGGTCGGATATGACTCCTACGGCGCAGCTGAATTCTCCTCCCAACGCCTGGAGCTTCGGTAGTTCAGTTTCGATCATCTCGGATGTAATCGCGGTCGGAGCGCCTTCCGCACCACTCTCCGAAGCCTACGGTCAGATCTACCTTTTCAAGGAGCCTGCGAAGGGCTGGCAGAATACATCGGTTCCATTTGGCGTTATCGCGGCTCCCAGCGCTGGCGGCGCTCAAAACCTGGGCTATTCAATCGCCGGCAGTAATTCGGCTCTTGTTGCCGGCGCGGTAGGATTCAACAACGACACCGGGGCCGCATATATTTTCTCGTTAGAGTAGCGACCGAGGTTTCAGCTTGTCCTATCAACGCAGTAAAGGCTTCAATTTTCTGGCAATGCGGGGTCTCAAACCCCGCGTTGCGATTTCGATAATTGTTTGCGTAGCATCCAACACGCTGTTCTGAAGCCTCCGAGTATTCCTGGCTCGTATTTTGGCGTCTCAGTAGCCGCGAGTTGGAGACACCGTCGTAGTCGGTTCGTATGCCAGTGGGGCCGTGGCTTACGTCAAACCGGAGGGCGACTGGCAAAACGCAACTCCTACCGCAATACTCCGGGGCTCCGATACGACCGCGGAAATGGGGGCGGTCGCGATAGATGGCGATGTGATTGTAGCAGCGCCGATGCACACAAACGAGGCGTACGTCTTTGTCAAACCCGCGACCGGTTGGGTGAGCGCCACGGAAACTGCCCGTCTGAGCACGACAGGCGAACTCTACTGGAATTATTCTGTCGCCATTTCGGGGAGCACGATCGCGCTTGGTTTGCCTGCAGCCCGTTTTGGCATGAACACGCAGCAGGGAGCGGTAGGAGTTTTCGTTAAACCGAAGAGTGGCTGGGCAAATATGACGCCGACTGCAATTTTGACGGCTTCTGATGGAGCTGTTGGCGACATGCTCGGCTGGACAGTTGGGCTGATAAACGGCACTGTGGTGGCTGGAGCCCCTATCGCGACGGTCGATTCGCTACCACAGGCGGGCGCGCTATACGTCTTTGACGAACCCACGCAGGGTTGGCAAAACATGTCTCAGACGGCGAAACTCATCGCAGGCACGCCTGTACAAGGAGATGAATTGGGTCTTTCTCTTGCGATGGTCGGAAATCTGATTGCCGCGGGCACGCAGGATACACAATATGTGGCCCTTTACCAAAAACCGGCGGAGGGGTGGACGAATATGGCTCCCACGGCCCAACTTAATTCCCCGCCCAACGCGTGGAGCTTTGGTAACGCAGTCGCAATCATCTCCGACGTAATCGCTGTTGGAGCGCCCTTTGCGCCCCTCTCCTTTGGCTACGGGCAAATCTATCTTTTCAAAGAACCAGCGAAAGGCTGGCAGACCACGTCCGTTCCTATCGGCGTAATCGCGGCTCCCAGCGCTGGCGGGGCACAAAGCCTGGGCTTTTCGCTCGGCGCTAGCACTTCCGCTCTCGTTGCGGGTGCGCTCTCATTCAATAATGACGCCGGGGCCGCGTATGTTTTCTCGTTAGAGTAGCGACCGAGGTTTCAGCTTGTCCTATCAACGTAGTTCAATTTTACGGCGGTGCTGGGGTCTCAGCCCCGCGTGGCGATTTCGATAATTGTTTGCGTAGCATCCAACACGCCGTTCTGCAGTCTCCGGGCATTCCCGGCTCCTACCTCGGCTACTCAGCTGCCGCCAGCGGAGACACCGTGGTCGTCAGTTCGTTCATTAGCGGCGCTGTAGTTTACGTCAAACCGGCAGGCGGTTGGCAAAACGCCGCCCCTACGGCAATACTCACGGCTTCTGACACAACAGACGGGATGGGCGCCGTTGCAATTGATGGCGATGTGATTGTGGCGGCGCCAACACACACAAACGAGGCATATGTCTTTGTCAAACCTGCGACTGGTTGGGTGAATGCCACCGAAACCGCCCGCCTGAACACCACCGGCGAGCTCAACTGGAATTATTCTGTCGCCATATCACGGAACACGATTGCGCTCGGTTTTTCCTGCGTCCTATCTTGGGGCGGGGCAGGGTGCGGTGGGCGTTTTCGCTAAACCGGAAGGCGGCTGGGCGAATATGACGCCGACGGCGATCCTGACCTCTTCCGATGGGGCTTCCAACGACAATCTTGGTTGGACCGTCGGAGTGACAGGCCGCACCGTGGTGAGTGGTGCCCCTAGGGCGACTATTAATTCGCTATATTGGGCTGGCGCAGTGTATGTCTTTGACGAGCCCACGCAGGGCTGGCAAAACATGTCTCAGACGGCGAA
>PLUJ01000029.1 GCA_003165455.1 Acidobacteriaceae bacterium | reverse complement strand
GCTGTAAATAATCAGAGCGTGAGCCTCGGCCTGCAAGCGCTCCAAAGCAGTAACGAACTTCTCCAACTCTTCAAGCGAATCCGATCCCAACTCATTGCATGGCGCCCGATGCAACGCCAGTTCGATCACGCCTTCGTTCAGCGTCCATTCAATTGCCGAGGTTTCTTCTTCGTGAAGATTTGTGCTCTTGGTGGTCAGCATGATTTCTTTAACTCACGGCCTGCTTCATACCGTACAGATCTTCGATTTCATTCTTCATTCGCAATGAAATAGCATCCCGCTTCAATTTCCCATTCGCCGTCAACAATCCATTCTCGATCGAAAACGGCTCGGTCAAAACGCAGAATGTTCGCACCTGCTTGTAATGGGGCAGGTCCGGGTTCACTTCGTCCAGCGCTGCTTGCACCTTCTCGGGAGAAACACCTCCCGTTACCAGCGCCGCCAAGTATCCGCGCCCATTCCCAACCACCACAACCTGCTGCGCCTCCGGCAGCATCTTGGCAATCGCATTCTCCACCGGTTCCGGTGAAAGTTTGTGCCCCGATCCCAGCACAATCAAATTCTTAATCCGCCCGGCGATCCGCCAATTCCCTGCCGCACTTATTTCTCCCTGATCCCCAGTATGAAACCATCCATCGCGTAACGCTTCCGCCGTCTGCTCTGGCCGGTTCCAATATCCCCGAAAAACATTCGGCCCGCGCACCACGATCTCTTCATTCTCCCCTAACTTCATCTCCATCCCCGGAATCGCCGGCCCAACATATCCCACCTCAACCCGATTGGGATCATCCATCGTGCAAATCGCCGTCGTCTCCGTCAACCCGTAAACTTGCAATACCCGGATTCCGAGCATCATGAAATAAAGTTGCGTCTCCACGCTCAGCGGCGCCGACCCGCAGATCAGAGCCTTCAGATTCTTCCCAATCATTTTCTTACGGATTGCCGGAAAGATAAGAGCGTTCGCCAGCGCCAACCATACCGCATCTCCGCTTTTCGTTTGCTTCTCTTGCCGCCGGGCCCACGACCCTTTGGCGCGCGAATAAATCGCCTGCGCCACGCCGCCTGTCTGCCACAACTGTTCATCCACCGCCCGCCGCATTCTCTCCAGCAATTGCGGCACATTCAGAAAATAATCCGGAGCCACGGTCCGCATATCGCTCGCAATCTTTGCGAGATCCATATTGATCGTGACCACGCTTCGCCGCTTCAAGAAGGTAAGCAGCGCAATCCAGGACGCGGCAAACGTAAACGGCAAGTAATGAAAAATCCGATCCTGTCCGGCCGGCCCTGATGAAGACATGAGCTGTTCGAGGCGTTCCGCCGTTCTTTCCAGCATAAAACCCACATTCGCCGCCGTCAGCACCACGCCTTTGCCCTCGCCTGAAGTTCCAGACGTATAGATAATCGTAACCGGATCATCTTTCCCCACTTGCGGACGCTCCAGTTGCGCACACTCTACGCCCGTAAAAATCTCCTCGAACAAATATCGTGGCGGCGCATCCGCCCAATTCCGGTCAATCTCTTCCCATAGCAAAGCCTCGCCACAACACACGAGCGAAGGCGTGGAGTCCTTCATCATCGCAATCAATTCCGCGGGAGCTTGTCGCGAATAAAGCGGTACCACGATCAGCCCCTCGGCCATCAGCGCCAAATCCATCGCCACCCAGCGAATACTGTTTGCCGCCAGCAACCCGCACCGGTCACCCTTTCTCAGATTCTTCGCGGCGATAAACGTCCTCGCCCGCCGAATCATTTCCAGTAGTTCACCGCCCGTGACGCCTGTAATCCGGCCGTCGCGAATTTCCGCGAGAATTCTCCTGTCCGCGGCTGCGTGCAGTTGCGCGAGAATATCTCCGACGAATGGAATTGGCGTGTTCAAATTATTTTTGTTACAAAACCAGCAGGTTGCCCGGCTAGTTGTAAGCTCCAACCAACTCCCGCAATCCCTGGCTGATCGGTGGTAAGTAATCTTCCCAGCCCCACTCCCCGCGCCGCGTCTCGAACTCTGGATACCTTCTCTGCACTTCCTCCTCAAAATAAACACCCATATGGGCCATCACTTTCAAATTCTTCACCACGGTTCGAGCCACTCCGTCGGCAATTCTTTCGCCATCGCTGCTCAATTTCTCCAGAGCAACCAAAAGCTTCCCCTCCAGCTCGGGATCGTCCACTGTCATCAGCAAATCTTGATGTCCGCGCTCCCGCATCAAATTCCGGATGCGTTCATCCATCGTGATCCCCGCGGACGGAACCAGTCCTGGCATCGACGTCACAATTCCGTGATACCGCGACGACGCCATCATATGGCATGCCCGCAGCACGCTCACCAGTTCATACATGTTGTACTCGTCGGAAGTCAGTACCGGCACGCCGCCCAGCTTTTCCGAAATGCGGTTCGCCGGACGCGCGTCCAATCGCTCCGTCGCCGCCAGAATCACAAAAACATTTTTCTTTTTGCGGAACGCATCCACTGCATTGGCAATGGAGGTCCAATACTTTTGGTAGGCACGTTCCGCAGCCGGCCCGGAGTTGTGAAAATACACCGTGCGATAGTGGCTGTCCTTATATGCCCCGGTCAGGCTCCGCACCGCGTATTTCGCAATCGAGGCTTTCACCGGCCACTCAAAAGGATTGATCGGGCATACTACCAGCACCGGAGTTTTACCATCCCATCCGACTTTTCTCAGCACACTTTGCCCATACTCCGGCGGGCGCGGCTCGAACGTCCACGCAGTATCAGTCCCCAGTTCGGTCGGCACGCCCAACTCGCGCAACACTCCGCGCGATTCCTCATTCCGCGTAATCACGAACGAATTCTTGCAGTAGCGCCCGCACATCTTCGCCACCACAGGATCCATGTGCCCCGCTTCCGCGCCATATCCCACCGACAATTTATTCTGTGCCGCCGCAATGCCCAGCGATCCAATCATCATCGTGGTCAGCGCATTCGCGAACTTGCTCTTAAACATCGACCCTTCGCACGCCA
>PLUJ01000289.1 GCA_003165455.1 Acidobacteriaceae bacterium | reverse complement strand
GTGGGTGCGCCGACCCATACTTCACGCCGATGATGATGTGCTGCCCAGTAAATTGCGCGAGCTCCTACCTCGGGCTGGAAAATCGGCGGCACCGGCTGAGCTTTATTCTTCAAACGGCTCTTCACCCAGCCGAACTGTGGAGTATTGAGTGCGGGCATCTGTACCATCGTCAGTCGAAGCCTGCTCTTGTCGTGTATGAGCTCGCAGCGCAGGGAATCGGTAAAGCCGGCGATGGCGTGCTTGGCAGCACAATAAGCCGATTGCAGCGGGATGCTGCGATACGCCAGCGCCGAACCCACCTGAACAATCGTGCCGCAATCTCGCGGCAGCATCCGCTTCAACGCAGCCAGAGTGCCGTAGACCACGCCGAGGTACGTTACCTCAGTGACTCGCTTGTATTCTTCCGGCTTCATTTCTTTTACTGGAGAGAACACCGATGCCATGGCGTTATTGATCCAGATGTCGATGGGGCCGAACTCTTTCTCGACCGCTGTGGCAGCGGCCTCGACCTTCTCTGAATCCGCCACGTCCGTCGGTAAAACCAAGGCTTTGCCACCGGCAGCTTCGATTTCCCTCTTCGCGCCTTCGAGTCCATCTACGCCACGCGCTAGCAATGCGACGTTTGCACCGCGCCTGCCAAACTCGTAAGCCACAGCTCGGCCTAGCCCAGCCGACGACCCAGTAACTACCACCGTTTCGTTCTTCATGAATAAACTCGCTCTCACGCTCTTCAAGATGACAGCTTTACGCTGCCCTATTCTGTGGCACTGACGAAAATTCGACGTTCAGATCGCCGTGTACTTTCATGACATCCGTGGCGAGCTTGCCGTCGGAGCCGCGATTGAATCTTAAGTCCACTGTAGACTTGCCCACCTTTAGCCGCCGAAACTCTAAACTCTGAACAAAATCGGGGAGAACAGGGCGGAGAATTTGCAGGCGATTCTCAAATGCATTCGGCACCAAACCGAGCAACGATTGGAGCATAAAGGGAATTGACCCTGCTGCCCATGCCTGCGGGTGGCACGCTACGGGATAGCGAACAGGAATAGGGAATTGATCTCTGGAGAAACCCGCAAACAGTTCCGGGAGCCGGCGTCTTTCGAAATGCTTGGAAGCTTCTACGATCCCAGTAAACACCTGGCAGGCGGCGTCATCGAATCCGTACTTCCGGAATCCAGCCGCAATAATCGAGTTGTCATGCGGCCACACAGTTCCCAGGTGATAACCCGCAGGGTTGTATCGGGCTTCAGCGCTCGAAAACGTTCGAATTCCCCAGCCGCTGAACATCTCTCTGGACATGAGTTGTTCCATGGTCTTCTTCGCTCTGGCGGAGTCGACCATTCCCGACCAAAGCAACTGACCAGCGTTCGAAGAGACGACGGCCGCTGGTTGCTTTCCGGCTTGGAGAGCCAGCGCGTAGATACCTTTATCTTTCAGCCAAAATTCTTTTTCCAAACGGGTACGCAGTTCATGGGCCTCCGCGCGCAAGCGATCTGCCGCATCCTTATCTCCCGCTCTTTCGTACAAGTCGGATCCCAATATTTTCGCCTGATAGACATACCCCTGCACCTCGACCAAGGCGATCGGAGGGCTAGCCAAGCTGCCATCTGCATTTACGATTGCATCTCCAGAGTCTTTCCAACCTTGATTGCCCAATCCCTCCTTCGATTGTGAGTTGTACTCGAGATATCCGCTTCCACTCAGGTCCCCGTATTTTCGCATCCACTCAAACGCCCGATCGACCGTTTCCCTTAACTTATGGAACAGCGTGAGATCTCCTGTCCATTTGGCGTGTTCGGCCATTAGGATCAAGAACAGAGGAGTTGAATCCACGGAGCCGTAATAGGGTGTTTGTGGGATTTCGTTCAAGTGGGCTAGTTCCCCGACGCGGTATTCATGCAAGATTTTGCCAGGCTGTTCGTCGCGCCATTCATTCACCTCAGTGCCTTGAAACTTCGCCAGCAGCCGCAGAGTGTGTTCCGCGATACGTGGTTCAAACGCAAGAGTTTGTAATGAAGCGATAAGGCTGTCACGGCCAAATAACGCTCCGTACCAGGGCAGTCCCGCCGAAAAGTACTGCTCGCTGTCGAGCGAGGTCCTCAGGACGCGTAAGTCGCGAATGCAGCGTTCAAACAAGTCGTCAAGCAGTGGGCTGCTCGTCTTGACTTCGCAATGTCTTTTCAGCCAGTCATCGGAGTTCTCGTGGAGCTGTCTCGCCAGGCGGTCAGCGTCGGGCCTGAGGTTGCGCTTGGTTGCTTGCTTTTTTCTGCTTGATTCGGAGATGACGAGCGAAACGCGAACCTGTTTGCTCTCGTTGGGCGCTAGCGAGAGCTTTAGATCGGCTCCGTCCTTTCGAGGGCTGCCAGTCAGCGGGGTCAGATTGATACGGAGCGTGCGGAAGAGGCCATCGGCGCCGTCGTATTCAAACATCAAGCCGCCATCGCGCCATACTGGTTTCTCCCGTCTACCGACCTTCTTCGGCCGCAAGCCGCGGATCTCGAAGACATCCTCGAAGCCCGCTTCGAAATCGAAGGAGAGTACGAACTGTAAAGGGTCATGCTTATGATTCGTAAACGTGATGACGTCTTGCAGCGAGAGCCCCGCTGAATGAATGATCCGTTGCCACTCGATAACGATGCTCTGCTTTGGAAGAGCGCTTCCATCGGGTTGTTTCAGGTCGGGATTCGTCAGAATAAATTCTGACATGAACCCATGCTCGGACGTGAACGCCAGTGAGTTCAGACGGTTCCCTGCAATGCTGATCTCATAGCCTTGAAGAAAACGGCAGTCGTGATAATAGAGTCCGAAACCCTGCTCATTCCCCAAGGGGACATTGCCGCTGCGGTCGCAAAGAAAAAATACATCTTCATCTTTGATCACAACGGCTTCGGCAACATTGTTGGGCCCTCGACCGGCACGACGCGCTTTGGCGTGTTTCTGAGGTTTGTGTAAATGCCGAACGGTCGAGGGGCGCGCGCTTTTGGAGCGATTTGTCATTATCTAACCAGCCTCGATTTTTGTTGGAATTGTCTTCCGGACCCTTCGTAACTTTCTTCTGTCGCGCTCGGCATCTCCCGTGGTGAGGGAGCGGAACTTCTTCCGCACTCTTCCCGCCGTCGAGAACTCAAACGGCATTATTGGGTGACCATGCGATGGGCCAAGAAACACTCTTCATGCGAAACTACGGATCGCTATCAGGGCAGTCCTTTCTTGGGCTGTCAGAAAAATGCAAGTCTTCATATGATTTGCATAAGTCCAAATACCTGCTTTATTCGTTCCGCTTCTTTGGTGCACGAAGCTGAGGCCGAGTTGCCAAGACACTTTAGATAGCCCGTGATGCGGTAGTTTGTTCCCCTTCACCGCGGGTGACAACATCCAGTCCGCAGCGCCAGGTCAACACCATTCTGTCTAGAATGGGCGAAAGCAGAGCTGTCACGAGAATAAATATCGTGCCACGATACTCACCTGAGATTCCAAGCTACCGCCAATTCGGGTTCTAAGAATCTAAGCTGATCGTTCGACGTGAAGGCTCGCTTGAGGCGCGTGCGCGATTCCCGAAAATGAGTCCGAAGAGCGGTATTATTGCCGCGAACGAGATACGCATTCCCATTAAAGTGGATCATCGCATTCTTGAAACGGCTAAGCCATGAGGCGTTCCGCGCACATTTCTAATTGACAAGCGCCTCACGATCTTCGGGTGAGATTGCCAGCGACAATCCAGGACACCACTTTAACTCCTCCCGCCTTGACACGGACCTTGACGTTGCATAGTCTCTGAATTCAAGAACGGCGGCAAGGTAAAAAAGCCCATGAAGCGCGTTGCAGGATACCGTCCGCCGTACCCAGGGACCCAACCCAATCACCTGCATCCGCCATACGTATCCTCGATCAAGCGTGCGCCGACCAAGCCGCAGATACCAATTCCTTACACCCTATCCGAAATCACGGGACCATCGTTTGGATCTGAAATTGTTGCGCCCAAGGCCTATGATTTAACACTGGGTCATCGTGGAGAGCCGATTGGTGAGCGGATCATTGTGAGCGGGCGAGTGCTCGACGAAAACAGTCGTCCGCTTGCGAACACGCTGGTGGAAATTTGGCAGGCAAATGCGGCGGGCCGGTACCGCCACGAGTGGGATCAACACCCTGCGCCGCTCGATCCAAATTTCAACGGCAGTGGGCAAGCCGCTACAGACAGCGAAGGCCGCTATCGTTTTGTGACCATTCGTCCCGGCGAATATCCCTGGCGCAATCACTACAACGCCTGGCGGCCAGCACACATTCACTTTTCTCTCTTCGGTCCGGCGTTTGCCACGCGCCTGGTAACGCAGATGTACTTTCCGGGCGATCCACTGTTTCCGTTCGNNCGCTGATCCCGTTTGACCCGATTTTCAATTGCACCGCGGATGAGAAAGCGCGCAAACGTTTAATCTCGACTTTCGACTGGGAAACTACATTGCCTGAGCGCGCTCTTGGTTACAAGTTCGATATCATCCTGCGAGGGCGCGAAGCCACTCCTTTGGAGGACTAGTGAGTTTGCAAGCGACGACATCGCAAACGGTTGGGCCGTACTTTAAGATTGGTCTGGAATGGCTGCACCGCGACAATCTGGCTGAGGAAGGCGTCTCCGGCGAGCGGGTTACCATTCAAGGAAGAGTTTTCGATGGCGATGGAAGTCCCGTACCTGATGCAATGCTAGAAATTTGGCAGGCCAATTCACACGGAAAATATGCTCACCCGGAAGACACTCAGGATAAGCCTGTGGAGCCAGGATTCAAAGGCTACGGCCGTTTGCACGTCAGCAAGGAGGGGTTTTTTCGCTTTGCCACGATAAAACCTGGAGCCGTGCCTGGGCCCGAAGGTACGGAGCAGGCTCCGCATATCCTCGTTTCTGTATTCATGCGTGGAGTGCTGCGGCGGATGGTCACGCGCATCTATTTTCCCGACGAGCCTATGAACGCCTCGGATTTCATCCTCAACCTGGTGGAACCTGAGCGGCGTTCAACGTTAATTGCCAAGAAAACTGCCGGCGCCCCTGGCGCGCTGGAATGGAATGTAGTTTTGCAAGGGCCGCACGAAACCGTATTCTTCGATCTCGGATTGTAAACTCGGCGATGTTAGCTCCAAACCCTGGATGGCGTTACTAGATCCACTATTCGGCTCAGCGGCAATGGGCGAAGTCTTCTCGGACTTCGCACGTCTTCAACAGATGCTGGATTTCGAAGCTGCACTTGCGTGTGCTGAAGCACAATGCGGAGTTATACCTTCGAAGGCAGCGCAGGCGATCTCCTCGAAGTGTCAGGCGAAAATGATCGATGCGGGCGAGCTCTCCGCTGCTACCGCCGCGTCACTTAATCCTGCTATACCTTTGGTCAAACAACTTACTGCGTTGGTTGCGAAAGACAATCCCGAAGCTGCGGAATTTGTACACTGGGGCGCGACCAGCCAGGATGCGAATGACACGGGTCTGATATTACAAGTACGGAAAGCGCTCGACATTATCGATAGCGACGTAACCGCACTCTGCAGACATTTGGCCGCTCTGGCCCAGCACTACCGTTCCACTCCTATTGCGGCCCACACACTGATGCAACAAGCTGTTCCCACGACTTTCGGTCTCAAGGTTGCGGGGTGGCTGGATGCCATGAATCGGCATCGCGAGCGCTTGGCTCAAACCAGACGTCGAGTGCTGGTGCTCCAGTTTGGCGGCGCAGCTGGAACGCTGGCGGCGCTGCAGAATAAGAGACTGCAAGTTGCTGGAGCATTGGCGGCCGAGTTGCGTCTCGAACTTCCTTCCTTGCCATGGCATTCTCACCGGGATCGAATTGCGGAATTGGCCACAACTCTCGGCCTTTGTACCGGAACCTTGGGTAAAATTGCGCGCGACATTTCACTGCACATGCAAACGGAGATCGCCGAAGTCTTCGAGGCTGCCGGCCCAGGCCGCGGCGGTTCTTCCGCAATGCCCCACAAGCGTAACCCGGTGAGTTGTGGGATTGTCTTATCAGCCGCCACGCGGATCCCCGGCCTCGTCAGCACCATGTTGAGCGCCATGGTGCAAGAAGATGAGCGCGGCCTCGGCAATTGGCAGGCGGAATGGGAGACGCTGCCGGAGATTTTCCGCCTTACGGGCGGTGCTCTGAAACAGATGGCGGCTATTATCCCTCATCTAGAAGTTGATGCAGTGCGTATGAAGCGCAATCTCGAAGTGACGAGTGGACTGATTTTCGCGGAGGCGGTCACGGCCGCTCTGGCGCCTAAAATCGGCAAAGCCGCGGCTCGAGAGTTAGTGGAAACGGCAAGCCGAAAGGCGGCTGACTTGCGAAAAAATCTTCGCGAAATTCTAGCCCAAGACCGAACCGTGATTGAGCATCTCACAATCGAAGACCTCGACAATTTATTTATGCCGGTGAATTATCTCGGCGCAGCCGAGGAGTTTGTTGACCGCGTCATCCATGCGACTAATGTTGATTGATTGTTAATCATGAAGCCAGCTCGATAGAGAGACCAAGGAATGCCACATGTTGACANNGGTAAAAACTCATTACGAGCTCACGGGAGATCGCCAGCCGGTACTCATATTCTCGAATTCGCTGGGCACCAATCTTTCGATGTGGGAGCCGCAGATGGCGGAAATGGAACGGCGCTTCCGCATTCTGCGTTACGACACTCGCGGACAGGGAGGGTCTTCGGTAACGGCGGGCAGTTACACAATCGAGCAACTTGGTCGGGACGTTGTTGGCCTATTGGATTCCCTTCATATCAATCGGGCAATTTTCTGCGGACTCTCCATGGGCGGAATGGTCGGTATGTGGTTGGGAATTCACGCGCCGGATCGCCTTCATCGACTGGTCTTGTGCAACACAGCTGCGAAGATTGGCACTAAAGAGGTTTGGAATGCGCGCATCGCAACTGTTCGAAGAGATGGCATGAAATCCGTCGCGGCTTCCGTAGTCGAGCGTTGGTTCACGCCAGAATTTCGTGCAAGCGCTGAAGAGAAGGTCGCCTGGACTCGGGAAATGCTTGAGAATTCACCGAGAGAAGGCTATGCCTCTTGCTGCGACGCCATCCGAGATATGGATCTGCGCGATACAGTGGGGCAAATCAAGACTCCGACTTTGGTGATTTATGGCGGGCGCGATCCAGTCATCCCCAACTCGGAAGCGCAATTCCTGACCGATCGAATTCGAGGAGCTCAACAGGTAGAGCTTGCGGCGGCTCATCTCTCGAATATCGAGCAGTCTGAATCGTTCACCAAAGCGTTGAGTGATTTCCTTTCCGAATAAGCTTATGACGTCAATGGATGAGAGCAAACGCTACGTGCAGGGCATGAAAACCAGACGTGCCGTTCTGGGCGACGAACATGTGGACCGCGCCGTTGCTGGCACAACAGACTTCAACGAAGAGTTCCAGGACTTCATTACTCGCAATGCATGGGGCGAAATTTGGAGCCGTCCCGGCCTTCCCCGTCACACACGCAGTTTGCTGACGCTTGCGATGATGGTTGCCTTAAACCGTGGTGACGAGTTCCGCATGCACGTGAAAGCGGCCTTTAACAACGGAGTTACCCGCGACCAGATCAAAGAAGTGCTGCTGCAATCCGCTATCTATTGCGGCGTGCCTGCGGCGAATTCCGCGTTTCACATGGCCCTAGAAGTTTTTCAAGAGATGGATACCCAAAAAGAGAAAGACGGCGAAGGCAATTCACGGTCTAAGAAGAGGAGACGGCCATGAACAGAGTGCCGCTTCTCCTTGGTGATCGTTATGCCTCCGCAAACAGTGTAGAAATTTTTTTGCGGCAAAATCTGATGTCGGCCGCAATCGCGACCTGAATTGCTGCTCGGAATTTCATTTTTTCCGTCCCGACCGCTTCTTTGCCGTGGAAAGTATTCGAACCACGTCTTCCGGCAAGGGTACACTTTTCATCCTGCCAGGTTTGGTGGGATGCGCGGCCGCCCATACATGGGTCTCCGATCCTTCCACAGCCAACTCCCCACCTCGCATGAATTTGTGGCTGATCACGAAGCTACTCTTCTTCCATTCGGTGACGCAGGATTCCGCCACCAGTTCGTCACCGTAGGAGGATGGAAGGATATATCGAGCCCTCGCGTCGACCAGCGGGATGCCGATCACACCATGAGCCCTAAATAGCTTTTGCAGCGGAAGTCCCGCCGCTCGAAAAAGCGCAGTGGTGCACTCGTCGAACCAGCGAAAATAGTTGGCAAAGAAAACGATTTGGGCAGGATCGCAATCTCCAAATTCGACCCGGATTCGAATGCGATTCACAAACATAATTGCCTCGTTAAGTGTAATGCAGCGAGCTATAGAAATCGCGAGCCGTCAACCCAGTTGAGCCGACTCTACTCGAATCCGCTGCCGGAAAATATCACTCTCATTTCAGTTTGCCGGTAGACGTTTGCTCCGTCCAGTCTCAGCTGAAAAGGGGTGACCGTAAAACGATACAGGCCCGCCGAGATTACTTCAAAGGTCGCCCCTTTCCAATTGACGGCTCAGGCCTTTAACGTCTTTAATCATCCCAACCTGGGTCAGCCCAGCAGTTGCGTCGATTGCGGAAGCAACTCTGGATTGATTATCGACATTGTGGCCTCGCAAGATGGAACCACGATGCGGCGGCTACAATTCTCAGCGCGATTCCAGTTTTAAGAGATTGAGCTGGAGTTCCGGCGATCGTAGCTTGGTTGTTGATGACGGCAGCCGTGGCGGCAACTGATATACGAAGGGATGAGGGCGTTCGGCCGATCTTAGCTCGGCGAGGATTCTGCTATCGTAACTGCCCAGGAGAGACGAGATGCGGGGGTTCTGGCTGACTAAGCGCGGGAGATGCCGCAAAGACTTATCCTCTAAGGTTCCTGCTAAGGTCCGTGTGCTGATCATTATTTTGACTTTATCGTTTGCGGCGTTCGGGCAAGCGAAGCCTACCCCTACTTCCACGGATGCAAAGCTTACCGAAATCCTTTCCTACATCCACACGGCATGGGATTCATTGACTCGCTCTACAAGTTCGTGCGGTGCCCTTACAGACCCCAAGCTCTCCACTCCAGAGGTAATTTATTTTCCGGCTGATTTTAAACTTTTCCCCGAGAGCGCTCAAATGCAACGAACTTGCAAGGTGAATGTGGAACATCTGCCAGCGGTGATTCACCAACTGGGGACTGTCGACGTGGAGTCGATTCAACCTCCGGGTCTGTTGGATCTTCCGAACAAATACGTCGTCCCTGGCGGACGATTCAATGAGATGTATGGATGGGACAGTTACTTCATTATCCTCGGTTTATTGCGGGATGGACGTGTGGAACTGGCCCGTGGAATGGTCGACAATTTCTTTTTTGAGATCGAGAATTACGGCGCCGTCCTAAATGCCAACCGAACTTATTATCTGACGCGCTCACAACCTCCATTCTTAAGTTCCATGGTGACGGCCGTGCATGAAGCGCAAAAAGCGGCGGGCCAGGATGACAGAGATTGGATGGAAAATGCCTATAGGTATCTGAAACGGGACCACGCGATGTGGACGCGATCCCCGCATCTCGCGGGCAAAACCGGCCTTTCCCGTTATTACGATTTCGGAGATGGGCCCGCGGCCGAGGCATTGAAAGACGAAAACGGTATTTACCGGCAAGTGGCGGCCTATTTCCTTCTGCATCCAACCATTCCAAACTACGATGGTGAGGCTGCGGATCTTCCGCCCGGTCGCGAATCGGGTTCGGCGTACTCTGTGAGTGTCTGCAGTACCGGGCAATCGAATGCGGTTTGCGAATCGCCGCTCCTGCTCAAGTTGAAGCCGGATTACTACAAGGGAGACCGGTCCATGCGCGAATCGGGGTTTGACGTTTCATTCCGATTTGGCCCTTATGGCGCCGCTACTCAGCACTTCGCTCCGGTTTGTTTGAATAGTCTTCTCTTCAAGACGGAGCGCGACTTGGAAGAGATAAGCCTGCTATTAGGCAAGAAGTCTGAGGCAGCCGAGTGGCGGAAAATGGCGGAAACCCGCAAACGCTCGATGCAACAATATTTCTGGGATGAAGGCCAGGGAATGTTTTTCGATTACGAGATCGAGAACGCGAAAAGATCGAATTATCGATATGCGACAACCTTCTATCCGTTGTGGGCGGGGTTGGCGACCGATGAGCAAGCCAGAGCTGTGATGAAAAATCTGTCACTATTCGAGAAGCCGGGTGGAATCGTCACGAGCGACAAAGAATCTCAGGGGCAGTGGGATTATCCTTTTGGCTGGGCTCCGTTGCAGTTGCTTGCCATAGAAGGCATGCGTCGTTACGGATACAATGCCGATGCCGACCGTGTTTCAACCGAGTTTCTTTCGATGGTGCTGCAAAACTTTGAGCGGGATAAAACCATACGCGAGAAGTATAACGTCGTGACTCGATCTTCGGAGACAAACGTGACGGCGGGATATGCCGCCAACGTCGTCGGCTTCGGCTGGACGAATGGCGCGTTTGTGGAATTATTGCATTCACTGCCTCCCGACAAGGTCTCTGAAGTGACGCAAGCTATCCAACCGGCCGCCGGTAGCCATTAAGCCCTCAACCATAGCTCATGAGCGGAGGCAAAAATTCAGGAGAATCATGAGTCGAGTTTCCCTAGCATGGGCGATGATGGTGTGTTTGACCATCGCGGTGCCGAAAAGCGTATTCTGCCAAGCCAATGAGCAACCTCCGGCGTTGGTCAACTTCCCGTTTGAAAACACTTCGCCGCTCAAGATCGTTCGGAATGCTATTCCATCCCGGCCGTTCACCGTCGTAGGCCCCCGTGGCGCCCTTCTCGGCCACCAGGACGGATCGTTCGAAGCATGGGTCTTCCCCTGGAAGATTTTTAGCAACTTTCGCATCACAGCCGAGATGCAGGACTATCCCGTGCCCATCGATGTGAACGACCATGCGGCGGCAATCGATGTAAGGCCCGATCACACAACCATCACTTTCTCGCATGCGAATTTCACAATTCGCGAAATCTTGTTTGCTCCACATAATGCTCCGGACGGTGCAGGGGTTCTCGCGTTTTTTCAGGTCGAGGCTGTGCGGCCGATGACGCTGACCTTTCAATTCACTCCGGAGATGAAGCGCATGTGGCCAGCGCCATCCGATGACTACTCAGCCGCAGAGTGGGTGGACGCGCCGGTCGGCCGCTTTTACGCATTGCATCTAAGTTCTCCGGAGTATGCTGCGGCGGTCTCAATGCCGAGCGCCAATCCTGGCATCCCTGCTCCCAATCAGGGACGCGCGAAGACATATCCCGCGCAGCTTGTGTTGCATTTCGATCCCGCTCACGATTCCGACAAACTCTTTCCGTTACTACTTACACTGTCGAACACGCAGACGGATTCAAACAACGCCGCACTCGCGGAACGGCTCACAGCGCTCGGTGCTTCACTGAAATCCTTGTATGAGGATACCGAGACGTACTATAAAAGGTTCCTATCGGAGCACATGGCGGTGCAAACACCCGACAGGGATTTTAACGACGCCTTCGAGTGGGCGGAAGTCTCGATCGACCAATTGAAGGTGCAGACTACTCCGGGTCATCAGGAAACGGCACTGGTAGCGGGAATTGATGGTTCAGGTGATTCCGCGCGTCCGGGATTTGGCTGGTATTTCGGCCGGGATTCACTATGGACTCTTTACGCGGTGAACTCCTACGGTGATTTTCAGTTAACTCGAGACCAATTGGAATTCCTGATGCGCCGGCAAGGCCCCACCGGGCAGATCATTCACGAGTGGTCCCAGACGGCTGGAATTGTGGACTGGAAAAGTCTCCCCTATCAGTTCGCTTCCGCCGACGCTACACCACTCTTTTTAATGGCTGCGAATGATTATCTGCACATTAGCGGTGACGTCGGGTTTATCCGATCACACTGGACTTCACTGCAAAAGGCCTGGGAGTTTGAGTGCTCGCACGATTCGGACGGAGACGGAATTTACGAAAACATAGCTGGGTCAGGTTGGGTCGAATCGTGGCCTCCAGGCATGCCGCATCAGGAAATTTATCTGGCTGCCCTTGATCAGCAGGCCAGTACTGCAATCTCCGAAATGGCCAGCGTGACGGGAAATCCTCAACTCGCTGGGCAGGCCGGCGAAAGAGCTCGTCACATCGCAGAGAAGTTGGAGAGCGAATATTTCGTACCTGATTCGAACTTCTACGCGTTCAGTCGAAATGCCGATGGCACCCTCGATAAAAGTCCAACGATCTTTCCGGCGGTTGCCGCTTGGGATGGAACCTTCAATTTGGCGCACGCAGCTGGAATGCTGAATCGGTGGGCTTCCGACGAATTCTCAGCCGACTGGGGTACTCGCGACCTAAGTCCCGCCGTGAGCTTCTACGATCCCATCAGCTACCACCAGGGAAGTGTCTGGCCGCTTTTTACTGGGTGGGTTTCGCTCTCCGAGTACCGCAATGGTCGCAGCCTTTCCGGCTATGCTCACCTTATGCAAAATGCGGATCTAACCTGGGCGCAGAATTTGGGTGCTGTCACAGAGTTGCTCTCAGGCGAGTTTTTTCGCTGGTTCGGCCGAAGCACCTCGCATCAGCTATGGTCTTCAGCCATGGTCATTACGCCGGCCGTGCGCGGGATGTTTGGATTGGAATGGAACGCAGCGGAAAATACTCTGATCATCACACCAAACCTGCCTGCGCAGTGGGCTGAAGCCAAGATTGTGAATGTTCCTATCAACAACTCGCGTGTTGACGTAGAGATGCGGAGGAATGCATCGGCACTCTCGGTGCGCCTTGCCGGGGAAGGTTCGAAGTCGGTTAAACTGCACTCTCATGCGGTAGGAGCGACGATCGTTGACGGGGAGCTGCGAATTCCGTTACCCGCGGCAGAAGTCGGCATCAATCATGGCCTACCCGAAGCAGGGGCCATTACTACACAAATGAAAGTTGTCGATCAGCAAATTTCTTCAAATTCTTTACGCCTTCGGTTGTCTGCGGAGGCAAACAGCCAGCAGACGCTTTTCTTGCGTGTGAACAATCGTAAGATTCACCTGCGCATCGATGGAGCACAGGAATCTTCCGATTCCTCTCAAATCCGAATTCAGTTTCCAGGCGGCAGTGGAGAGGTCGAAAAAGAAGTGGTGCTGTCGTGGTGATAATACGAAGGCAGATCAGTCTTGCCCAACCGACTAAATATTCCCCGATGACATTCCAGCCTGGTAGGACATTCTCGCTTCGTAAGACGATATCGCGTCCGCGTACTGTAAGGTCAGGCCGATCTCATCCAGACCATTCAGCAGGCACTTCCGCGTAAACTCGTCGATGTGAAAATCGACGGCAAACCCCTCCGTACTGCTGATGCAGCAGCGTTCTAGATCGACAGTCAGCTCATAACCGGAGGACGCGGTAGCGCGTGAAGTAATCTCAGCAATCTGTGCTTCTCCCAAAGTCACTGTTAGCAATCCATTCTGAACGCAATTGTTGGCAAAGATGTCCGCAAAGGATGGAGCGAGAATGGCGCGAAATCCAAAATCGCGAAGCGCCCACACTGCGTGCTCGCGCGAGGACCCACATCCGAAATTAGCGCCTGCAACCAGAATGCTAGCGCCTTCGTATTTTGGTTGATTCAGCGCGAAGGACGGATCCAGTTCTGCCGACTTCATACGCCGCCAGTCAAAGAACAAAAACTCACCAAACCCGCTTCGCTCAATGCGCTTCAGGAACTGCTTCGGAATGATCTGGTCGGTGTCGACGTCGCTGCGGTCGAGATCGCTGACCGCGCCGGCGATCACGGTGATTGGCTCCATGGCTCAGCTCCAGTCGCGGATGTCGACGAAGCGGCCCTCGATCGCGGCCGCGGCCGCCATCTCCGGCGACACCAGATGGGTGCGCCCGCCGCGTCCCTGCCGACCCTCGAAGTTGCGGTTCGAGGTCGAGGCACAGCGCTCGCCGGGCGCG